>NZ_JBVHHB010000034.1:0-96461 GCF_055561295.1 Kitasatospora sp. NPDC022785 | reverse complement strand
GTCTTCTGCGGCTTGACGCCCCGTCCGACGTTTCAAACTCTAGCCCATCCCCGCCTCGAAAGGCGAATCCGGCCGCAATCCATATAAACGGGCACGCCGAATAAGACCCGAGCCGCGTCGCCGAAAAAGGCAATACGCGACCCAGCCCGAACCGGGAAGTGTGTTTCTAGGGATTGGCTGCCCCGGGACCGTCCGCGCCGATGCGTGTCCGGTGCTCCCTGCCAGGCAGCTCGAAGAACACTAGACCTCTTGCGGGTCCGGGTCAACCCCGGTCCGTAGCCCTTCCTGCAGCTCCAGCCGGGGCTTCGGCTCCGGAGGGTTCTCCTCGGCCGGCAGTTGGAAGGCGAGCACGGCGACGTCGTCGTCGTGCTCCGCGGTCACGCCCATCGCCCGGAGCAGCCTGGCGCAGATGACCTCGGGAGCGCCGACCGCGCCGGTGAGGGTGCGGGCCAGGAGGTCGAGGCCCTGGTCGATGTCCTCGTCCCGGCGCTCCACGAGGCCGTCCGTATAGAGGACGCCGGTGGTGCCGGGAAGCAGGCGCAGCGTGTGCGAGACGTGGACGCCGCCGCCGGTGCCGAGCGGCGGGCCGTTCTGTTCCTCTCCGCGCAGGACGGTGCCGTCGGGGCAGCGCAACAGCATGGGGAGATGGCCCGCGGAGGCGTAGGTGAGGGTGCGGCGCCGGGGATCCCAGACGGCGTAGGCGCAGGTGGCGATCTGGTTGGCGTCGATCTCCATGGCGAGGCCGTCGAGCAGGCTCATCACCTCGTGCGGGGGGAGGTCGAGGCGGGCATAGGCGCGGACGGCCGTCCTGAGCTGCCCCATGACGGCGGCGGCGCGCAGTCCGCGGCCCATCACGTCGCCGATGACCAGTGCCGTCCGGCCGCCGTCGATGGCGATGACGTCGTACCAGTCGCCGCCGACCGCGGCCTCGGCGCCACCCGGCTGGTAGGTGGCGGCGACCCGGAGGTCCGCCGGCTGGTCGAGCTTCTGCGGGAGCAGGCTGCGCTGGAGGGTGACGGCGGCCTCGCGCTGCCGGCGTTCGGCCTCCCGGAGGCGGGCGGCGGCGAGGACCTGGTCCGTGACCTCGGCGGCGAAGATGAGGACGCCGGCGGGCGGCGTCTCCTTGGGCTCGTCGGTGTCGCCCGGGTCCGTGCGGTGTTCCTGGCGGCTGAGCGGGACGCAGGAGACGTTGTAGTAGCGGTTGCCGGTGAGGCCGAGGATGCAGCGGGCCTTGACGCTGCGCGGCCGGCCGCCGCGGATGACCTGGTCCATCAGTGGCAGGACGCCCATGGTGCCGAGTTCGGGCAGGGCGTCGCAGGCGGGCAGACCGGTGGGGCGGTCGCCGAAGAGTTCGCGGTAGGCGCGGTTGGCGTAGCCGAGCTGGTGCAGCGGGCCGTAGGTGACGGCGACCGGGGCGGGAATGCGGTTCAGCACCTCGCGGAGGTCCTGGGGCCGCTGAGGGTCGAGCACCTCGGTCGGGCTGACGAGGCTGGTGGGGTCGCGTGGGCTGGGGACCACGACGTCGCCGGACGGCGCGCCCTGGTCGGTGCCGGTCCCCGTGGACGGGGCGGCACGCCAAGGGACTCCGGTGAGCCGGGCGCTCCAGCGCATGAGATTCAAACGACGGCCGCTTCCTCGGTTTCCAGGCATATCATCACTTTTTGTATGCGCACTGGCACACGGGGTAATGACTCGGTTGGGCAGATCCTGTCAGGCGGAGGCCCGATTCCGGAAGTCGCGCGCGCACGGCGCGGCCGTCATGTCAGTCACAGCCGGGCCCGGACCTCGGCCCGGAGCCGGGCCCGGAGCCCGGACCGAACCCCGCCTCGAACTCCGAGCGGGGGTGCTCGACCGCCCCCAGCGAGACCACCTCGCGGGAGAACACCCCGCCCAGCAGCCAGTCCATCAGGACCCGCACCCTCCGGTCGGTGCTCGGCATCCGGCGCAGGTGCCGGGCCCGGTGCAGCCACCAGGCCCGCCGGCCGGTCAGCCGGCCGCCGCGCCGCGTGTGCGCGACGGCCCGGCGCAGGCCGAGCGAGGTCGAGCAGGCCGCGCGGTCCGGCCGGTACTCGGCGATGCCCGCCGCCCGGGGGCCGCCCTCCAGCGCGACGAGCACGTTGGCGGCGAGCAGCTCGGCCTGCGCGAAGGCGTGCTGGGCGTTGGGCGCGCAGGGCGCCCCGTCGGCGTGCGGGTCAGGTACGGCGGCGCCGTCCCCGGCGGCCCAGACCCCGGGCAGCGCCCGGCCGTCCGGGCCGACGGCCTGCAGGGTGGCCAGGCAGCGGATCCGGCCGGAGGTGTCCAGCGGAAGGTCGGTGTCGCGCAGCAGTGGGGACGGGCGCACCCCGGCCGTCCAGACCAGCGTGCGGGCGGCGAAGCGGCTGCCGTCGGAGAGCGCCATGACCCGCCCGGCGGCCGACTCCAGGGTGGTGTGCAGCCGGACGTCGACGCTTCGCTCGCGCAGTTGGGCCAGGGTGTGCGCAGCCAGCTCGGGGGACTCCTCGGCGAGGATCCGGCCGGAGGCCTCGACCAGCACCCAGCGCAGGTCCTCGGGGCTGATGTTGTGGTAGTCGCGGACCGCGTACCGGGCCATGTCCTCCAGCTCGGCGAGCGCGCCGACGCCCGCGTAGCCCGCGCCGACGAAGACGAAGGTGAGCGCGGCCTGGCGCAGGGCCGGGTCACGGGTGGCGGAGGCGAGGTCGAGCTGTTCCAGGACGTGGTTGCGCAGGCTCACCGCCTCGCCGACGGTGGAGAAGCCGAGGCCGTGTTCGGCCAGGCCGGGGACGGGTGCCGTCCGGGAGACCGAGCCCGGGGCCGCCACCAGGACGTCGTAGTCCAGCTCGACGGGGGCGGGCGGTTCGCCCTGGCCGGCGGCGTCGGCCCAGGCCCGGCGGGTGGCGTGCTCGATCCGGGTGATCCGGGCGGTGAGGACGCGGCAGTCCGGCAGCGCGCGGCGCAGCGGGACGACCACGTGGCGGGGGTCGATCGAGCCGGCCGCGACCTCGGCGAGCAGCGGGTGGTAGGTCAGGTAGGACTGCGGTTCGACCACGGTGATCTCCACGTCGCCGCGGCGGAGCCGATCGCGCAGGCCGCGCTGGAGGTGCAGCGCGGCGGACATCCCGGCGCAGCCGCCCCCGACGATCAGGATCCTGATAGCGCACCTCCGGCCGAAGTGACCCTTCCCCCGGCCCCGTCGGCCGGGGCACCCCCCACCACGCCCTCCATGAAGGACCGTCGGGGGCCCTCTTGTCCACAGTCCGTGCCGAGGCAGTTGGGGCGGGAGTGGACAGGTGGGGCCGGATGTGCTGCCGGGGCGAGTTTCTGACGCACTTTCGGCTTTCAACGGCGGTGAACTATGGTCGGATTGCGTGTCGGAGCGGCCATCGCCATGTCAACCGGCGGCGACGCACCGTGGAGCTGCCATTACGGCCAGTTCCAGCGTTGGCGGGAGCAACCCGACTGCGGGAGCGTGATCCGGGGAAGGGTAGTCCCGCACGAGGCCTCAAACGTGTGGCGTTCATGCGTATGCGGTCGGACATGTGCGGTCCGGCGATCGTGGTCGGGCACCACCTGGGCAGGGCGAGCGGCACAACCGGCACGAGCGATGGGTCATCGGGTCATTTCTGACAACGGACGGAGCTGCACCGGGGGGTGCAGGGGCGGGCGACGACAGGGCCCGGGATCGGGCGCCTGCGGGGGAGAGTTGGGATGATGGAGCAGGATCGACTGTTGGGGCGGGATGCACCGCGTGCCGTCCAGGGTGTGGTGCCGGAGCAGCGCGGCCCCGCGGACCTTCCGGTGCAGGCCGGGACGGCGCAGGCCGGGACGGCGTACGCCGGGGTGCCGTACCGGGCCGAGCCGCCGCAGGGCGGTGGCGGTCCGGCGCCCGGGGCCAGGCTGCGGGTGGACGCCCGGCGGAACCTGGAGAGCGTGCTGCGTGCGGCCCGCCAGGTGTTCGGCGAGTTCGGCTACGACGCGCCGATGGAGGAGGTCGCGCGCCGGGCCGGGGTCGGGGTCGGCACGGTGTACCGGCGCTTCCCGAGCAAGGAGGTGCTGGTCCAGCGGATCGCCGCCGAGGAGGTGGCCTGGCTGACCACGCAGGCGCGCGAGTCGCTGTACGGCGGCGGGGGCGCCTGGGAGTCGCTGGCCGGGTACCTGGCGCGGGCGGTGTCCACGGGTGCCGGGCGGCTGCTGCCGCCGGAGGCCTTCAGGTACGCGGAGGAGCTGGGCCGGGTGCCGGGGCAGCGTTCCGGCGATCCGGCGGGGGCGGGCGGGCTCCTCGGGGGCCGGTTCGAGCCACACGGCACCCGGGCGCACGGCACCGGACCGGCCGGCGCCGTGGCGCAGCAGGACGCTGGGGAGCCGGCGCCGGCCGATGCGGACCCGCGGCTGCTGCTGCAGCTGCTGGCCGCGCTGGTGGCCCGGGCGGGTGCGGCGGGCGAGCTGCGCCCCGGGGTGACGGTGGCGGACGTGGTGCTGGTGCTGACCGCCTCGGTGCCGGTGCACGCCACGCGCGCGGTCGCGGGGGAGCAGCCCGCGCACGCGTCGGCGGCGGCCCCGGCGGGCGGTTCACCGGTGACGAGTGGTCGGCAGACGGACGGTCAGCCCGCGGTGGGCCCGGCCGACCGGCTGCTGCAGATCCTGCTGGACGGCCTGCGGGCGCGCTGAGCTCCGGCCACCGGGGGCCTCCGTCCGTTTCGGGCAGGCGGGTTGGACGTCGGAGCGGCGCGCGCGAACGGGGCTCGCCCCGTTCGGCCGCCGTGCTCCCGGACGCAGGGCGCGGGCCGAACACATCCGCGACGGCCCCTCGGAAGAGTGGGTCACGGCGGTCCGGCTACCGCCCAACTCTGCGCTATGCCATCCTTTGCCCGTGGTTGGAGCCAATGTCCCGATGCGCGCCGTTCGCGCGCACTCGGCGCCGTACGACGGGAAATCGTGCGCCCACGTACTCCCGCGCGCCCTGCCACACTGCGGGGGCTGTCGTGGAATCTGGGGTCCGTTGTGAGCGCCGAGGAACAGAACGACTACGGCTACGGCCTCGACTTCGGCCGATCGGGCACGGGCGGGCCGCAGGGCGCGGCTGACGGTCCGAGCGCCGGTTCGCCCGGTCACGCGCCGGGGCACACGCCCGGCGCCCTGCCCGGACGGTCAGGGCCGTCACCGTCCGGACATCAGCGGTCCGGACAGCAGGGGACCCCGGGCAATCCCGGGAACCCGGGACAGGTGCCGGACCAGGCCGGCATGCCCAGCCGCGAATCGCTCTCCGCCTCCGCCGCCGCGCTCCCACCCACCCGCGTCCCCGGCCAGGCCACGGCCGGCCGGGGCGGCGTCGCCCCCGAGGCCTTCGTCGGGGACGGCGTCCCCGCCCGCCCGACCGTGCCCGCGCCCGCCGACCCGGTGGACGGCGAGCGCCCGCCCTCCGACGCCGAGTTGACCGCCCTCGTCCGGGCCGGCGACGACGCCGCGTACGAGGAGATCTACCGCCGGCACGCCGACTCGGTGCGCCGCTACGCGCGGACCTGCTGCCGTGACAGCTTCACCGCCGAGGACCTCGCCGGCGAGGTGTTCGCCCGCACCCTTCAGGCGCTGAAGGCGGGCAAGGGCCCTGAGTTCGCCGTCCGCGCCTACCTGCTGACCGCGGTGCGCAACGTCGCCGCCGCCTGGACCCGCAGCGAGCGCCGCGAACAACTCGTCGACGACTTCAGCGCGTTCGCGCAGACCTCGGTCGCCACCCTCGACCTCGACCTGGCCGACCCGGGGGCCGACGCCTGGGCGATGGCGATGGCCGACCAGCGCATGGTGATGCAGGCCTACGCCGAACTGCCCGAGGACGACCGGATGGTGCTCTGGCACACCGAGGTCGAGCGGGAGTCCCCGAAGACCGTCGCGGTGATGCTCGGCAAGACCGCCAACGCCACCGCCGTCCAGGCGCACCGGGCGCGCGACCGGCTGGCCGCGGGGTTCCTCCAGGCGCACGTCTCGGGCAGCCAGGACCGGGCCTGCCAGGCGTACGCCAACCGGCTCGGCGCGTACGCGCGCGGTTCGCTGCGCAAGCGGGCGTCGGCCGAGGTCGGCCGGCATCTGAAGGAGTGCGACCGGTGCACGGCCGCCTGCCTGGAGCTGTCCGAGATCAACCACGGTCTGCGGGCGCTGCTGCCCGGCGGCGTGCTGGTCTGGGTCGGCCTGGGTGGCTTCAGCGCCGCCGCGGCCGCCGTGGGCGGGGCGGCGGCGGTCAGCGGTGCGGCGGCCGGATCGGCGGCGGCCACGTCGGCGGCCTCGGGAGGTGCGACGGGCGGCGCGACGGCGGGCGCGACGGCGGGCGGTGCCGCCGGTGGTGCGGCGGGGTCCGGCAGCGGGGCCACCGGTGCGGCGGTCGGCCAGGGCCTGGGCGCCGCGGCGAAGGCCGGGATCGCCGCCGCCGTCGCGGTGGCCGCGGCCGCCGTCGCCGCGTACGCACTGACCGGCGCGCCCGAGCCGAAGCCCCCGCTGGCCGCTCCCCCGGCCTCCTCCCCCGCCGTGCCCGCGCCGCCACCGGCCCCGCCGGCGCCACCGCGCCAGGCCCCGAGCAGCCCCGCTCCTCCGCCGCCGGCGGCGGAGGAGCCCGCGCCGAGTCCGTCCGCCACGCCGGCGCCGAAGGCCCCGCCGCGCCCGGCGCCCAAGGCCGTGCCGCCGCCACCCGCGCCGAGCCCGCGCCCGGCGTCCCCGACGCCGACGCCCGCACTCGCCACGACGACGCCGAAGCCCCTGCCGCCGAAGCCCCCCGTGCCGGAGGTGCCGACGCCGGTCGTGCCGCCGGTGCCCACGCCGGACGTGCCTGTGGTGCCCACCCCCACGCTCCCGCCGGTGCCGACACCGAAACCGCCGACACCGACACCGACACCGACGCCGCCGGCCCCGACCGACTTCTGGGCCGACGACCTGCCGGTGCGCAAGCCCGGCAACAACCGGGTGCCGCCGCCGGGCCCGAGCATCCGGCAGAAGGGCAGCGACTGGTTCTGGCAGCGCGACAGCGTCTCGATCGGCGGCACCCGGCACGCGCACGGCATCACCGTGCACGCGCCCGCCAGCACGCAGATCGACCTCAACCGCGGCTGCACGTCCTTCGACGCGCTGGCCGGGGTGGACGACGTCACCGCCTCGCCCGGCGGCGTGGTCTTCTCCGTGCAGGGCGGTGACGGCCGCACGCTCTGGCGGTCACCGGTCCTGGCCACGGGGGACGACGCGGTGCCGGTGCACGTGCCGCTGGACGGGCAGAAGTCGATCCGGCTGGTCGTCACCCCGGCGCACGGCTTCTGGTCGGCACTGAACGCGGCGGACTGGGCCGAGGCCCGCTTCAGGTGCGTCTGACGCGGTGAAGCGGGCCTCGGGGGGGGGCGTGCTCGTGGTGGTCCTCCGGACAGCCGGTGCTCTCCGTGGACAGCCGGCGCTCTCCGTGGCCGGACAGCCGGTGCCTCTCCGCGGGCAGCGGGCGGGTCAGATCGCGCAGGCGCCGTCCGCGCAGGCCTCCCCGGCCGGGGCGACCTGCACCGGCACCGGGCGGCGCTCGCCGATCTCGGTGGCGACCTGCTCCAGCACCTTGCGGAAGGTCTCGGCCTCCTGGCCGCCCTGGACCGCCCACTTGCCCTCGAAGACGAAGGTCGGCACGGCGGTGATGCCCAGCTCACGGGCCTCCGCCAGCTGGGCGCGGACCTCGGCGGTGCCCTCGTCGCCCGCGAGGTAGGCCGCCACCCGGTCGCGGTCCAGGCCGGCCGCGACGGAGACCTCGGTCAGCGCCGCGCGGTCGCCGACGTCCACGCCGTCGGTGAAGTGCGCCTTGAGCAGCGCCTCCTTCAGCCGGCCCTGGACGGCCGCGCCGTACTCGGTCTCGGCGAGGTGGAGCAGCCGGTGGCCGAGGAAGGTGTTGGCGTGCAGCGCCGTGTCGAAGTCGTAGGTGATGCCCTCGGCGCGGCCCAGCTCGGCCACCCGCGCGTCCATCGCGACGGACTGCGGGCCGTAGCGCTCGGCCAGCCAGGCGCGGTGCGGGCTCGCCGTGGCCGGCGCGTCCGGCACCAGCTGGTACGGCCGGTAGACCACCTCGACGTTCTCCTTGCCCGCGAAGCCGTCGAGCGCCTCCTCGAAGCGGCGCTTGCCGATGTAGCACCAGGGGCAGGCGATGTCGGAGTAGATCTCGACCTTCATGACGGGCGTTCTCCAGGGGTGGGGAGGATGGGTTCCGAGATAGGTGAACGATGAACCATCTCGGGACATTCCCGGCAGGCCCGGCCCACCGCGGCGGATCACGGGTTCGGCGGTGCGGGGACGACCAGGACCGGGCAGACCGCGTGGTGGACCGCCGCCGAACTGACCGAGCCCAACAGCAGCCGGGCGTAGCCGCCGTTGCCGCGGGTGCCGAGCACCAGCGTGTGCTGCCGGCCCGAGGCGGCGAGCAGCACCTCGATCACGTTGCCGAGCACCACGTGCAGCGACAGCTCCCCCTCGTACCGGCGGATCCGGGCCCGCTGCACCGCGGCCACCGCGCGGCGCAGGCCGTCCGCCATGCTCTCGACCAGCGTCTCGACGCTCTCCTGCACCAGCTCGGCCATCCCCGGCGGGTACCCGGCCGGCGCCGGGTTGACCACCGCGAGCACGTAGAGCGGCAGGTCGAACCGCTCCGCCTCGGTCATCGCCCGGTCCAGCGCCCAGAGCGAGCCGTCCGAACCGTCGCACGCCGCCAGCACCCCGGGCGGGCGGCCCGTCGGCGGCCGGCCGAGCACCGACAGGACGACGGGAACGGACGGATCCGGGCTGGCGCTGGTCACCACGGCCTCCACGGTTGGGGGACGGACGGGACGGGATGGCGCCATGATTGCCCGCCCCGCCCATCCGGACGGGCGAGCCGCGCCGGGCCTTCACAACGGGCCCCTCGCCCCGCCGTGCTCCTGCGGGTCAGGCGAGGCGGGTCAGGCGAGGCGGGCCGGTGCGAGCGCGGGGCGCTGGGCGAGGGGGAGGCCGGTCCAGCAGGCACCGTGGCGGCGGGCGCGGACGCGGCGGAGCCAGAGCTCGGTGGCGACCAGTTCGGCGAGGCCCGCCAGGGTGCCGGGCGGCAGCGGGGTGGCCGGGTCGGCGGAGCGGGCCAGCCCGGCGCGGACGGCGGGGAGGTCGATCAGGCCCGCCTCGGCGAGCAGCGGGGCGTCGAACAGTTCGGCGAGGCCGTCGGCGGCCAGCCGCAGGCCGGCCCGGGCGGCGGCGGTGCGGTCGGGGCGGGGGCCGCGGCCCCAGTCGGGCGGCAGGTCGGTGCGGCCGGCGCCGGTGAGGACGGCATGCAGCAGGGCAGGCCGGGCACCGGGCTGGAGCCGGACGTCGTCGGGCAGCAGACGGGCCGCGCGGACCACCTGGTTGTCCAGGAACGGCGCGTGCAGCCGTTGGCCGGGCTGCTCGGCGACGTGCACCAGCGTGCGGAACCCGCGCGCATGCCTGTGCAGGGCGTGCCGGGCCCGGCGTGCGCCGGGCAGTTCGGCGGGCGCTGGTTCGCGCGCCGCCAGCCGCAGCCGCAGGGCGACCGCAGAGAGCGCCTCGTCGGAGAGCCAGCGGGCCGCCGGACCGGGGACGCACCAGGCCAGGTCGTCGGCCGAACGCGCGCCGGCCGTCCCGCCCCCGTCCGGGACGTGCCGGAGCGTCAGCTTCACCGCGGCGTCGTCGAGCGCCTCGGCGTAGCGGATCCGGGAGAGCCGGTGGGCGGCCCGGACCACGGTGAGCGGGGTCCGCAGCGCACCGGCCAGGACGCCGACGGCGGCGCGGTCGGCGCCGGCCAGCGCGGCCACCGGGGGCAGCAGTTCGCGCGGGCGGCCGGCCCGGACCAGGTCGGCGAGCCGGGCCGGGTGCCCGTCGAGCACCTGGCGGGCGCCGTACCCGGTGAGGTGGTCGGTGCCGCCGGCGTCGAAGCGGGCCTCGGCCCGGGCGGCGGCGACCAGTTCGGCACCCGGCTCGTCGGTGAGCCGGCCGGCCTGCGGCTCGGCCCGCAGGTCCGCGTAGGGGAGGGTGCCGGGGCCGGGGGCGAGCACGGTGTGCCGCAGCCGGGGCAGGTCCGGGGCGAGCGCGAGGGTGGCCGGCGTCCCGGTCTCGCCGAGGGTCACGGCGGCCAGCTGCTCCGGGGCGGACGGCGGCCGGGCGGCCGGGCGGGCCCAGGAACCCTTCACGGCCCCGCTCCGGGCACCCTCACCGCTCTGCGTCCCCCGGACCGGCGGCGCCCCGTGGGCCGGGATACCCGCACCCGGCACCGGGGCGAGCGGAACGGCGGCCGCGAGCAGGGCGACGGTGGCGGAGGCCGTCCCGTACGAGAGGTCGACGCCCAACCGGGCCCGGCCACCGGCCCCGGGGCCGGGCGCGGGGGTGCGGACCCGGGAGCGGACCGACTCCAGCAGGGCGCGGGTGAGTTCGCGGACGGCCGGCGCCTCGCCGCGCTGCTGCGCCGCGCCGGCGGGTTCGTCGTACGCCGAGAGGTAGGGACGGCCGCCCCGGATGGCCAGCGCGTAGCCCGGCGGCACCTGCCGCACGCCGAGGTACGGGGTGCCCGTGCCGAGCGCCTCCGGGGACTCGGGGCAGGCGAGCCGGGCGGCGAGGTGGCCGGTGTCGAGGGGTGCGCCGACCAGGTCGGCCAGCGGGAGGGCGGCGGTGGCGTACGCGGTGCCCCCGGCCCAGGGGGTGTGGAAGACGGGCTGGGCGCCGGCGAGGTCGGTGAGCAGCACGGTGGAGCGGGTGCCGGTGCGCAGTACGACGGTGTAGCTGCCGGGCCAGGCGGTGAGGTGGCGGACGGCGCCGCCGCGGGCGGCGGCGAGGCCGGCGGCGAGTTCGGCGTCGGACGCGCCACAGTGGCCGAGAACGGCGAGCCGGGTGGTGGCGGGGGTGTCCTCGGCGGGGTCGGGGCCGGCCGGGCCGGTGGTGACCGTGGCGCGGGCGCCGGGGCGGAGGGTGGCGAGGCGGATCTCCCCGGGCCGCCAGTCGCCGACCGCCCAGAGCGGATTGGGGCCGGTCCAGAGGGGGCGCGCGGCAATCGGTTCCACCGCGCCGGGCGCCTCGTGCGCCGGGGCGCCCGCCCGGGGTGAGCCCGTGCTCCAGCCCGTCAGCCACCGCATCGCGCCTCCACCGGACGAGGACCTGCCGCCGTGCGGCGCGTCCGCCGCCGGGCCGCCCTCTGCCAGCCCGTGGCGCGCCGCGGCGGCCGCCCACCGCGGATCCGGCGCGCCGTCAGGAGACATCGTGCCACCGGTTCGCGGTCGCGTGACCGGAGTTGGCGTTTCCGATTTCGCGTCGCCGGGCGGCACCGGGCTCCGTCACCGGGCCGCACCTCGCCGCGGGGCCGGGCGGCTCCGGCCGCACTGCCGGGCGGCTCCGCGGCTCCCGCCGGGCGGGCCGGGCCTCCCCCTCCACGGCCCGGACCGCCCTCACGGCCGCCTTGTCATGGCCATCGCGGGATGGCCGAAAGGCGTCGTTCGGCCCGGGAGGGCATCCGCATGCCCTCCCGGACTCCGCCACCGTCCGCGGGGATTGAGACGGCGGCATCCCCCGGCCCGCCGGGTCCTCGACGGCGGGCCGACCCACGACCACCAGCGAATCGCCGACCAGCCGGTCGGGCCAGGGGGCACGGCCGGGCGCACATCGACACGGGACCGGAGCACAACGCTCCGGCGCGCGGCCGGACCCACCGCCCGCGGCCGGTTCCGGACGGTCCGGACCGACCCCGCCGGAGCGCCCGCCGGACCGACCCCCGACCGCGGCCGGGTGCGCGATCCCGCCATCCGGAATGCGGCCCCTTAACCCTCGGAACGCGTCCGACTACTCTAGGTACAGCAGCTACGGCCCGGTGCCGCCCGGGCCCCGCGCACAAGGCCGCAGGAGGTGCCGCCGCCACCATGACCGTCAGCCCACGAGGACCGAACGAACGGCTCGGCACGCTCCTGACCCTCGCGCAGATCAGCAATGCCGGCCTGGCCCGTCGGGTCAACGACCTCGGCGCCCAACGGGGACTGACGCTGCGCTACGACAAGACCTCGGTCGCCCGCTGGGTCAGCAAGGGCATGGTCCCGCAGGGCCCCGTCCCGCACCTGATCGCCACCGCGATCGGCGGCAAGCTCGGCCGGCCGGTGCCGCTGGAGGAGATCGGCCTCGGCGACACCGACCCGGCGCCCGAACTCGGCCTGGCCTTCCCGCGCGAGGTCTCCGAGGCGGTCCGCTCGGCCACCGACCTCTGGCGGGTCGACCTCGACCTGCGGCGCGGCCCCGGCGGCGGCCGCTGGAGCGACAGCCTGGCCGGCACCTTCTCGGTGGCCGCGTACGCGACACCCGTCTCCCGCTGGCTGATCACCCCGGCGGACGGCTCGGTGGCCCGCGAGGCGCCGCGCACGCCCGCCGACGCGAGCTCGTACCGGGTCGGCCACTCGGACGCCGCCAAGCTCCGCGAGGCCGCCCAGGAGGCCCGCCGCTGGGACTCCAAGTACGGCGGCGGGGACTGGCGTTCCTCGATGGTCCCGGAGTGCCTGCGGGTGGAGGCTGCGCCGCTGCTGCTCGCCTCGTACAGCGACGCGGTCGGCCGGGCGCTGTTCGGCGCGACCGCCGAACTCACCCGCCTGGCCGGGTGGATGGCGTTCGACACCGGCCAGCACGAGGCGGCCCAGCGCTACTACATCCAGGCGCTGCGGCTGGCCAGGGCCGCCGCCGACGTGCCGCTCGGCGGCTACGTCCTGGCCTCGATGAGCCTGCAGGCCGGCTACCGGGGCTTCGCCGAGGAGGCGGTCGACCTCGCCCAGGCAGCGCTGGAGCGCAACCGGGGGCTGGCCACCGCCCGCACCATGAGCTTCTTCCACCTGGTCGAGGCACGGGCCCAGGCCAAGGCCCGCAATGCGGCGGCGTGCGCGACGGCGCTCGGCGCGGCGGAGAGCGCACTCGAACGGGCTCGCGCCGGGGACCCCGATCCGGCGTGGATCGACTTCTACGCCTACGACCGGCTCGCGGCCGACGCCGCCGAGTGCTTCCGCGACCTCGGAGTGCCCTCCAAGGTCCGCCAGTTCACCCGGGAGGCGCTGGCCCGGCCCACCGAGGGCTACGTCCGCTCGCACGGGCTGCGGCTGGTCGTCTCCGCGATGGCCGAGGCCGAGGCCGGCAACCTGGACGCGGCGGTCGCGGCCGGCGAACGCGCCGTCGAGGTGGCCGGCCGGATCTCCTCCCAGCGCAGCCGCGAGTACGTGGTGGAGATGCTCCGCCGCCTCGAACCGTTCCAGGGCGAGCGCCGGGTAAGGGAACTGACGGAGCGGGCGCGCGCGGTGATCGTCGCCCCGGCGTAGCGGCGCCCCGCGGTAATTCGGATGCACGGGCGGGAGAGGCCTGGCTATGGTCTCTCTCGTCCGGGTGCGCAGGCAGAGGTTACTTCCACTGTTAATGGGCGGGTCGCGGGTTCGAGTCCCGTCACCGACTTCGGGTCGGTGTAGCTCAGTCGGTAGAGCAGCTTCGTCACCTCAGCCGTCCTCGATCTCCGGACACCACATTCCTGAATAGGTTTTCCGCACCTCCCGGTGCGCGGGCAGCGGTTACTTCTTGGTGAGGCGTCGGTACGACGCTGCGGTTCGAGCCCGCACAACACCGCCGCCACCTTTGATCTCGGGAGGCAGAGCGCCGGGGGGTGCCCGGTGCGCAGGCGGGGGTTACTTCGGATCTTGCGGTTCCGGGTTCGAATCCCGGGCGTGACGTGCGCGAGCGCGGCCGCTAGCTCAATCCGGGTAGAGCACAAGGCATACACCTCCGCCGACGCCGGCCGCAGGGCCGGCACGATCTCGGGCACCCCCTGCTCCGCCATGCCTCCTGCACGTTCCACCAGCCAGCAGGGGGATTCCACCATGTCGCGTTTCAACGTCCGTACCGCCAAGCCGAGTCCGATCTCGCCCGTGACCACCACCGGGCGGCGCACCGTCAACCACAACGGCGGCACGGGATTCCTGCGCGACACCAAGTCCGAACTCTTCCTGCTGTCGGTCGCCAACCTCGTGGGCCAGGACACCTTCTACGAGAAGGGCGGGGCCCGGGACGACCGTTACACCGCACTGGTGCGCGAACTCGCCGTCGCCGACCCGGAGTGGACCCTCGGCCTGCTGCGCTGGCTGCGGTCCGGCGCCCACCTGCGCACGGCCGCACTGGTCGGCGCCGCCGAGTTCACCCGCGCCCGGCTGGACGCCAAGGCACCCGGATTCTCCCGGCAGGCCGTCGACGCCGCCCTCCAGCGCGCCGACGAGCCCGGCGAGCTGCTCGCCTATTGGACGTCCCGCTACGGCCGCGCCCTGCCGAAGCCGCTCAAGCGCGGCGTCGCGGACGCCGTCCGGCGGCTCTACAACGGCCGCTCGCTGCTCAAGTACGACACCGCGGCCAAGGGTTACCGCTTCGGCGACGTGCTGGAGCTGACCCACCCCTCGCCCGACCCGGCCAAGCCCTGGCAGGGCGAGCTGTTCCGCTACGCGCTGGACCGCCGGCACCGGCCGGACGAGGCCGTGCCGCCGGCCTCGGACGCACTGCTCACCGCCAACCGCGAGCTGCTCGCGCTGCCCGTCGAGCAGCGGCGGGCAGCGGTGACCGCCGAGGGCGGCGCCGAGCGGCTGGCCGCCGCCGGGCTGACCTGGGAGGCGCTGGCCGGCTGGCTGCAGGGACCGCTGGACGCGGACGTCTGGGAGGCGGTCATCCCGTCCATGGGCCCGATGTCACTGGTGCGCAACCTGCGCAACTTCGACCAGGCCGGGGTCTCGGACGAGACCGCGGCCGAGGTCGCGCGGCGGATCAGCGACCGGGGCGAGGTGCACCGCTCCCGCCAGTTCCCGTTCCGCTACCTCGCCGCCCACCGGCACGCGCCCTCGCTGCGCTGGGGGCACGCGCTGGAGACCGCGCTCTCCCACTCGCTCGCCAACGTGCCCTCGCTGCCCGGCCGGACGCTGGTCCTGGTCGACCGCTCGGGCTCGATGTTCGACCGGCCGAGCGCGCAGACCCAGCTCAACCGGGCTGACTCGGCGGCGATCTTCGCAACCGCCCTGAAGGTCCGGGCCGCCGACGCGGACCTGGTCGAGTTCGGCTCCACCAGCCGGGTCGTCGAGGTGGGCAGGGGCGAGGCGGTGCTGCGCGTCCTGGAGCGCTTCGGCAACCTCGGCGGCACCGCCACCGCGGAGGCCGTCCGCACCCACTACCGCGGCCACGACCGGGTCGTCATCGTCACCGACGAGCAGACCGGCCCCGGCCACTGGAACGGCGACCCGCTGGCCGCCGTCCCGGCCGAGGTGCCCGTCTACACGTGGAACCTGGCCGGCTACGCCCCCGGCCACGGCCCGAGCGGCGCGGCGAACCGCCACACCTTCGGCGGGCTGGGCGACGCCGCGTTCCGGCTGGTCCCCCTGCTGGAATCGGGCCGGGACGCGGCCTGGCCGTGGCTGGAGCCGGCGGGCCGCTGAGGCCCCCTCGACCGGCCCCGCCCGCCGTGGCAGCATCGGCGGGCGGGGGCCGGGTCGAGCGAGGAGCGAGCGGTGGCGTACGACGTCGACGTGCTGGTGGTGGGCGGGGGGATCGTCGGGCTCTCCACGGCGTACGCGCTGACCCTGGAGCGGCCCGGGCTGCGGCTGGCGGTACTGGAGAAGGAGACCGCTTTCGCGGCGCACCAGACCGGCCGCAACAGCGGGGTCATCCACAGCGGCGTCTACTACCGGCCGGGCTCGCTCAAGGCCCGCTACGCCGTCGCGGGTGCCGCCGAGATGGTCGGGTTCTGCCGTACCCACGACATCCCGCACGAGGTCACCGGCAAGCTGATCGTCGCCACCGACCCGGCCGAGCTGCCGAGGCTGCGGGCGCTGGCCGAGCGCGGCCGGGAGAACGGCATCCCGGTCACCGAGCTGGACCGCGCCGGCATCGCCGGGTACGAGCCGGAGGTCACCGGCATCGCCGGACTGCACATCGGCACCACCGGTATCTGCGACTTCCCCGCCGTGGCCGGCACCTACGCCCGGCTGGCCCGCGAGGCCGGGGCGGAGCTGCGGACCGGCACCGAGCTGCGGGCGGTCGCCCGCCGGGCCGACGGGGTGACGGTGCAGACCTCCGCCGGAGAGCTGCGCTGCCAGGTGCTGGTGAACTGCGCGGGCCTGCACAGCGACCGGATCGCCCGGCTGGCCGGCGACGACCCCGGCATGCGGATCGTGCCGTTCCGCGGCGAGTACTACGAGCTCGCCAAGGACCGCCGGGAGCTGGTGCGCGGCCTGGTCTACCCGGTGCCCGACCCGGCGTTCCCCTTCCTCGGCGTGCACCTGACCCGCGGCATCCACGGCGACGTGCACGTCGGCCCGAACGCGGTGCCCGCGCTGGCCCGCGAGGGCTACGACTGGCGCACCGTCCGCCCGCGCGACCTGGCCGGCACGCTGGCCTTCCCCGGCACCTGGCACATCGCCCGCCGGCACTGGCGGTACGAGCTCGGCGAGCTGCACCGCTCGCTCTCCAAGCGGGCGTTCACCGCCGCCGTCCGACGGCTGCTGCCGGCCGTCACCTCCGAGGACCTCGTACCGGCCGGCGCCGGAGTGCGGGCCCAGGCGGTGACCCGGGACGGCGCGCTGCTGGACGACTTCGCCTTCGCCGGCTTCGACCCGGACGACCCGCGCTCCACCCGCCGCCTGGTGCACGTGCTGAACGCGCCCTCCCCGGCGGCCACCGCCTCCCTCCCGATCGGCCGCGAGGTGGCCCGCCGGGCGCTGGCCGCGCTGGAGGCCGGCGGGTGAGCCGGTACGACGGCCCCCGCGTCACGTGCGTCACAGGCCCTGCGGCCCGTACCCGGCGGCCCCGTAGACTCGGTTGATTGTGACTGCCACCGCCCCGATCCCCCAGCAATCGCCGTCCGCCCGGCTCTCCGCCGCGCCGGCCGGCTACCCCGCGCCGATGTACCCGCACCGGGCCACCGAGGCCCAGCACAGCGAGCGGCGCATCCGCAGCTTCCAGCCGCGCCGGGGCCGGATGACCAACGCCCAGGCGGGCGCGCTGGACCGGGGCTGGGAGAAGTACGGCATCGCGATCGACGGCAGCCCGCTCGACCTGCGCGAGCTCTTCGGCGGCCTCCCGGTCACCCTGGAGATCGGCTTCGGCATGGGCGAGACCACCGCCGCGATGGCCGCCGCCGACCCGGCCAGGGGCATCCTCGCCGCCGACGTCCACACCCCCGGCCACGGCAACCTGCTCGGCATGCTGGAGCGTGACGGCTCGCAGAACGTGCGGCTCGCCGCCGGCGACGCCGTGATCCTGCTCCGCGACATGCTCCCGGACGCCTCGCTGGCCGGCCTGCGGGTGTACTTCGCCGACCCGTGGCCCAAGCCGAAGCACCACAAGCGCCGGCTGGTCCAGCCGTCCTTCCTGGAGCTGGTCCTGCCCCGGCTGGCCCCCGGCGCCCTGGTGCACTGCGCCACCGACTGGGAGCCGTACGCCGAGCAGATGCTGGAGGTGCTCTCCGCCTCCCCCGAGCTGGAGAACCTGCACCCCGAGGGTGACGGCACCGGCTGGCTGGAGCCCGCGGACCACCCGGACGGCAGCATCCCCGGCTATGCGCCGCGGCCGGACTGGCGGCCGGTCACCAAGTTCGAACGGGCCGGCATCGCCAAGGGCCACGTGGTGCACGACCTGCTGTTCCGCCGCCGCTGACCCGCCGCCGGGCGTTCGACCCGGCGGCCCCGCGGTGCCCGTGGAACGCGGTCCGGCCCGGTCCGGACGGGGGGATTCGTCCCGAGTCCTCCCGTGGGGCCGGTGCCTTGGCCTACCCTGTGCCGGGTGAGCAGCCCGTCCGGCGGCGGGTTCCGGACCACCGTCCAGGCCGCCGACGACCGAGAGATGCCCACGCGCACCGCCGGCACCCGCACCATCCCGGGGCCCCGGATGCGCCGGGCCCACCGCACCGTGCCCCGGCTGCCCGTCCCCGTCCCCGTGGCGGCGTCGGCCACGCCGTCCCGGCTGCCGCGCCCCACCCGCTCGGTCGCTCTCTCCTCGGTCACCGCGACCGCCGTCCTCACCCTGGCCGGCTGCGGCGTCCTCATCCTGCACCTGGTCCGCCGCCAGACCGGGACCACCGGGCTGCTGGTCGGCCTCGGCCTCGCGATGGTCCCGCTGCCCTTCGTGCTCGGCGGCCTCGCCTGGCTCAACCAGACCGCCCGGGTGCCGCTGCGGCACACCGTGTTCTGCCTCGGCTGGGGCGCCTTCGCGGCGACCACCGCCGCCATCCTCGCCAACGGCTGGACCAGCACCTACCTGACCGCCCACCAGGGCAGCCTCGGCGAGATGCTGGGCGCCGACCTGGTCACCCCGGTGATCGAGGAGAGTGCCAAGGGCGCCGCGCTGCTGGTCCTGCTGCTCCCGCTCGGACAGCGGCTCCGATGCCGCGGCCACCGCACCGACCGCCCCTGCGCGACCGTCCTGCGCCCGCTCCCCGGCCCCCGGCCGCCCCGGCCGTACGGCCGTCGGCCCGCCCTCCCGCACGCCCGCGGACGACTGCGCCCCTACCTGCGCCCGCTGCCGTACCTGCGCCCCTACCCGCTGACCCACGACCGCCCGCGCGCCCGCGCACGGCCACGGACGCTGGCCGCCGGGGTGGTCCTCGGCGGGATCACCGCCTGCGGTTTCGCCTTCACCGAGAACGCGCTCTACCTGGGGCGCGCCTTCACCGACGACCAGCAGCAGCGGCTGGACAGCATCGGCCTCGGCGCCTCGCCCAGCCTGCGGGACTTCGACAGCACCGTGCAGACCTTCGTGCTGCGCGGCCTGCTCTCCCCGTTCGCCCACCCGCTGTTCACCGCGCTCACCGGACTGGGCCTGGCCGTCACCCTCACCACCGGCCGCCGCTGGCTGGCCCGGCTGGCCGCGCCCGCCGGGCTGCTGCTCGCGATGGCCCTGCACGGCACCTGGAACGCCGCCGCCGACCTCGGCACCCACGGCTTCCTGCTGGTCTACGCGGTGCTGATGGTGCCCTGCTTCGCCGCACTGATCTGCTTCGCCGCCTGGGCCCGGGCCCGCACCGCACGCCGTTCCGCACGCCGTTCCGCACGCCGGGCGAAGGGCCCGGAGCGGGGCCGCTGAGGAAGCGATTTCCCATCCGCGCGGCTTCCCCGTATTGTTGTGTTCACCGACGCGGGGTGGAGCAGCTCGGTAGCTCGCTGGGCTCATAACCCAGAGGTCGCAGGTTCAAATCCTGTCCCCGCTACTCAGTAGCAGGAAGGCCCGGAGGACTCGTCCTCCGGGCCTTTCGCATGTCCGCCCTCTGACGCCCGGGGGGGCGCCCACCGGCCTGGGCCTCCCGCTGCCCCGGGGTCTTCCACTGCCCGAGGCCCTCCACCGTCCGGTCCGGGGGGCGTCCACTGCCCGAGGCCCTCCACTGCCCAGAGGCTCTCCGCGAATAATCCGTTGCCCTCCCTCGGGGGAGCTGCCTACAGTGGCGGCACACTGAAAGGAGGTGATCCTGGTTGAGTACCGTCAGGATGCGTGAGGTGGCTGCTCGCTAGAGCCGCCCCTGCCTGCGTAGGGCGAGGTCCTAGGCCTCCGGCAGGCGAAATCCCAAGCAGTCACCCGGCCCGTGGGCTCACCGGTACATCCCCGGTGCCTCGGCGCCAGGCCCCTCGCAGGGCCGGCGCGGAGGAGCAGCCCACGGGCTGTCTGCGTTTCCGGGGCCGGTCCGAGGCGTTTCGGCCGCCCGGGTCCGGCGCTAGAGTCGGCCCGGATTCCGTAGCGGGACGGGTACAGGGGGTACGCGATGGCGAGGACGACCCGGCGGGCCGGGGGCGGGGCGGCCGGACGCGCGGCACAGCGGGGGGCGGCCGGGGTGCTGCCCGGGGTGGGGTTGCTCGGGCTGCTGCTGTTCTCGCTCGGCCGCGAGCACGTCTGGCAGGCGTTGGGCGGCGGCCTGGTGGTGGCCGGGGCGTCGGTGGTGCTGGGCGGCGCGCTGGGGTTCCTGTTCGGGGTGCCGCGGGTGCGCGGCGGTGCCGGCGGCCCCGGCGGTGAGCCGCACGGCTCGTACGTACCGAACACCAATCTGGAGCAGGTCTCGGACTGGCTGACCAAGGTCCTGCTGGGCGTCGGGCTGACCCAGCTCGGTTCGCTCGGCGAGCGGCTGCACCAGCTCGGTACGGCGCTGGCTCCCGCGCTGGGCGGCGACGAGGGCGCGGTGCCGTTCTCGGCCGCGCTGGTCCTCTACTTCCTGGTGTCCGGTTTCCTGGCCGGGTGGCTGGTGACCCGGCTGACGCTGCCGCAGGTGCTCTCCGACGCGGACCAGGCGCTGGACCTCTTCCTGGCCGGACAGGACCGCGACCGCCGGGGCGACAAGGTGGGCGCGGACGACCTGCGGGTGCGGGCGATGCGGCACCTGGGCCTGCTCGGCGGCAGCGCCGACCGTGCCGAGGAGCCGGCCCGCCGGCTGCCGCCGGGCACGGCGGCCGGTCCGGCGACCGTGGTGGCCGAGGTCCGGTCGACGGCGCGCCGCTCGGCGCTCACTTCGGAACAGGTGCGCGAGCTGTTCGCGGACGGCTCCGAGGGACGGCGGATCCAGGCGCTGGCGCTGATGCAGGGCGATCCGTCACTGGCCGACCTGCCCAGCGTGCTGGAGGCGATCGAGCACCCGCGCTCGGGCTTCGAGCAGTACAACGCGCTGCTGGCCGCCCGCGGCATGCTCGCCCGGCTGCCGGCCACCGAGGTGGGGCGGCTGCGCGAGGCGGTGTCCGGGCAGCTGGTGGCACCGGACGGCATCCCGTACGGCTCGGACCGGAGCTGGCTGGCGGAGAAGATACTGTCCCGGCTGGAGGCGACGGCGGTCATCCCGCAGCAGGCCGGCCCGGCCGACGGGGCACAGCCGGCCGACGGGCCGCAGCCGGCCGAACCGGCCGGCGCTCCGCAGCCCGCCGAATCGCCGCAGTGACCGCACGGGCGTGGCCGGGCGGTTCCCGCCCGGCGCACGGAATGGTCAGCCACGCCCTATGACGCCGGCCCGGCGGCGGTGGTCGGCGGCCCGGAGGACGAGCACACGCCCCGGGCGGCCCGCGCCGCCGGCCGGGAGACGGCGGACCTCGCTGGCGATCCGGCGCTCGCCCAGGGCGTGCCGCAGCCCGTCGAGGTGGGGGCAGCGGCGGCCGGCGCCGTCGCACAGGGGGTGGACCCGGACCTCGCCGTCGGGGGCGGTCACCCGGACCAGCTCGGTCAGCGCGGCCACCTGCCGCCCGGGGCCGAACAGCTCGGGGTAGGCGAAGATCAGGTACCCGCTGAGGGTGAGCGCGAAGGTGCCGTCGGCGAACGGCAGCCTGGGCAGCGCGGCGGCCACGTACTGCTGCGGGTGGGCGGCGGTGTCGGCGGTGAACAGCCGGCGGGCCCGGTCCCAGCTGCGCAGGTAGCGGTCGTACGGGTGGAAGTACGGCGCGGGGTAGAGGTCCGGGCGGGCGTCCAGCGCGGCGGCCATCGACGCCCGGGCGGCCATCGCGCGGGCCTCGATCTCGGGGACGGGCCGGGCGTACGCCGGGTCGGTGGCGATCACGTGGCAGCCGAGTTCGCGCGCCTCGGCGGCCAGGCCCGCCGCGCCGCCGGGGCAGTCGAGCAGCGGCCCGGGGAGGGCGGCGAGCTGGGCGCGGGTCAGGCCGAAGAGGCCGCAGTACTCGTCCAGCGGGCGTGAGGTGACGAGGACTCCGGCCGCCGGGCCGGCGTCGCGAGGGGTGGTGCGGGCGGTCACCCGGCCATGCGAACACGGGCCGGCCCCGCCCGCATCCGGAGCGTCCGGGCGCGGGCGGGGCCGGTACGGGGCAGCGGGCCGAGGAGCCGGGGCTCAGCGGCCGAGCAGACCGCGGACGGCGAGGCGGTTGACGTTGGTCAGGCCGCGCACCAGCTGCGGGGTGAGGAAGACGAAGAACAGCCCGATCAGCGAGACCCCGGCGATCTGCAGTGGCGACTGGACGTAGTAGACGTGCTCGACCCCGTGGCTGTCCCAGAAGTCGAAGAGCCGGTAGCCGGGCCACTCGGTGTAGGTCGGGAAGACCCAGTGGTAGACCGGGTAGAGCGCGAGCGTCCAGCCGATCAACAGGAAGATCAGCGACACCGCGAAGCTCAGCAGGGCCCACGGGAGCATCACCACCTGGTACAGCACGGCCTTCCAGCCGGCCGCGTCCGCCAGCCGCGCGGTGATCGAGCCCCACGCCCCGGGGCGAACCGCCCGCACCGGCGCCGGTCCGGGCACGTCCAGCGCCAGCATCGAGCGTGTCCGGGCCCGCTCCAGCCGGCCGAAGCCGCGCGCGCCGCTGGTCAGCCCGGCCAGGACCGGGATGCCGAGGACGGTGAGGAAGGTGCCGAGGCCGAAGCAGAACAGGCTGACGCCGAAGGTGAACCCGACGAGGGCGACGGGCAGGCCGCTGAGGGCGAAGCCCAGCTCCCGGTAGAAGTAGGAGGAGAACGGCGCCCGCCAGGCGTACGGCGGCTCCTGGGTACGGCGGACGCCCTCGTGCCAGTCGTACTCGCTGCGCTGCATGCTCTCGCTGGTGCTCATGGCCTGGGCCTCGGTCCTCGGGTCTGCGGCGGTGCCGGTCGGGCTGATGGCTCAACCCTGTCAAAGTGCGGGCCGGGCGGACATCCGGCTCCCCGCCGGAGCGGGGTGGGGTTAACCCCCGCTCCGCTCTCGTGCTCAGCGCTGCGGGCGCGGCGGCCACTCGTCGGCGAGCAGAGAGTACTGGAAGGAGTCGTGCCAGGCGCCGCGCAGGTACACGTGGTGGCGCAGCCGGCCCTCCGGCTGGAAGCCGGCCCGGGTGAGCACCCGGATGGAGGCGGCATTGGCCACGTCCACCCGGGCGACCAGCCGGTGCAGGCCCAGCGGCCCGAACGCGAAATCGCAGAGCAGCCGGGTGATCTCGCCCGCGTAACCGTTGCCCCAGGCGTCCGGGCGCAGCGCGTAGCCGAGGTGGGCGGAGCGGTGGCTGCCGAGGGTGAGGGCGGCGTTGCCGATCGGGGTGGCGTCGGCCGGGTCGGCCGCGTCGGCGTGCCGGGTGACGGCGAGCCGGTAGACCGTCCGCTCGTCCTGAAGCGCCTCCTCCAGGTACTGCTCGATCTGGTCGGCGCAGTCCTCGCGGTCGTGCGGCTCGAAGGGCAGGTAGCGGGTGGCCTCCGGGTCGCCGAAGATCGCGTGCAGCGCGTCGGTGTCGCCCGGCGTGTGGTGGAACTCGCGGATGGCCAGGCGGGGGCCGGTGAGTCGGACGGGGACCATGTCAGCCGACCCTACCCGGGCTTTCCGGTTACCGTACGTGACATGGAAGAAGAAGACCTGCGGCTCGCCCCGCGCACCAAGGCCGCCGACCTGCTCGCCTGGGCGGAGGCCGAGGGCCGCGCGCCGGTGGCCGAATCCCCGCTGCGGGCGGTGCTGGCGCTGCTGGAGCTGGGCGAGAGCAGGATGCACGACGGCTGGCCGGAGCTGACCTCGGACGCCGTGGAACAGCTGCTGTACGAGCGGCTCCACCTGTACGTCCAGCCCGCGCCGGAGCAGGACCCTCTGGCGTACGGCGAGGCGGTGCGGCTGCTGATCGATCACCAGCGGG
This sequence comes from Kitasatospora sp. NPDC022785, assembly GCF_055561295.1. Taxonomy (NCBI): domain Bacteria; kingdom Bacillati; phylum Actinomycetota; class Actinomycetes; order Kitasatosporales; family Streptomycetaceae; genus Kitasatospora; species Kitasatospora sp. NPDC022785. Next base: position 72,891 of record NZ_JBVHHB010000034.1, on the reverse strand, counting down.
CGACGAAGCGGCTCAACGCCAAGCGGCAGGAGCGGCTGCACGCGGAGGCCGAGTGGCAGGGCGAGGTGGCGGCCGGGCTGCTGCGCCGGGCCGACCTGGTGACCTGGCCCCGGCTGTACGCGGTGCTGCTGTGCGCGCACGACGTGGACGTCGCCGACGAGGCGGCGGTGCGGGAGTGGCTGGCGGCGTTCCGGGAGCTGCCGGAGGAGGACCGGCGGGCCGCGTTCGAGGCGCTGGCGGCGGCCGGGTGGCTGGACGAGCTGGACGAGGACGGCTGGGGCGCGGCCCGGGTGCTCTCGGTCGGGATGGCCACGGACGGTGCCCGGCTACTGCTGGAGCAGGGCCTGATGCGGCGCAGCTACCGCAATCTGGCGGAGCTGACGGCGTTGGGGCGCCCGATGCCGGACGAGCTGGCCGGGGACTTCGGGGCGTTCGAGGAGGCGGCGGCCGAGGCGGCGCTGGACCTGATCGGCGAGTGGACGGTGCCGGGGCTTCCGCGGCTGCTGGTGGCGGAGTTCCCGGACCTCGCGCCGGAGCCGGGCCAGGAGGAGATCGACGCCTACCTGGCGCAGCTGCCGGCGGAGTGAGACGCGAAAGGGCGCCCCGGGCCGGGGCGCCCTTTCCTCGCGGTGCGTCAGACGGTGCGGCGTCTCAGACGGTGCGGCGTCTCAGGCGGTGCGGTGCCTCAGGGGATGCGATGCCTCAGGGGGTGATGCCGCGCTGCTCGAACCAGGTCTCCGGGTCGACCGGGGCGCCGCCGCCGGGGCGCACCTCCAGGTGCAGGTGCGGGCCGGTGACGTTTCCGGTGGCGCCGACCTTGCCGAGCTGCTGGCCGGGGACGACCTTGCCGGAGCCCTTGATGATCGAGGAGAGGTGGCAGTACCAGATCTCGGTGCCGTCGGGCAGCGTCTCGACGATCCGGTAGCCGTAGGAGCCGGCCCAGCCGGCCGAGGTGATGGTGCCCTGGCCGACCGCGTAGACGGGGGTGCCGGTGTCCGCGGCGAAGTCCAGGCCGGTGTGCAGGTGGGCCCAGTACGAGGCGCTCTGGCCGTAGTGGGCGGAGAGGTTGTAGTCGCGCACCGGCAGGTTGATGGCGGCGAGCTTGGCCTTCTCGGCCTCCTCGGCGGCCCGCTTGGCCTCCTGCTGCTGCGCGGCACGCTTGGCCTCGGCCTCCTTGGCGGCCTCGAGCCGGGCGGTCTCCTCGGCGGCGGTGCGCTGGCTGTCGGCCTGCTGCTGGATCCGGGCGGCGAGCGCGAGGCCGGGGTCGGCGGCGAGGGTGACCGGGGTCTCGTCGGGGGCCTCGACGGCGGGCGCGGCGGCCGGGGTCGCGGAGGCGAAGCCGGTGGCGCCCAGGGTGGCGGCGACGGCGGTGACGCCGAGCAGTGGCGCGGTCCCGCGGGTCTGACGCGGCATCCGGTGCCGGTTGGCCTCGGCGGTCTGCGGGGCGGCCTCGTCGGAGGGCCCGCCGTACTCGCCGGGGTGGGCGGGCGGCCACGGGTGGTCGAGCAGCTGGGTGCCGGCGGGGGAGCCGGGCAGGTGTGCCGGAGAGTGCGTCGACGCCACGGAGGCGCGCTCCTTTCCTTCCTTCGCGCCTACCGGGTTAGCTGACGGGTTCGGAGCAGGAAGGTCTCCTACGGCTGGGCCTGGGCCCGGCCGATTCACCCCAAGGAACGTGGTTCCCCGGCTCCCTGACCTGCCCGGAGGCCGGTCGGTGGGATTAGGCGACGGCGCACGGTGCCGTCTGGGTACGGCGTTGCGGACCGCGCTGCGTTATCAAACGTTAATCCTAGGAGCCCCTGATTCCAAGCCATCCGTTCGGGGCAGCAGGACACGGTCCGGACACTACGTGACCTGATGGGTGTTTTGGGGGGTTTGACGACAACTGACACTACCGAACGTGATTGGACGTCAACGAACGACCCCCCATCTGAGTACTTCTACTCATGTGCGGCCCGGTCGGACGCGGCCATCCTGGCGCCATGAACGCACCGATGCAGTCACGCACCACGGCCGCGTACTACGTCCAGGCCGTGCTCTCCTTCGCACTCTCCGGCACCACCCTCGCGGTCGGGATCGCCTACCTCCCGGTGGGCGGCTGGACCCGGGCCTTCCTCGGGATCGGCCTGCTCTACACCGTCACCTCCTCGTTCACCCTGGCCAAGGTGATCCGCGACAAGCAGGAGACCAACGAGATCGTCACCCGGGTGGACCAGGCCCGGCTGGAGAAGCTGCTGGCCGAGCACGACCCGTTCAAGGTGGAGGGGGTCTGACGCCCCGCGGCCGCCCGCCCCTCGGGCAAAGCCCCGTCGGCCACTTGACGGCTAAGGCTATTAGCCTTAGCTTTATGGCTATCGGCACACCAGCCGATGACAGTCCCGGCGGACCGAGGAGGCCCCCATGTCCGGCACCACCGCCCCCACCACCCAGTACCTCGACGTTCCCGGCGGCCGGCTCGCCTACGACGACACCGAGCAGGGCGACGGCGCCCCCGTCGTCCTGCTCCCCGGGATGCTCGACAGCCGGGCCGCCTACCGCCACCTGCGCCCGCTGCTGGTCGCCGCCGGCCACCGGGTGATCACGATGGACCTGCGCGGCTTCGGCGAGTCTTCGATCGCCTGGGGGGACTACTCGCCGGCCGCGATCGCCACCGACGTCCTCGCCCTGCTCGACCACCTCGGCATCGAGCGCGCCGTCCTCGCCGGCAACTCGTACACCGGCGCCACCGTGGTCAAGGCCGCCGGGGACGCGCCCGAGCGGGTCGCCGGGATCGTGCTGCTGGACGCCTTCGTCGAGAACCTGCCGCCGAACGCCCTGCAGCGCGCGACGTTCGCCGTGATGGGCACGCTGCTGGTGCACTCCCCCGCGGTCTGGGGGCTCTACCACCGGAAGATGGCCTACCCCACCGCCAAGCCGGCCGACTTCGACGCGTACGTCGACGGGCTGGTCGCCGCGATGCGGACGCCCGGCCGCAAGACCGCCATCCGCGGGCAGGTCCACGGGGACTCCGCGCCCGTCGGCTGGACCGCCGCCGTGAAGTGCCCGGCGCTGGTCGTCATGGGCGGCAAGGACCCCGACTTCCCTGAGCCGGAGCTGGTCGCCGACCGGCAGGCCGCCGCCCTGCGCGCCCGCAAGGTGATGATCGAGGACGCCGGCCACTACCCGATGGCCGACCACCCGCAGGCCACCGCCGACGCGCTGCTGCCGTTCCTCGCCGAGCTGGCCGCCTGAGCCGCACCTGCCTGAGCTGTACCGGCCCGAGCCGTACCCCGCCCGAGCCGTACCTGCCCTGAGCTGTACCCGCCCGAGCCGCGCAGGCCCCACCCGCAGCCGACGTCCAGCAGCCGCAGCCCGGGCCGGACCTCCCGACGCCCGGAACCCGAACCACGGAGAACCGTCCCCATGCCCCGAGTAGGACTCACCCCCGAGCAGGTCGTCGGCCACGCCCTCGCCCTCATCGACGAGCAGGGCCCGGAGGCCCTCACCCTCGCCGCCGTCGCCGCGCGGGCCGGCGTGGCCACGCCCTCGCTGTACAAGCACGTCAGCGGCGGCCTGGCCGAACTGCGGCGGCTGATCGCCGTCCGGGTCACCGAGGAGCTGGCCGACCGGCTCGCCGAGGCCGCCCTCGGCCGCGGCGGGGACGACGCCGTCGCCGCCGTCCTGCGCGCCTACCACGCGTACGCCGCCGAGCACCCGCACCGCTACAACGCGCTCCCGCAGGCCCCTCAGCCGGACGACGACCTCACCCGGGCGGCCACGCGACTGGTCGGCGTGATCATCGCGGTGCTGCGCGAGTACGGGCTATCCGGGTCGGAGGCCATCCACGCCGCCCGCGCCGTCCGCTCGGTGGCCCACGGCTTCGCCTCGCTCTCCATCGGCGGCGCGTTCCAGCTCGCCGAGGACCTCGGCGAGACCCAGGACCGCCTGATCGCCGTACTCACCCACGGCCTCCGCGACTGGCCCGGGGCCTGAGCCGCCGCGCACCCGCGAGGGGGCGGCTGGGACGCCGAAGGGCCCGGAGCGTGATCGCTCCGGGCCCTTCGTGGTGGTGGGCCTAACAGGACTTGAACCTGTGGCCTCTTCCTTATCAGGGAAGCGCTCTAACCGTCTGAGCTATAGGCCCTCGCCGATCGCAGATCCTACTCGACCCGGGCCCGGTGCCGCACATCCGTCCCGGCCGGTCCCGCGCCCCGGTCCCGGCGGGGCCCACCGCCCGAGTCACCATTCACCGGCATAAGAAATAAGGTGTTAAGAATTGAGTGGCCGATAGGGACCACCCGAGAAGGCAACGGAAAGGCCGGGGATCCCATGGACCTGACCTCGCCGTGGCTTCCCCCGTCCGAGGACGAGAGCCGGACGCCGCGCAGCAGCCCCACCGCGCGCAGCGCCATGCGCTGCGTCCGCTTACTGCTCGGCTGCACCAGCGCCGCCGAACTCCTCGGCACGGTGCTCGCCGAGGGCCCGGGCTGGATCACCGGCGAGGGTTCCGCGCTCTACCTGCTGGACTCCGCCGGCATGCTCCGGCTCACCGCCTCCCACGGCCTGCCCGAGTGGGCACACGAGCGGTACAACGTGGTCGACCCGGCGAGCGACCTGCCCGCCGCGATGGCGCTCAGGCTGCGCCGGCCCTATCTGCTCAGCCCCGAGCGCACCAGCGTCGACTACCCCAACCGCAACGCCGGCATGGGCACCGGCATGGTCGCCATCATCACCCTGCCGATGATCGTCGACGGGGAGCCGATCGGCGTGCTGGGCCTGGCGCTGGCCCACCGGGGCACCGTCCCCCGCCGCGACCTGGACGTCCTGGAGACGCTCGGCGACGCCTGCGCCCACCGGCTCTCCCACCTGCTCGACCACGTGAACGCCGAGACCGGCGTGGAGCGGGGGGCCCGCCCGGGACCCGTGCCCGGAGCGGTACCCGTACCCGGGGCCGGAGCCGTGCCCGGGGCCGGAACGCCGCAGGCGCCCGGCGGGGAGGGCACCGGCCGGGCCGACGGGCTGGCCCACCCGCTGCTCTCGCTGGCCGTCCGCTCCGCCGGGCACGGCGCCTTCGAACGCGACCTGGTCACCGGCGAGACCTACTGGGACGCCCAGGCCTACCGGGTCGCGGGCCAGCCGCCGCCGGACGGGGGCGGCCCGGCGCCCGCCCCCGACCCGGAGCGGATCGTCCACCCGGAGGACCTGCCGGACTTCCAGGCCGCCCTCGCCGAGGCCCTCGCCACCGGCGGCCCGTACCGGATCACCTACCGGGTGCTGCGCCGGGGCGGCGGGGTGGTCCGGATCGAGGAGACCGGCGAGGTGATGCTGGACGTGCACCGGCGGCCGGTCCGGATCGCCGGCCTGGTCGCCGACCGGGACCGCGCCCGCTCCCCCGAGGAACGCCCGGCCGCCGGCGAGCAGGGCGGCGCCCCCACGGCCGGAACCCGCTCGGCGCTGCTGCTGGCGCTCACCCGGGCACTCTCCCGCGCGATCACCGTCCGGGACGTCACCACCGCGGTCACCGACATCGCCCGCCCGGCCTTGGGCGCCGCCAGCATCGTGCTCGACCTGGTGGAGGAGGGCCGGCTGCTGCCCGTCTCCCACACCGTCTACGGCGGGCCCCGCCGCACCGAGCTGACCCGGCTGGCCGACCTCTCCGAGGGCGTCATGCAGCACGCGCTGGCCCGCTCCACCCCGCTGTTCAGCGAACCGGGCCGGACGGGGCGCGCCCCGGCGGGCAGCGGTGGGCCGCTGACCCCGCCCGCCTGGGCGGTGCTGCCGCTGGTCGCCTCGGGGCGGCAGGTCGGCTCCTGCCTGATCACCTTCGCGACCGAGCGGGTCTTCGGACGCGAGGACCGCACCTTCTACTCCGCGTTCGCCGGCATCCTGGCGCAGTCCCTGGAACGCGCCCGCCTCTACGACACCCACCACCACCGGGCCACCGAGCTCCAGCGCGCCATGCTGCCGCGCACCCTGCCCCGGCTCCCCGGGATCGCCAGCGCCGCCCGCTACCTGCCGAGCACCGAGGGCATGCAGATCGGCGGTGACTGGTACGACCTGCTCCGGCTGCCGGACGGCGGGATCGGCCTGGTGATCGGCGATGTCCAGGGCCACAACGCCGAGGCCACCGCCGTGATGGGGCAGTTGCGCAGCGCCCTGCGGGCGTACGCGACCGACGGGCACGATCCGGCGGCGACGCTGGCCCGGACGAGCCGGCTGCTCTCCGGCCTGGACACCGACCTCTTCGCCACCTGCCTCTACCTCACCCTCGACCCGGCCGACGGCACCCTGCGGGCGGCCCGCGCCGGGCACCCGGCCCCGGTCCGGATCACCGACGACGCCAAGGCCGTGGAGCTGGACCTGCCCGGCGGCCCCCCGCTGGGCGTCGACCCGGAGGCCGTCTACCACCTGACGGTCGACCACCTGGCAGCCGGCGAGACGCTGCTCGTCTACACGGACGGGCTGGTCGAGGACCGCGAGGAGGACTACGACGAGTCGGTGCAGCGGATGCTCGGCGGGCTGGAGCTCTGGGCCCGGCAGACCGGCCCGGTGCGGATCGGTCCGGCGCCGGCCCTGGAGCGGCTGGCCGACCTGCTCACCCTCAACGTCACCGAGCGGCGCTCCCGGCCGGACGACGTGGCGCTGCTCCTGTTGCACCGGATGTCAGCAGGGCAGTAGACACCCCGCCCCGGAGGTGAGCGGTCGACAACGCCCGCCGCCCCAAGGGCCGATCGGGGACGAAGGACGTCGGATTGACGCCGTAATGACGGGATATTGATGAGATCCGGTCACTTGGCGAGATCCGTTCACACCTTCGTAGGATCATCACCCTAGAATTCGCCGCGTGACGATGACTCAGTGGTGCGCAACGGCAACCGGCGTTCTCGCCGTCCTCGCCCTCGTGGTCGCCGCCCGCTACCGCGCGGTCTCCGCCACCCTGCGCCGCCGCCACAACCGCCAGCAGCACGAGCTCACCCGCCTGCGGGAGGAGCTCAACGCCGAACTGGCCCGGCGAGGCGGCGAACTGGCCGCCGTCCAGCAGGAACAGGAACTCAACGCCTCCACCCAGCGCGCCTTCCTCAGCGTGGCCCGCCGGATCCTCGTCATGGCGCACGACCAGCAGGCCCTGCTGGACGAGATGGAACGCACCCACGACGACCCGGCACTGCTGGAGGGCCTGCTCAAGGCGGACCACGCCGCCGCCCAGCAGGCCCGCCTCGCCCAGACCCTGGCCGTCCTCTGCGGCGCCCGGGCCGGGCGGCACTGGCCCGAGCCGGTCTCGCTGGAGGACGTGGTCCGCGGCGCCCAGTCGCGCATCCTGCCCTTCCAGCGGGTGGTCGTCCGCAGCCGGATCGACACCGCCGTGGTCGGCGCCGCCGCCGAGGCACTGATCCACGCCGTGGCCGAACTGCTGGACAACGCCACCCGCTACTCGCCGCCCAGCACGCAGGTGTTCGTCACCCTGATGCCGGTCCACAACGGCGCCGTCATCGAGATCGACGACGGCGGCGTCGGCATGCCCGAGGAGGCCGTCGCCAAGGCGGCCTCCGCCCTGGCCGGCGGCTCCGCGCTGGAGGTCTCCCGCCTCGGCGAGGTACCGCAGCTCGGCCTCGCGGCGGTCGGCAGGCTCGCCGATCAGTACGGATTCCGGGTCACCCTCAGCTCCGCGCCCTCACCGTACGGCGGCGTGCGGGTCGTGCTGCTGCTGCCGAACGCCCTGCTCACCGAGCCCCTCCCACCGACCGTCCCGGGCCTCGGCCCCGGCGACGCGGCGTTCGCCCTCGGCCCGCGCCACCCCGCACCCCCCCTGCATCCGGCCGCACCCACGGCCGCCCCCCAGGGAGCCGGCCGGCCCCCGGAGCCGGGACACCCCCCGGGCCCCGGACACCCTCTGGTGGACACCCCGCCGACCGACCGATCCCCCTCGGCCGGCCACGACGCCCCACCGCCGCTGCCCCGCCGGAGCCACCGGCGCGACCGCGCCAACCGCCACGGCGCGCCGGCAGCTCCCCCGCCGGCGCCCGCCCCGCCGTACCGCTCGGCGCAGGACGCCCAGGCGTTCATGGCGATGTTCCAGGCCGGGACGGCCAGCGGCCGCTCGGCCGCCCGGGCCGACGCCCGGCCCGATCCCTCCCTTCCCGCTTCCCCCCAGCTCCCCCCCCAGCTTCGGAGAGTTCCATGACCACCACCCCTGATCTCGGCTGGCTGCTCGCCGACATCGTCTCCGTCCCCGAGGTCCGGCACGCCGTCGTGGTGTCCAACGACGGGCTGGAGATCGGCCGCAGCGAGGGCATCCTCCGCGAGGACGCCGAACGGCTCGCCGCCGCCTGCTCGGGCCTGCAGTCGCTGGCCCGCGGCGTCGCCCAGGGCTTCGGCGGCCACGGCAGCGCCACCCGCCAGATCATCATCGAGTACGGCGGCGGCTACCTCTTCATCGTCGCCGCGGGGGCCGGCGCCCACCTGGCCGTGGTGACCGGCGAGGCCGTCGACGCCGGCCTGGTCGCCTACCAGATGCAGGTCCTGGTCGAGCGGATCGGCAGCCACCTCACCAGCCCGCCGCGGGTCGACCACGCGGCGGGGGGCCAGCGGTGAGCGGGCCGGTACGGCCCTATGTGATCACCGGAGGCCGCAGCCGGCCCACCCGGGCCGCGCTCGCTGTCGAAAGCCTCGTCAGTGCCTTAGCCGACCGCCCCGACCTGCCCGAGGACGTGCTGCTCAACCGCGAGCACCACCGGATCCTGGACCTCTGCCGCAGCCTGCTGTCGATCGCCGAGGTGGCGGCCCACCTGGGGCTGCCGCTCGGCATCGTCAAGGTGCTGGTCGGCGACCTCTGGGACCTCGGCGCCGTGCAGGTGCTCCCGCCCGTCCCGCAGGCCGAACGCCTGCCCGCAACCCTCCTGGAAGAGGTGCTCGTTGGCCTCCGCCAACTCCGCTGAAGCCCCCGCCGACCGGTCCGCCGCCTCCGGCCCGCCCGCCGAGCCGCAGTACCTGCCCTCCTCCGTGCAGGGTGCGGTCAAGATCCTGGTCACCGGCCCGTTCGGGGTCGGCAAGACCACGCTGGTCGGCTCGCTCAGCGAGATCACCCCGCTGCGCACCGAGGAGACCATGACGGCCGCCAGCAGCGGCATCGACGACCTCACCGGGCGCGGCGACAAGACCACCACCACCGTCGCGCTGGACTTCGGCCGGATCACGCTCAACCCGCGGCTCGCCCTGTACCTCTTCGGCACTCCCGGCCAGCAGCGGTTCTGGCCGCTCTGGGACGACCTCTCGCGCGGTGCGCTCGGCGCCATCGCCATGGTGGACCTGCGACGGCCGGACGAGAGCTTCGACGTGCTCGGGCGGCTGGAGGAGCAGCAGATCCCGTTCGCCGTGGCCGTCAACACCTTCCCGGACACGCCGAGTTACCCCGAGGAGGAGCTGCGCTCCGCCCTCGACCTGCTGCCCGACGTGCCGATCCTGTACTGCGACGCGCGGGACCGGCGGGCCGCGTACGACCTGCTGATCGACTTCGTCGGCCACCTGCACGCCACCGCCGTCCTGGAGCTCCAACGATGACGACCCCCGAGCCCGGCACGGCCGTTCCGCCCCCGGCTCCACCCCCCGGCCCCCAGGCCGGCCCCCCGCCCGGCTGCCCGGCACACGCCGGCGGGGGCGTCCCCACCGGCAGCGGCTTCCCCGCCGGGGTGCCGCTGGCGCAGCTGTACGGGCCCGCCGTCGCCGACGACCCGCACGGCCTGTACGCCCGGCTGCGCGCGCAGTACGGCCCGGTCGCGCCGATCGAGCTGGAGCCCGGCGTCGAGGCCTGGCTGGTGCTCGGCTACCCCGAGCTGCTCGAACTCACCCGCAACGAGGCCCTGTTCTCCAAGGACTCGCGTAGCTGGCGGGTCCCGGCCGAGGGCCGGCTCGCCGCCGACTCCCGGCTGCTGCCGATGACCGCCTGGCGGCCCACCCTGCTCAACCTGGACGGCGCCGAGCACCAGCGGCTGCGCGCCGCCGTCTCCGACACGCTCGCCCAGATCGACCACCGCCAGCTGCGCGAGACCACCGAGGCCGCCGCCCACGCCCTGATCGACAGCTGGGGCCCGGACGGCACCGCCGACCTGGTCGCCCGGTACGCGCGCCGGCTGCCGCTGCTGGTCTTCACCCAGCTGATCGGCCTGCCCGCCGAGGCCGGGCCCCGTCTCATCGAGCTGATCAGCCACTTCGTCGACAGCAGCGAGAAGTCCGTCCGGGCCAACGCCGAGTTCCAGGCCATTCTGGTCGACCTCGTCCGGCGGCGGCGCACCACGCCCAGCGCCGACCTCACCTCCTGGCTGCTGGCCCACCCGGCCGCGCTGACCGACGAGGAGGCGGTCCACCACCTGGTGGTGATGATGGTCGCGGGCAACGAGACCAGCATCAACTGGACCGGCAACACCCTGCGGCTGCTGCTCACCGACCGGCGGTTCCGGGCCACCCTCACCGGCGGCCGGCTCACCGTCGCCGACGCGCTGGAGGAGGTGCTCTGGCGCGACCCGCCGACGCAGAACTTCCCCGGCCGCTGGGCCACCGGCGACACCGTGCTCGGCGGCCAGTACATCAGCGCCGGCGACATGCTCGTCCTCGGCCTGGCCGCGGCCAACGCCGACCCGGCCGCCCAGGGCGCCGCGTCCGCCGCGCACGGCACCCTCGGCGGGAACCGGGCCCACCTGGCCTGGGGCGCCGGCCGGCACGTCTGCCCGGCCCAGCACCCGGCCCGGATCATCGTCGAGACCGCCGTCGAGACCCTGCTGCACCGCCTGCCCGACCTCCAACTGGCAGTGCCTCCGCAGGACCTGGCCTGGCGACCGTCACCGTGGTCGCGCGCCCTGGTCAGCCTGCCGGTGCTGTACAGCGCCTTCACCCCGCCCCGCCTTCCCGCACCCGAGAGGCCCGCATGGACACCGCCGCACCCGAGCACGACCGAGCCGGCCACCCGCCCGTCCCCGGCCGCCCCGAGCCCGTCCGGCTCGACCCCTTCGGACGCGACCAGCACGGCGAGAACGCCCGGCTCCGGGCAGCCGGGCCGGCGGTCCTGGTGGAACTCCCTGGCGGGGTGGTGGTCTGGGCGATAACCCACCACGACACCCTTCAGGAACTGCTCGCCGACCCGCGCGTCGGCAAGAACCCGCAGCTGTGGACGACCTTCACCGAGGGCCGGCTGCCCAAGGGCTGGCCGCTGCTGAACTTCGTCACCGTGCCGGGCATGGTCACCGCCGACGGCGAGGACCACCGGCGGCTGCGCGGCCTGGTCAGCCAGGCCTTCACCCCGCGCCGGATCGCCGAGCTGCAGCCCGCGATCGAGGCCCGGACGGTGGCGCTCCTCGACCGGGTCGCCACGCTGGAGGGCGGGTTCGACCTGCGCGAGCACTTCGCCTACCCGCTGCCGATGCAGGTCATCGGCGAGCTGCTGGGCCTGCCGCCCAAGCAGCAGGACGAACTGCACGAGCTCTCCGACACCCTGGTCTCCAGCTCCGCCACCCCCGAGGCCGCCATCGCCGCCCAGCAGGGCCTGTTCGCCCTGCTCGCCTCGGTCGTCGCGGTCAAGCGCGCCGAGCCCGGCGACGACCTCACCACCGACCTGATCGCCGCCCGCGAGGCCGGGGACCGGCTCAGCGAGCAGGAGCTGGTGGGCACCCTGCTACTGATGCTGGTGGCCGGCCACGAGACCACGCTCAACCTGATCACCAACGCCGTCCGCGCCCTGCTCGCCCACCCCGACCAGCTGCGGCTGGTGCTGGACGGCACGGCATCGTGGTCCGCGGTGGTCGAGGAGACGCTCCGCTACGACTCGCCGGTCGGGCAGTTCCCGCTGCGGTACGCGACCGAGGACATCCCGGTCGGGGACGTCGTCATCCGGCGCGGCGAGGCGCTGCTCGCCTCGTACGCCGCCGCCGGGCGGGACTCCGGGCACTACGAGGACGCCGACCGCTTCGACCTCACCCGGCAGCCCAACCGGCACCTCTCGCTCGGCCACGGCCCGCACTTCTGCCTCGGCTCCGGGCTCGCCCGGCTGGAGGCGGAGACGGCGCTGCGGTACCTGTTCGAGCGGTTCCCCGGGCTGGCCCTGGCCGAGGAGGGCCCGGCCGAGCCGATCGGGTCGTTCATCAGCAACAGCGTGAAGACGCTGCGGGTGACCGTCTGACGGATCGGGTGTGACCTCGGGGCGGCCGGGTCGTTGGGGGTTCCATGAAGAAACTCGCCACCCTGGCCGCCCTGACCATGGCGGGCCTCGCGCTGGCCGCCCCCGCCGCGTCCGCCACGACCTCGACCGCCTCGCAGCCGGACGCGCTGGACGGCCTCTCCAGCGGCCTCAACCTCTCCCCCACCGACCTCGCCCTGCACGAGGCCGGCAAGCTGCCGCTGGCCGGCCACCTCGCGCAGCAGGTGGAGGCCGTCGGCGACAACCAGATGACCCACCCGGGGATCAGCGGGCAGGTCCTGAACTGAGGCCTGCCCTCCCACACCCTTCTCCGCCGGGCGGGTGGTCCGGGTGCGCCCCCGCACGTACCCGGACCACCCGCCCGGCGGACCACCCGCTCCGTGAACGGTCTGCCCGGGGGCGGCGGCTCGCTCAGCCTTCGGCCAGGGCGTTCAGCTCCTGGTAGGTGAGGCCGCCGTCGAGGGCGGTGTAGGTGCCCGCGCCGTAGACCTCCTCGGCGGCCCGGCGCACCGCCGCGTAGGCCACCTTGGCCAGGCCCGGCCCGAGGCTGACCCGGGCCACGCCCAGCTTCGCCAGCTCCGGCACGGACGGCGAGCCCGGGCCCGCCAGCACGTTCAGCGGCGCCGGGACGGCCGCGACCAGCGCCGCGATCGTCTCCGGGTCGGCCACGCCGGGCACGAACACCCCGTCCGCGCCCGCCTCGACGTAGGCGCGCAGGCGGGCGACCGCCTCGTCCAGGCGGCCGGCCGGGTCGCCGATCTGACGGAGGAACACGTCGGTGCGGCCGTTGATGAAGAGGTCGACCCCGGCCGCCGTCGCCGCCGCCCGGGCCGCCGCGATCCGCTCGGCGGCCTCATCGGCCGGCCGGGCGGCGTCCTCCAGGTTCACGCCGACCGCGCCCGTGGCGAGCAGGGCCGCCACCGTCCCGCCGACCTCGGCGGCGGTGGCGCCGAACCCGGTCTCCAGGTCCGCCGTCACCGGCAGCCCGACGGAGCGCACGACCAGCGCGGTCTGGGCGAGCACCTCGTCCCGGTCCGCCGCGTCCCCGTCCGCGCTGCCGAGCGTCCAGGAGACACTGGCGCTGGCCGTCGCGACGGCCTGCGCACCGGCGGCCGCGACCAGGCGCGCACCCGCGGCGTCCCAGACGTTGGCGAGCACCAAGGGCTCGCCGGGGCGGTGCAGTTCGCGGAGCCTGCGGGCCTTCTGCTGCCGGCTGTCGATCGTGTCGGTCATGTCCGGTGGTCCCTACTTCGCGGCCGGGCTGAGGCGGGAGGTGACGCCGATCCGGTTCCAGGCGTTGATGGTGATGATCAGCGCGATCAGCTGGGCCAGTTCGGCCTGCTCGAAGTGCTCGGCGGCCTCGTTGTAGACGGCGTCCGGGACGTGCCCCTCGGTCAGCAGGGTGACCGACTCCGTCAGCGCGAGGGCGGCCCGCTCCCTGGCGGTGAACCAGGACGTCTCGCGCCAGGCCGGGAGGGAGAGCAGCCGGTGGTTCTGCTCGCCGTTCTTGACCGCGTCGGTGGAGTGCATGTCGATGCAGAAAGCGCAGCCGTTGATCATCGAGGCGTGCACCTTGACCAGCTCGGCCAGCGTCGGGTCCACGCCCTTCCGGGCGCCGCGCTCCAGCGCGAACATGGCCTGGTAGAAGTCGGGGGCGAGGTCGGGGAGGGAGATCCGCTGCTCGGGGGCGGGCACGGTGGTGGTCTCGGTCGTCGTGGTCATACCTGCCACCCTAGGCGGGGAGTGGACTGACGGCCCGGCCCATTCGAGCCTGGAAATCGTGGGCCACTCGGCGGTCGGGCCACCACGCCCGCCGGTCCGCCCGGGTGCGGCCCTGGAACGGCGGAAGGGGGACGGCCCGACCCTGCCCGGACGCGAACGTTCGTGCGAGGATCACGGGGAGGGCGGTACCCGTGGGCCGCCCGGAGTCGGCGAGGTCAGGGGGCCCTGCGCGTGTGCACCGCGTTCGTCAGCATCGAGCCGTCGTCGGCGGTTCCGGTGCTGCTGCTGTCCGTCCGGGACGAGTACGCCGGGCGACGCTGGTCGCCGCCGGACCACCACTGGCCCGGACACCCGACGACCGTCGGCGGGCTTGACCTCGCGGCGGGCGGGACGTGGCTGGCGGTCCGCCCCGGCGCCGACCCGGTGGCGGCCTGCCTGCTGAACGGCTTCGGCGCCATGGCCCCGGCGCAGGCCCGGCTCTCCCGCGGCGAGCTGCCGCTGACCGCCGCCCGGGACGGCGGGATCGGGCACCTCGACCTGGAGCGGTACGACCCGTTCCACCTCGTCCTGGCGGGGCCGGCCGGTGCACGGGTGCTGAGCTGGGGCGGCAGCCGGGCGGAGGAGCGCCAACTGCCGCCCGGCCTGAGCGTCGTGCTCAACGACGGGCTGGAGGGCATGGCGGCGGACCGCACCGCGTCGGAGCTGGTCCGCTCACTGATGGCCGCCCGCGCCGCCCACTTCCGCGCCCGCTTCGAGGCCGCCGCGCGGCCGGAGCCGGCGGCGGACGCCGTCGGGACGGAGCAGGCGTGGGGCGCGTGGCTGCCGATCGTCTCCGGCGACGGCCTCGCCCTGGACGACCCGGCGGCACTGATCCAGCGGCGCGAGTTCGGGGACGGGCGGATCTGGGGCTCGTCCTCGATCTCCCTGCTCGCCTTCGCCCCCGGCGGCGTGCGCTACGACTTCGGCCCCGCGCCGGTGGGCGGTCCGGCGGACGGCGGCTGGCGCCGGGTCCTTTAGGTCCTGTCCGGTCGAGCGTGCCCGCCCCCGGCCGACGGGCGCCGGGCCGCGGTGCACTCCCGGCGGTCCCTGACACCACGCGCCCGGCTGCCGGGGGAACCGGGAGGATCGTCCCGCGGTCCCTGCCGACAAGGTCCGCTCGGCGGCCGCACCGGAGGCCGGCGGGTCCGGCTTCACGGTGCGCGGCCGACGCGGTGGTCGTCCGACGGGAGCAGGGGAATGCGGGAGTCACGTGCAGCGGGCAGGTCGGCCGGCTCGGCGCCGGGTTGCGGGTGGTTCCTCCTGGGACCCGCCCTCTCCGCCGTCGGGGTCTACGCCGGCACGGTGTGGACCGTCCGGTCGTGGGCGGACTGCCCGCTCGGGAACGACGTCGGCAACAACACCGGCCTGCAGATGGCGATGCCCGTGGTCTGGCTCTGCATGAGCCTGCTGGTGTTCCTCCTCCAACTCGCGCTGCGCCGCCGGCCCCTCCCCGGCGGACGCGCCACCCGGTGGACGGCGCCCGTCGTGGCCGTCGTCCTGCTCACCCTGCTGTACCGGCTGGGGATGGACTGGCCGTACACGCCGCCCGGGGGCGACTGCACGGACGGCTATCCGCTCTTTCCGTTCACCGGCAGGACCGGCCCGCGGTTCGACTGAGCGGGCCGGCGGCCCGTAGCCGGCGGCGCCGTACGACGCGCGGACGGCGGCCGGCCGCGCGGGTTCGGTCAGGTCCGCGAGCCCGCGGTCACAGGGGGGCGCTCTCGTCGGCCGGGAAGGGGCCGCCGTGGCCGGGGACGAGCAGGTCCGCGGCCGCGAGCACACGGAGGCGGGAGGCCCGCAGGCCGTCGAGGTCCGGGGCCACCGGGTCGACCACCGGGCCGTTGGGCCGCCACCAGAGATCACCGACGAAGGCCACGACGCCCGTCTCCGTACCCGCCAGCAGCGTGATGTCCTCGGCGCTGTGCCCCGGGGTGCGGATCAGCCGCAGGGACGGGGTGAGCTCGTAGCCCTCCGCGTCGCGGTCGGTCCACTGGTCGTTCTGGTAGATCGCCTTGTGGTCGTGGACGCGGGCACTGCCGAACAGGCCCACGTTCATGGTGTTGTCCGGGTGGTGGTGGCTGAGCACCACGTCGGTGATGTCGTCCGGGCCGAGCCCGAGCTCGGCGAGCGGGCCGAGGATCCGGTCCCGGCCGGCCACCATGCCGGGGTCGACGATCACGTGGCGGTCGCCGTCACGTACGTAGGAGACCGTGGCGGCGACCCCGGGGCCGGTGGACAGGGTGTAGCCGGTGGTCAGGATCGTGTAGGCGGCGGTGCGGCCCAGGGGAGCGTCTGTCATGCCCTCAATTCTTCGGTGCCGGCCGGTCCCCCACGAGTGGCCGTGCTGCCACTGATCGCAGGAAACGTGCCAGGAGCCGGGGAAGGGTGCCACACTCCCCGCATGCCGCCTTTCGTGACCGTCGCCGCGTACGCCCCGCCCGGTGTGGGCCTGCTCGGGGCCGGCATCGCCTCCGAGGTCTTCGACGCGCGCGGCCAGGGGCTGCCGAGCTTCGACTTCGCGCTCTGCACCGACCGGCCCGGGCAGGTCCGCAGCGACGTCGGACTGCCGCTCACCGTCGAGCACGGCCTGGACCGGCTCGCCACGGCCGACCTGGTGATCACGCTGCCGTGGACCGGCTTCCGGACGCCCCCGGGGCCCGACGTCCTCGATGCGCTGACCACGGCGCACCGGCGCGGCGCGATCGTAGCCGCGCACTGCGTCGGCGCGTTCGCGCTCGCCGCGGCCGGGCTGCTCGACGGCCGGCGCGCCACCACGCACTGGCGCTTCGCCGGCCTGCTGGCCGACCGCTACCCCGGCGTCACCGTGGAACCCGACGCCCTCTACGTCGACGAGGGCCGGATCACCACCGGCGCCGGAGCCGCCGCAGGCTTCGACCTGTGCCTGCACCTCCTGCGCCGCGAGTACGGCGCCGCGACGGCCAACGCCATCGCGCGGGACCTCGTGCTGCCCTCCCACCGCGAGGGCGGACAGGCCCAGTACCTGACCAGCCCCGCCCCCGAGGACTGCCGGGACGAACGCCTGACCGACGCCCTGACCTGGGCCCACGAACACCTCGACCAACCGCTCACCGTCGCCGAACTCGCCCGCCGGGCCCTGATGAGCAGGCGTTCCTTCGCCCGCCGCTTCACCGCCGCGACCGGCACCACCCCCCACGCCTGGCTGCTCAACCTTCGGCTGAACCGCGCCGAGGAACTGCTGGAGACCACGGACCTGCCGGTCGAGGAGATCGCCCGCCGCGTCGGCTACGGGAGCGCGGCCGTCCTGCGGGCCCAGTTCGTCCGCCGCCGGGGCGTACCGCCGCGCTCCTACCGCCGTTCCTTCGCCCGCACCCCTTAGGTCCTGTCCGGCCGGCGGGCGAGGCCGCCTGCCGGCCGTTCCGGTCGGGGGGAATTCCCGCCAAAGGGCCGACATCTCATGGCGGCGGGTCGTCCGGTCGAACAGACTGGGCGTCATGGAAACCACGGTGCCTGTCGCCAGCGGTGAACTCTGGGCCGAGGACTCGGGAGGGGACGGGCTGCCGCTGGTCCTGGTCCACCCGGGCGTCGGCGACTCGACCGTCTGGGACCCGGTGCTCCCTGCGCTCACCGCGCAGCACCGGGTGATCCGCTTCGACGCCCGCGGCTACGGGCGGTCGCCCGCGCCCACGGCCGCGTACTCCCCGGCCGAGGACCTCGCCGCGGTGCTCGACCACTTCGGGCTGGCGCGGGCGGTCCTGGTCGGCTCCAGCATGGGCGGGGCCGCCTCGATCAACCTGACGCTGGACGCCCCGGAGCGGGTGGCGGGCCTCGCGCTGTTCGTCCCCGGGGTCACCGGGTACGACGGGCTCGACGAGACCGAGCTGTACGAGAACGTGCAGCGGCTGGCCACGGCCGGCGACCTGGAGGGCGTCGTCCGGCTCGGGCTGGGCCTCTGGGGCCTGGCCGGCGGGGGCACGCCCGAGGCCGATCCGGTCGGCGCCGCGCACCTCCGGGCGGTCCTGCCCGCCTGGTTCAGCAACGTCGGGTACCAGGAGACCGATGCGCCGGCCTTCGACCGGCTCGGGGAGATCACCGCACCCACCGTGCTGGCGCTGGGGGAGCAGGACCGGCCGGCGGTCGTGCGCTGCAACGAGGAGATGGCGGCCCGGATCCCCGGCTGCCGGCTGATCCGGCTGGCGGGATCCGACCACTACCCGACGCTGCGCGAGCCGGCAGCCGTCGCACGGCTGGTGGAGGAGCTGTACGCCGACGCGACGTGAGCGGCCCGGCAGAGGCCGAGC
Source organism: Kitasatospora sp. NPDC022785 (assembly GCF_055561295.1). Lineage (NCBI taxonomy): Bacteria > Bacillati > Actinomycetota > Actinomycetes > Kitasatosporales > Streptomycetaceae > Kitasatospora > Kitasatospora sp. NPDC022785. Next base: position 54,690 of record NZ_JBVHHB010000034.1, on the reverse strand, counting down.
AGGCCTTCACGGGCCGAGCGGGCGGGCACGGGGCCTACCGGACGAACTCGCCGATCAACCGCGCCAGCTCGGCAGGGCGTTCGAGATGGAGGTCGTGGCCCGTGCCGGGGACGCCGACGGCGACCGTCGCCGGCCGGGTGCGGAGCATGCGGTCGATCTCCTCGGCGCCGACGATGCCGGACTGGCCCAGGACGACGAGGGTCGGGCAGGCCACCGCCGCCCACTCGTCCCACCAGGAGCGCTGCGCGTTCTCGTCCAGCGACGTGACCATCACGTCGCGGTCGAAGCGCGGCCACCACCCGCCGTCGCGCTCCTCCAGGCCCGCCGCCCAGCCCTCGCCGACCGGCCCGCCGCCGAGGAACGCGACGGCGGCCTCGCGGGAGGGGAACGGCGTCGGCCAGGAGTCGAACCAGCCGGCGATTCCGGCCTGCGTCTGCGGGTCGGACCCGGCCGGCCCGGCCTCGACCAGGACCAGGCCGCTCACCAGCGACGCGTGTGCGGCAGCGGTGAGCATCGCCGCGTGACCGCCGTAGGACTGGCCGACCAGGACCGGGCGTTCCAGGCCGAGTTGTCCGATCACCGCGACCACGTCGGCCACGTACGCGGCTCGCGAGACGTCCCGCGGCCGGCGCTCGCTGGCGCCGTGGCCGCGCTGGTCGACGGCGACGACGCGGTGCCGGGCGCCGAGGCTCCGCGCCACGGCGTCCCACTCCCCCGCGTGGCCGGCCAGCCCGTGCAGCAGCACCACGGGCGTCCCCGGGCCGCCGGAGTCACGGCAGGCGAGCCGCACCCCGTCACGAACGACGAACCTCATACCGTGGCCTCCGAACGCCGTGCGCATTCCGTCAGGTGGCGCCGCTCGGGCGCGCTGGTGGTGCGGCGGGCGGCCTCACGGTAGGCGGCCACCGCACCCGCCTTGTCGCCCGACAACTCCAGAAGGTGGGCCCGGGTGGCGAGCAGGCGGTGGTGGCGGGCCATCCGCTTGTCGGCCTCCAGCGCGGCGAGCAGCTCCAGCCCCGCGGCAGGCCCGTGCACCATCGCGACGGCGACCGCGCGGTTGAGCGTCACCATCGGGTTCGGCCCGAACTGCTCCAGCAGGCCGTACAGGACGAGGATCTGCGGCCAGTCCGTGGACGCGTCGTCCGTGGCCTCGTCGTGCACCGCCGCGATGGCCGCCTGGAGCTGGTACGGGCCGACCTGTCCGCGCGGCAGGGTACGGCTGATCAGCTCCACGCCCTCCGTGACGAGCCGCGCGTCCCACTGCCCCCGGTCCTGCTCGGCCAGCGGCACCAGCTCCCCACCGGGGCCGGTGCGGGCCGGGCGGCGGGCGTCGGTGAGCAACATCAGGGCGAGCAGGCCGGCCGTCTCGGCGTCCTCGGGGGCCAGGCGCAGGAGCAGCCGGGTGAGGCGGATCGCCTCGGTGGAGAGCTCGGGCGCGGTGAGGTCGGCGCCGTCGGTCGTGGTGTAGCCCTCGTTGAAGACGAGGTAGAGCACCTGCCGGACCTCCTCCAGGCGCTCGGCCCGCTCCGGTCCCTGCGGCGCGGCGAGAGGCAGGCCCTTGATCGTCGCCTTGGCCCGGCTGATCCGCTGGGCCATGGTCGCCTCGGGGACCAGGAAGGCCGCGGCGATCTGAGCGGTGCTCAGGCCGCCGACGGCGCGCAGGGTCAGCGCGATCCGGCTGGGCGCGGAGAGCGCGCGGTGGCAGCAGAGGAGGAGCAGCGCCAGCGAGTCGTCCCGGTCGGCGTCCGGCCGGGCGTCGGCGGCGTGGCTGAGCAGTGCGGACTGCGGGGTGGCCAGGGCGAGGGCGTCCTCGCGGCGGCGGCGGGCCGTCTCGCTGCGCACCTGGTCGACCAGGCGGCGGGAGGCGACGGTGACCAGCCAGCCGCGCGGGTTCTCCGGCATGCCGGCCTCGGGCCACTGGAGGGCCGCGGCGAGCAGGGCCTCCTGCACGGCGTCCTCACAGGCGTCGAAGACGCCGTAGCGGCGGACGAGCGCCCCGAGGGCCTGCGGCGCGAGTTCGCGCAGCAGGCCCTCGATGCCGTCCGGGAGCAACGCGGTCACACGTCCGCCGCGGCGTCGTGCAGGACCGGCCAGAGCTCGACCGGGTCGACGTCCGCGAACGGCATGTCGGCGGCGATCTGCTGGGCCCGCTCCAGGCTGTCGCAGTCCAGCAGGTAGAAGCTGGCGACGTACTCCTTGGTCTCCAGGTACGGGCCGTCGGTGACGGCCGGCAGGCCTGCCTCGCGGCGGACCAGCTGCGCGTTGGCCGCGTCGGCGAGGCCGTAGGCGCCGATCAGCTCGCCGCTCCCGCGGTACTTCTTGTTGAACGCGTCCTGCTTGGCGATCGCCTCGGGCCAGTCCTCGGCCGGGAACGACGCCCACTTGGCCTGGTTGCCGTAGATCATCGCGACGTACTTCATCTCGGGTGTCCTCCCCGTCCCGCGCGCCCCGTCGGCGCGCTGTCACCCTTCAGTCGGAGCGACTCCCACGCCCTCGACACCCGTCGACAGATTACTTCGGAGTTCTTTCGGACCTTTGCCGACCTGCTGGAACGCGGGGCAGGCCGATCGGCGGCCGCGCGGCGGGCCGGGTGCGGCCCGCCGCGCGGAGACGCTCCCGGCCTCAGCTGTTCAGCAGGGCCGACAGGTCGAGCTGGGCCAGGCGCTCCGGGTCGGTGAGGAAGTCCATCGCGATGATCCGGCCGCCGTGGACGGTGAACGCCATGAGCGAGAGCGGCTTGCCGTCGGCGAGCGAGAGCACACCGGGCGAGCCGTTGATGAGCACCGGGCAGCCGTCCTGGGCGAAGCGGGCGAAGGTGATCGCCTGGGAGGCGACGTCGGCCGCGCCGCGGCGGAGCACACTCGGGCGGAGCGTGCCGCCGTCGGAGCGGGCCACCACCTCGGGGTCGAGGACGGCGAGCAGGGCGTCGAAGTCCCCGGCGCGCGAGGCGGTGAGGAAGGCCTCCACCACCTCGCGGCGCTTGGCCAGGTCGCTGTCGGGGGCCGGGGCGGCGCCCTGGACGCGGCGGCGGGCACGGCTGGCGAGCTGCCGGGTGGAGGCCGAGGTGCGGCCGAGGATCGGCGCGATCTCGTCGAAGGGCACGGAGAACAGGTCGTGCAGCACGAAGGCGAGCCGCTCGGCCGGGGCGAGCGTCTCCAGGACGACCATCAGCGCGATGCCGACCGAGTCGGCCATGAGGATCTCGTGCTCCGGGTCGACGGCGCCGAAGGCGGGGCCGACCACCGGGTCCGGCAGCCGGAACCGCCCGTCCTGGTCCTGCAGGGGGTCCTCGCGCCGGGCCGTGCGCGAGCGCAGCAGGTCCAGGCAGATCCGGCCGACGACGGTGGTCAGCCACGCGCCGAGGTTGGCCACCTCGGTGGTGTCGGTGCGGCTGAGCCGGAGCCACGTCTCCTGCACGGCGTCCTCGGCCTCGCTGAGCGAGCCGAGCATCCGGTAGGCGACCGCCCGCAGTTGGTGCCGCTGCTCCTCGAACTGCTGCGCCTGGAAATCTTCCCCGATCACCTGTCACATCCCCCAGCTCTGATCCGTCGGTGCTGTGAAGGACGATAACCGGCCGGGCGGGCGGGGCACCCGGCCCGACGCGGCGTGCCCTCCCACGCCGTTCGAGGCCGCGTCGTGGCCGTCGTGGAGCCGCGGGACCCGGAACGCGACCAGCGGGAGAGCCCGCGCGGGAGAAGGGATAATCCCCGTACGGACAGCCTCGGCAACGGAACGCACGGAACGGCCCCTCAGCCCATGACCACCTCCCGCGCCACCTCCCGCACCTCCGCGTGGACCACCTTCGGCGGCGACCTGCACCTCGACCTCACCGGGCGGCGGGCCGCCGGGGCCGGGGTGCGGGCGGCGCTGGAGGACGCACTGCGGGAGGCGGTGCAGGACGGACGGCTGGCGCCCGGCACCCGGCTGCCGTCCTCCCGGGCGCTCGGCGAGGACCTCGGGATCGCCCGGAACACCGTGGTCGAGGCGTACGGGCAGCTCACCGCCGAGGGGTGGCTCACCTCGCGGCAGGGCTCGGGCACCACGGTGGCCGAGCGGACGACACCACGCCCGGGCCGACGGGCGGCGGGCGTGCCGCGCGGCCGCCCCACCGGCCGGTACGACCTGATGCCGGGGCGGCCGGACGTCTCGCTCTTCCCGCGCAGCGCCTGGCTCGCGGCCGCCCGGCGGGCGCTCGCCACCGCGCCGCACGAGGCGTTCGACTACGGCAGCCCGCTGGGGCGGATCGAGCTGCGGCAGGCGCTCACCGACTACCTGGCCCGGGTGCGCGGCGTGCGGACCGACCCGGAACACCTGCTGATCTGCGCCGGGTTCACGCAGGGGCTCGGCCTGCTCTGCACCGCCCTGCGCGAGCGCCGGCCCCGGCACCAGCGCGCCGCCCCGTCACTGGCCGTCGAGGCCTACGGGCTGGCGCCGCAGCGCGCCATGGTCCGCGCCGCCGGGCTGGCCGCCGTCCCGCTGCCGCTGGACGAGGCGGGCGCCCGCACCGACCTGCTGGACGGACGGCGGGACGCGGCCGTCCTGCTCACCCCCGCCCACCAGTTCCCGACCGGCGTGGCGCTGGCCGCCGAACGCCGGGCCGCCGCCGTCACCTGGGCGCGCGAGCACGACGGCTACGTGATCGAGGACGACTACGACGGCGAGTTCCGTTACGACCGGCAGCCGCTGGGCGCGATGCAGGCGCTCGACCCCGAGCGGGTCGTGTACGCGGGGACGGCCGCGAAGAGCCTCGCCCCCGGCCTCCGGCTGGCCTGGCTGGCGCTGCCGGACGCGCTGGTCGAGCCGGTGGCCCGGCTGAAGCAGCTGGCGGACACCATGTCGCCGGTTCTCGACCAGCTCACCCTCGCCGAGCTGATCACCTCCGGCACCCACGACCGGCACGTCCGCCGCTCCCGGCTGCACTACCGGCGCCGCCGCGACCTACTCGTCGCGGCGCTCGCCGAGCGGGCTCCGCACGTCCGGGTGACGGGCATCGCCGCCGGGCTGCACGCCGTGCTGCAACTGCCGCCCGGCGCACCGCCGGAGGCCGAGCTGCTGGCCCGCGCCGAGGCGGCCGGACTGGTGCTCAGCGGCCTCACCCGGCACCTCGCCGAGCCCGGTTCCGCCCCGGACGCCCCGCCCGCCCTGGTGGTCGGCTACGGGACCCCGCCCGACCGCGACTTCCCGGCCGCCCTGGACGCGCTCTGCGAGCTGCTGCGGGACTGCTGAAAGCGCGAGTTCCATCACCAGCTCTCGACGAAGATCATCTGCGAGAACCAGGCGGTGGCCGTTGAGAACCTGGCGGTGAAGGGGCTCGCCCGCACACGCCTGGCCGAGTCGGTCCACGATGCCGGATGGTCGGCCTTCGTGTCCGTGCTGGAGTACAAGGCCGCAGGAACCCACCGAGACGGTCGGACGACCGTGGCAGGAATCCCAGTCGGGAGCGGAAGTCAATTGTTGCGGTTGCCCAGCTCGAAGAGCAGCATGATGAAGCCCGCGAAGGCGTGGGTGGCGACCATGTAGATCAGCACCCGGATGCCGACCCGGCGGTTGGCCCACTTGCCGGCGTCGATGGTCTTCGGAGCCTCGGCGACAGGGGCTCCGACGGAAGCGGCGGGCTCGGTGACGGTGGTGGCGGGATCAGCCATGGGAGATCTCCTCCGGGAGTTTTGACGTACGGTCAGTGGGGTGCGGCAGGGCCGCCGCCGAGGCAGAGTTCGCCGCCGGGGCTCTGCAGCAGGGTGTGGACGAAGAGCAGCTCGACCCCGTCCGCCGACTCGGCGGCGATGCAGTGCGGGGTGAGCGAGTCGAAGTGCGCGGAGTCGCCCTCCGCGAGGAGGTGGACGTGGTCGCCGAGGGTCAGCCTCAGCCGGCCCTGGAGGACGTACAGCCACTCCTCGCCGGGGTGGACCCGGACCACGGCGTCCTGCACGCCCGGGGGGACGTGCACGCGCAGCGCCTGCATGGCGCGGCCGGGGGCGCCGGCCCGGCGGTAGCCCCAGCCGCCCGCGCGGCCCGGTTCGATCGCGCCGCCGCGCACCACCGGGTCCGGCTCCACCAGGGCCTCGCCGAGGAGGCCCGAGACGGAGGTGCCGTAGGCGCGGGCGAGGCCCAGCAGGACGGGCAGCGAGGGCTGCCGGCGGCCGGTCTCCAGCCGGGACAGATAGGCTGGGGAGAGACCGACCCGGGCGGCGGCGACCTCCAGCGTGAGGCGGCTGCCGAGCCGGTGCTCGCGCAGCCTCGCGGCGAGGCCGACGACCTCCTGGTCGTCGGGCTGGTCGCCGGGGGCTGAGGGGCCGGGTGGGCTGGTGGTCATGGGACCAGTGGACACCCGGCGTGCCGCAGGGGCAAGAAAGTTGCCTCAGAGGCAAACCTCGAAGGCGAACCGCCTTGGGAGGCCCCCTCGGAAGGCCTTGTCGGGCCGGCCCCGGAAGACCTCGGCAGTCCGGCCGCACGAGACCCCGGCGGACCCGCCCCGCGAGGCCCTGCGCCGCTACGGCCGGGGGATGTTCCGCAGGTTGCTCCGGGCCAGGTCGATCATGCGACCGACCCCGCCCGAGAGCACCGTCCGCCCGGCCGCCAGGGCGAAGCCCTTCAGCTGGGCGGCGGTGATGTGCGGCGGGATGGAGAGCGCGTTCGGGTCGGTGACCACGTCCACCAGCGCCGGGCCGGGCCGCTCCAGCACCTCCGCCAGCACCTCCCGCACCCGCGCCGGATCGGTGACCCGCTTCGCCGGGATGCCCATCGCCCGGGCGATCCCCGCGTAGTCGACGTCCCCGTTGTCGATCTCCGACTCCGGGTAGCCGGAGACCAGCATCTCCAGCTTGATCATGCCGAGCGCGCCGTTGTTGAACACCACCGTCTTCACCGGCAGCCGGTGCCTCGCCACCGTGAGTAGCTCGCCCAGCAGCATCGACAGCCCGCCGTCACCCGCCATCGCCACCACCTGCCGCCCGGGGCAGGCCAGTTGGGCGCCGATCGCGTGCGGCAGGGCGTTGGCCATCGAGCCGTGCAGGAACGAGCCGATCACCCGGCGGCGCCCGTTGGGCCGCAGGTAGCGGGCGGCCCAGACGTTGTTCATCCCGGTGTCCACGGTGAACACCGCATCGTCGGCGGCCACCTCGTCCAGCACCGAGGCCACGTACTCGGGGTGGATCGGCAGGTGCTTCTCGATGTCCCGGGTGTAGGCGCCGACCACGTCCTCCAGCGCCCGCCAGTGCTTGCGCAGCATGTCGTCCAGGAAGGTGCGGTCGCTCTTCGTCTCCAGCAGCGGCAGGACGGCGCGCAGGGTCGCCGAGACGTCGCCGTGGACGGCGAGTTCGAGCGGGGTGCGGCGGCCCAGCCGGGTGGCGTCGTGGTCCACCTGGATGGTGCGGGCCTGCGGCAGGAAGGAGTCGTAGGGGAAGTCGGTACCGAGCAGCAGCACCAGGTCGGCGGAGTGCAGCGCCTCGTGGCAGGCGCCGTAGCCGAGCAGGCCGCTCATCCCGACGTCGTACGGGTTGTCGTACTGGATCCACTCCTTGCCCCGCAGGGAGTGCCCGACCGGTGCGTGGAGGGCCTCCGCGACCTCCAGCACCTCGGCGTGCGCCCCGCGCACCCCCGCGCCGCAGAACAGGGCCACCCGGCCGGCCTCGTTGAGGGCACGGGCGAGCGCCTGCACCTGCGACCAGGGCGGGGCGGCCACCGCCTGCTCGGTGAGGAAGTGGCTCGTCCCGGTCGGCCCGGCGGCGGGCAGCGCGGCCACGTCACCGGGGAAGACGAGCACGGAGACGCCGTGGGCGCCCAGCGCGTGCTGGATCGCCACGCGGACCAGGCGGGGCATCTGCTCGGCGGTGGAGACCATCTCGCACCAGGTGCTGCAGTCGGTGAACACCCGCTCGGGGTGGGTCTCCTGGAAGAAGCCGGTGCCGATCTACGCGGACGGGATGTGCGAGGCCAGCGCGAGCACCGGCAGGCCGCTGCGCTGGGCGTCGTAGAGCCCCTGGATCAGGTGGGTGTTTCCGGGGCCGCAGGAGCCCGCGCAGACCGCGAGGCGCCCGCTCAGCTCGGCCTCGGCGGCGGCCGCGAAGGCGCCGGCCTCCTCGTTGCGGACGTGCACCCAGCTGATCCCCTCGGCCCGGCGGATCGCGTCCACCACCGGGTTGAGGCTGTCGCCGACCACCCCGTACACCCGCTCCACCCCGGCCTGCCGGAGCACCTCCACCATCTGCTCGGCCACACTCACCACGGGGGCACTCCTTCACCGGCCGCCGGTTGCCACAGGACACCTGCACCCTCGGACGGGAGGGGGCACGACGCATGCGGGGAGGGGCCGAAGGGGTGAAGCAGCCGGGGACCCCTACTCCGCCGCGAGGTGGTCCGGGCCCGGGCCCAGGGTGCCGGCGACGACGCCGGCCTGGGGCTGGCGGCGGGCCGGTTCACGGCCGGGGGGCTGGCTGCACCGTTCCTGGACGGGCGGGACGACGGTCGGGACGGTGACCGGTGCGCCCGCCTTCACCTGGACCGCCTCGCCGTCGTGCCGCAGGTGGATCACCTCGCCGCGGCGCAGCGTGTACGTCGTGCCGTCGTGGGTGATCCGGACACCGAGCAGCTGGCCGCGCACCATCAGCGAGAAGCCGAGCTTCATCAGCCCGGCCGGGAGCCGGGGCCGGAAGGAGAGCGTCTCGCTGTGGTCCCGGAGCCCGCCGAAGCCGGCCACCAGGGCGACGCAGGTACCGGCGAGCGAGGCCATGTGCAGGCCGTCGCGGGTGTTGCCGCCGAGGTCGTGGAGGTCCATCAGGGCGGCTTCGGCGGTGTAGTCGTAGGCGAGGTCCAGCTGGCCGACCTCGGCGGCGATCACCGCCTGGGTGCAGGCGGAGAGCGAGGAGTCGCGGACGGTCAGCCGCTCGTAGTAGGCGAAGTTGCGGGCCTTCTGCTCGTCGGTGAAGGCGTCGCCGCGGACCTGCATGGCGAGCACCAGGTCGGCCTGCTTGACCACCTGCTTCCGGTACAGGTCGAAGTACGGGTAGTGGAGCAGCAGCGGGTAGTTCTCGGGTGGGGTGTGCTCGAAGTCCCAGAACTGGTGGTCGGTGAAGCCGTCGGCCTGCGGGTGGACGCCGAGGTTCTCGTCGTACGGGACGAACATCGCGGCGGCGGCGTCCCGCCACGCGGCGGTCTCCTCGGTGTCGACGCCGAGGACGGCGGCCTCGCGCGGGTGCCGGCCCGCGGCCTCGGCGGCGGCGCGCAGGTTGGTCTGCGCCATCAGGTTGGTGAAGACGTTGTTGTCGGCGACGGCGCTGTACTCGTCCGGTCCGGTGACGCCCTCGATGCGGAACTTGCCGACGGCGTCGTGGTGGCCGAGCGAACGCCACATCCGGGCGGTCTCGACCAGCAGTTCCAGGCCGTACTCGCGCTCGAACTCGACGTCCCCGGTGGCCCGGACGTAGCGGGCGACGGCGGCGGCGATGTCGGCGCCGATGTGGAACGCCGCGGTGCCGGCCGGCCAGTAGCCGGAGCACTCCTCGCCGCGGATCGTCCGCCACGGGAACACCGCGCCGGAGAGCCCGAGTTGGGTGGCCCGGTCACGGGCCAGCGGGAGGGTGGTGTGGCGCCAGCGCAGTGCCTGGTTGACGGCGGACGGCAGGCAGTAGGTGAGCACCGGGAGGACGAAGGTCTCGGTGTCCCAGAAGCTGTGCCCGTCGTAACCCGGGCCGGTCAACCCCTTGGCGGGGATGGCCCGTTCCTCGCTCCTGGCGCCGGCCTGGAGCACGTGGAAGACGGCGAACCGGACGGCCTGCTGGAGTTCGACATCGCCCTCGATCTCGACGTCGCTGGTCTCCCAGAACTCCTTGAGGAAACGGGCCTGTTCGGCGACCAGACCGCCCCAGCCGGTGTACCGGGCGGCGGTCAGCGCGGCCTCCACCTGGTCCCGGACGGCGGGCAGCGAGCGGGTCGCGGACCAGCCGTAGGACATGAACTTGACCAGCCGCAGCTTCTCGCCGGGTTCGAGCAGGGTGGTGACGCTGATCCGGCAGTGGTCGGCCTCGGCCTCGGCGACGGTGTCCAGCCGGTCCGGCCCCTCGATGACGTGGTCCATCCCGGCGGCGACCCGGATGCCGCTGTAGCGGGTGCGGTGCACCAGGACGGCCTTGCTGCCGCCGGCGTGGTGCACCTCGGCGATCAGCGGGGCCTCCAGTACGGCGGCCACCCGGGGGTCGCCCTCGGGCCCGCCGGGCAGCTGCTCGTTGGCGACCAGCTCCGACTGGAGGACGATCCGCACCGGCGCGTCCACCGCCTCCACGGTGTACTCGACGGCGGCGATGGCCCGCTGGGTGAGCGAGACCAGCCGGGTGGAGTGCACCCTGATGGTCCGCCCGGCCGGGGAGGTCCACTCCGCCTCGCGCCGCAGCAGGCCGTCCCGGAAGTCCAACCACCGCCGGTGGCTGACCAGTTCGCCGTAGCGCAGGTCGAACGGCTCGTCGTCGACCAGGAGTCGGATGATCTTGCCGTTGGTGATGTTGATGACGCTCTGGCTGGACTCCGGATAGCCGTAGCCGCCCTCGCCGTACGGCAGCGGGCGCAGCTCGAAGACGCCGTTCAGGTAGGTGCCGGGCAGGCCGTGCGGCTCGCCCTCGTCGAGGTTGGCGCGCAGGCCGATGTGACCGTTGGAGAGCGCGAAGACGGACTCGGCGCGGGCCATCGAGGCCAGGTCGAGGCCCTGTTCGGCGATCTGCCACGGGTCGACGGTGAAGTTGTCCAGTCCGGTCATGCCGAGCCCCCTTCGAGCAGCTCCGCGAGGTCGTTGACGACCACGGTGGCGCCGTGGCGGCGCAGTTCGGCGGCCTGGCCGGTACGGTCCACGCCGACCACCGCGCCGAAGCCGCCGGCCCGCCCGGAGGCGACCCCGGCGAGCGCGTCCTCGAAGACGGCGGCGTGCGCGGGCCCGACGCCGAGTGCCCGGGCGGCGGCCAGGTAGGTGTCGGGCGCGGGCTTGCCCGGCAGTCCCTCGCGCCGGGCGACGACGCCGTCCACGATCACGTCGAACAGCTCCTCGATCCCGGCGGCGCGCAGCACGTCACGGCAGTTGGCGCTGGACGAGACCACCGCGCTGGGCAGCCCGAGCGCCCGCAGCCGGTGCACGTACGCGACCGAGCCCTCGTACGGCTGGACGCCCTGTTCGCGGATCATCCGCAGCACGGTGTCGTTCTTGGCCAGGCTGATCCCGTGCACGGTGCGGGTGCCCGGCGGGTCGGCGTCGGTGCCCTCCGGCAGGTCGACGCCACGGCTGTGCAGGAAGGCCCGGGTGCCGTCGAGTCTCGGGCGGCCGTCGACGTAGGTGTCGTAGTCGTCGACGGCGTCGAAGGGGACGAACTGCCCGCCGCTGCGGGCCGCTTCGGCGCTCAGGAAGGCGTCGAAGGTGTCCTTCCAGGCCGCGGTGTGCACCTTGGCGGTCTGGGTGAGCACCCCGTCGAGGTCGAAGAGGAAAGCACGGATGTCGTCCGGAAGCCCCAGCATGGGTGCAGTCTTACCCGCGGACAGCGGGAAGCCGCCCATTCCCGGCGGCGCGTCGCGGGAACGGACGGCTTCCGGGCCGCAGCGGCTCCGGGCGGGTCCGGGTACGTCACGGAGAGTCGGGGCGCGTTGCGGCTCGTTACGGCGAGTCGGGCGAGGCGACCATCGCGAAGACGGCACCCTGCGGGTCCGTGACGACCGCCATCCGGCCGGACTGCATGTCGAACGGCGGCTGGATCACCGAGCCACCGGCCTTGACCAGGGCGTCCACGGTGGAGTCGGTGTCGTCCACCGAGAAGTAGGTCATCCAGTGCGGCGGCGTACCGGGCGCCAGGTAGTCGGGCAGCTTCTGCATGCCGCCCACCGCGCGGTCGCCGGCGTTGAGCGTGAAGTAGCCCTCCATGCCCTGGAGGGTCGCCGGGCGCAGGCCCACCGCCTGCTGGTAGAACGCCCCGGCCGCGTCGGTGTCGGTCGTGTTGAGCTCGTTCCAGACCAGCGAGCCGGGCTCGTTGACGATGCCGGCGCCGATGAAGTCGACCTTCTGCCAGACGCCGAACACTCCGCCCGTCGGGTCGGCGGCGACCAGCATCCGGCCGACCGTGCCGACGTCCATCGCCGGGTAGAGGATCGTGCCGCCGCTCTCGGCGATCGCCCGGCCGGTGGCGTCGGCGTCGTCCGAGGCCAGGTAGGTGGTCCAGGAGACCGGCGGGACGGGCTGGCCCTCGGGGGCCATCTGCGCCATGATCCCGGCGACCGGCTTGCCGTTCAGCAGGCACATCGCGTAGCCGCCGAACTCGGGCGGGCCGATCTCGCCCTGCCAGCCGAACAGGTCGCGGTAGAAGTCGAGCGCGGCCTGCTGGTCGCTCGTCATCAGGTCGACCCAGCACGGGGTGCCAGGCTTGTAGGGAGCGGTGACTTCGGGCATTGCTGGGCCTCCAAGGGCGATGGTCCTCCGCCACGGCCGGCCGGGGGCCACGGCCGGTCCCGGCTGCCGGTCGTGCTCGGGGCGCGGGTACGGCGGATGCGCGGCCGGACCGGCGGCACACCGCCCACCTTCGCCGCGGCCCCGCGTTCCCGCCACCGGACGGCGCCCGCCGGGGGACGGCGCCTGGCAGGGGACGGCGGGGGGCGACGCCTGGCGGGGGAGACGGGTACGGCCCGGCGGGCTAAGAGTCGTGCGGCGCCGGCTTCACGAAGTACGGCTGCACCTTGCCGCTCTGCGCGTAGTCCTTGAGCCGGACCAGCAGCTCGGCCCAGGTGCCGGCCACCATCGGCACGCCGTCCTCGGTGCCGGGCTGCCACCCGCCGTGGCGGAACAGCAGCCGGGTGCGGTCGGGGGCGTCGGGCTGGCCGGCGAGGTCCCAGCTGATCCAGGTGCCGGCCCAGTGCGGCGGGAAGGTGCCGACGTTCGTCCAGACCACCCGGTCCCGGTCGGCGCGCTCGCGGCGCAGCCGGAACGGCTCGGGGACATCGGGGAAGTCGAAGAGCAGCACGTCCCCGTCACGGTCCACCTCGGTGGTCCACCAGCTGGTGAGCCCGTCGTGGGTGTTGAGCGCGGCGAGGACGACGGCGCGGGGTGCGGCGATGTCGAGCTGCAGGGCGATCTCGGCCATGGGGTCCGCCTTTCGGGCCTGCGCCCCCCTGATCGGTCCCCCTCCGGCCACCATGGCACAGGGCCCGGGGTCGGCACACCCCGGGCCCTGTGCGACGGCGTCGCCACCGTCTGTCAGCCGTAGGAGACGTCCGCGCAGATGTCGTCATCCGCCGAGCGGGTGTTCTCGGTGACGCTGCTGGGCAGCGGGGCGGGCGCTGCGGGCGCGGCCGGGGCGCCGGAGGCGGCCGTGGAGGCCGCGCCGCCGCCGTTGGCGGCCACGAAGTCCTTGCCCACGACCACGAGGATGCCCGCCGAGGATCCGGCCTCGACGGTCGCCCCGGGGAAGAGCTCGGCGACCTTCTGGGCATTGGCCTTCTGGCCGGAGCCGTACTCGACCACCGTCGTCGCCCGCTTGGTGCTGGCCGCGGGGCCCGCCTTGGTGGCGTTGAACTTGGCTCCCTTGAGCAGCTCGGCCGCCTTGCCGTCCATCCCCGTGGTGGTGGTCCCGTTGTAGACGGCCACCTTGATGGCGGCGTTGCCCGCGTCGGAGGCGGGCGCGGAGGCCGCGGTGGTCGCGGCGGGAGCCGGGGTGTTCGGGGCGGCGGGCGTGGTGGCCTCGGCCGGCTGCTCGCCGGTGGCGTTCTGGCCGTCGATGGTCCGGTCGGCCTTGAGCGTCGCCCAGAGCTTGTCGGCGTCCGGCTTGATGATGTCGATGTTCTGGTCCTGGGTGCGGTACCGCCAGGGCAGGGTGACGAACTTGAGGTCGTGAAGGTCGATGCCCTTCAGTGACAGGGCGAACGACATCAGCTTGTCCACCGAGCCGAGCCCGGGATCGACGGTCATCGACTTGGTGGCGGCGTCCGCGAGCGGCAGCAGGGTCGTCGGGTTCAGCCCCTCGCCCTTGATCTTCGCCGCGAGTGAACCGAGGAAGGCCTGCTGACGCCTCATCCGGCCGATGTCGGAGTTGTCTCCGATGCCGTGGCGCAGCCGGACGTAGTCCAGCGCCTGCTGCCCCGAGACCTTCTGCTTGCCCTGCGGCAGGACGACACTGCCCTTCTTGGGGAGCTTGGGGTTGATGTCGCCCTCGTAGATCGGCTTCGGGAGACACACGTCCACCCCGTCGACCGCCTTGGTCATCGAGGAGAAGCCCTGGAAGTCGACCACGATGGTGTGGTCGACCCGGATGCCGGTGAGCTTCTCGACCGTGTTCTGGGTGCAGGCCGGGTTGCCGTCGTCGCTCTCGCCCTTGGAGAAGGCGGCGTTGAAGAGGTCGCTCGGCGTCTCCTTGGTCCACTTGCCGTTCGGCAGCTTGCAGGACGGGATCGTGACCATGGCGTTGCGCGGGATCGAGATCCCGACGGCGTGCTTGTGGTCCGCATAGACGTGCAACAGGATCGTGGTGTCCGAGCGGGCACCGCCGTCCTCGTTGCCGCCGCCGAGGTCGGAATTGTTCTTTCCGCGGCTGTCGGAGCCGATCAGCAGCACATTGACCGGCTTGTTGCCGTTCGCGTCGGCCTGGGCCTCGGGCGGGCGGTCGGCGGCGATGGCGTCCGCGTCGAAGGACTTGATGTTGCCGTTGAGCTTGAGGTAGATCGCGCCGCCCGCGCCGGCTATCAGCACCAGCACGCCGGCCGCCGACCAGGCCACGATCTTCTTCACGTTCTTCTTCGGCTTGCGGCTGTTGCGCGCCGCCGCCCGGCCGCCGGCCGCCGACGCATCGGGGGCCGCCTGGCCGTCCTTGCCTTGCGCGCCCTTGCCCTGGGCACCCTTGCCCTGGGCCGCGCGCCGGGCCTCGGCCCGCCCGCCGGCCCGCGGCTGCGGCACCGCGCCATCGCCACCGTCGGTCGTGAGCGCACCGGGCGCGTCGTCACCACGAGCCGGGCCCTCGCCCCACTGACCTGACATCCGTGTACCTTTCACCGGCGGACGCGGCGCCCGTCCTCCCGGGCGCACTGCACACAGAGAGACGGCCGAAACCGGCCCCAGGTTGCACATACGACGGTCGTAATGACCGACGAACGCCCCCCGGGGACCATCCCCGCTCCCCTCCGGAGCCCCTGTAGCCACAGGTAGCCCATTCGGAGCATACAAGCCGGTCATATTCTTTCTCGGCCCGCTCCGGGTCCCCCCGGGCATGGCCCCGGGCGAACACGGCAGTTGACGGGGCGGGTGGTACGGACGCGCCAGGGTGGCGCGGCGTCAGGAATCGGCGGGGAGGCCTCCGGGGTCGATGTGGTCGCCCGCGACGCTCCCGGGCGGGCGGCCGCGCAGGCAGGGCTCACTGGCGTCCTCGACCACACCCTGCTCCAGGAGTTCCTCCACCCACCGGCCGAGCGCCACCCGCACCAGCAGCGGGTCCATCCCCCAGGCGCGGCTCAGGCCGACCGCGGTGGCGTCGAGGCGCCAGCCGTGCTGCTGCAGGGCGATCCACATCGCCGCCGCGGAGGCCCCGCAGCTCCACCGCTCGCCGGTCGCACCCCGGCGCAGTTCGAGCATGCCCCCGGCTCCGACGGAGCCGGTCACGCCGGACACGGGCCGCACCCGTGTCCACATCTCCTCGTCCTCCCTCAACGCAAGCTCCTCTTGGCTGGCCGGATGCCCGGCAGTCGGCCTCCGGAGCCGGTAGCTCCTCACGCACGGCCGACCGCTGACGGTAACAATCCCAGGCTAGGCCGGGCCCGCCGCTACGAGAACCTGCCAAAGCCCCCTATGAGAGGTGGAGTTAGGCCCCACGCCCCCCATAGGGGGTGTCGGCCGCGACGCCTCAGTCGGCGGTCGCGGCCGGCGGAGCGCCGGCTTCCGGGGCACCGCCCTCCGGAGCGGCGCCGGCCTCCGGAGCGGCGCCGGCGCGGTTGACCGCGTCGACGAACACCCGCATAGCCTGGGCGATTTCGTCCCCGCTCGGCGCCCCCTCCGGGTCGAGCAGCCACTGCAGGCCGAGACCCGAGACCAGGGCCAGGTGGAACGAGCCCACCAGCCGCACCGTCTTCTCGTCCCCCTCGCCGATCTCGTCCAGGCCGAGCGGCGCCGCCAGGGCGAGCCGGGCCCGCTCGTAGGCGCGGGCGAGCTGTTCGCGCAGGCCCGGCACCCGGTCGGCCTGGGCGAACGCCTCGATACTGGCGAGCAGCAGGGGTCGCTGGGAGTCGAAGAACTCCGTGACGCTCCGCCAGGCCGTGTCGATCGAAGGATCGGTGGCCTCGTCGAGGATTCTGCGGAGCTCGGTACCCCAGTCCTCGAACGATTCGATCACTGCCTCGCTGAGCAACGCCTCCTTCGAGCCGAAGTGGTACCCGATCGAGGCGAGGTTGGCCCCGGACGCGGCGACGATGTCGCGCGCGGTGGTCCGGGCATAGCCCCGCTCATACAGGCATTTCTTGGCACCAACCAGCAGATCTTCACGATTTCCCACGTTGCCCATCGTAGCCACGGAAGGCCGTTTGCGACATACGTTCGTCAGAGACGCTCGTACATCTTAGACGGGCGTACTAGACAAGCATCTAGGACGTACGTATGCTTCAACCATGAACGCAGACACGCAACGTGCCGACCGGAAGGCGTGGATCGGTCTTGCCGTCCTGGTCCTTCCCGTCCTGCTGGTCTCCCTCGACATGCACGTCCTGTCCTACGCGCTGCCCATGATCAGCAGCTCGTTGGAACCGAGCAGCTCGGAGCTGCTGTGGATCATCGACATCTATCCGTTCATGCTGGCCGGGCTGCTGCTCACGATGGGCACGCTCGGTGACCGGATCGGCCGGCGGAAGCTGCTGATGTTCGGTGCGGTCGCCTTCGGCACCGCGTCCGCGCTCGGCGCCTACTCCAGCAGCGCGGAAATGCTCATCCTGACCCGCGCACTGCTCGGCGTCGGTGGCGCGACCCTGATGCCGTCGACGCTCTCGCTCATCCGCAACATGTTCCACAACGCGGAGCAGCGCCGGGCCGCCATCGCCGTCTGGACCGGCGCGTTCGCCGGCGGTGCCATGCTCGGACCGCTCATGGGCGGCGCGATCCTGGAGAAGTTCTGGTGGGGCGCCGTCTTCCTGGTGAACCTCCCGGTCATGGCTGTGCTCGTGGTGCTCGCGCCGCTGCTGCTCCCCGAGTCCAAGGACTCGAACCCCGGCCGGTTCGACTTCCTCAGCTCGTTCCTCTCGCTGGCCGCGCTGCTCCCCACCATCTACGGCGTGCAGCACATGGCCGGGGAGGGCGTCAGCGCCCTGCCGATCGCCACCATCGTGATCGGTCTGACCGTCGGCTACGTCTTCCTGCGCCGCCAGCGGATGCTCGCCCAGCCCATGCTGGACATCAAGCTCTTCCGCAGCCGGGCCTTCACCGCGTCGATCACCGCCAACACGCTCGGTGTCTTTTCGATGGTCGGCTCCAGCCTCTTCACCACCCAGTACCTCCAGATGGTGGCGGGCGTCCGGCCGTTCGTCGCCGGTCTGTACGCACTCCCCGCGGCCGGCGCCGCGATGACCGCCGCCTCGCTGGCGCCGATCGTCGTCCGCCGGGTGCGCCCCGCCTTCGTCGTCGGCACCGGCCTGCTGATCGGTGCGGTCGGCTTCGTCATCCTCGGCCAGGTCGACGGCGGCACCGGGATCGCCGCGCTGGTCGCCGGCACCGCGACCATGGCCGGCGGCATCACGCTCGTCCTGACCATCTCCTCCGACATGATCATCTCCACCGCGCCGCCGGAGAAGGCGGGCACGGTCTCCGGCCTCTCCCAGATCGCCACCGAGTTCGGCGGAGCGCTCGGCATCTCCATCCTGGGCAGCGTCGGCACCGCGGTGTACCGCTCGGACCTCGCCGACAAGGCACCGCAGGGGGTCGCCCCGGCGACGCTCGAATCGGCCCGCGACACGCTCGGCACCGCCCTCGACGTCACCAGCCGGATGCCGAAGGACCTCGGCCAGGCGCTCGCCGACGCGGCCCGGACCTCCTTCACCCACGGCCTCCAGATGGCGATGTTCACCGCCGCCGGCCTGCTGGTCCTGATGGCGCTGCTGGCCGTCACGCTGCTGCGCAAGGTCAGCATCCCGACCAAGTCGGCGGAGCCGGCCGCCCCCGAGGCCCCCGTGGCCCCGGTGCTGCACCAGCCCGAGCCGCGGCCGGTCCACGCCTTCCAGGGGGCGCCGGGCCAGTACGGCCACGACGGCTACGGCACCTCCCAGGACCGGTCCGCCGGCTACGGAGGGTCGACGGAGGCCAACTTCTACGGCCCGCAGGGTGGTTCCGAGCAGTACGGCGACCCCGGCAGCTACGGCACCGCGGGCCAGGGCCGGGCGCGGCACCGCCGGGGAGGTGAGGAGAACCCGTTCGAACGGCGGTGAGTGAACGGCAGGACAGCGGCAACCGAAGCGTGTGCCGGACCGGGCAACCGGTCCGGCACACGCTTCTTTGCGTGGCGGGGGCGGTCCGGGGTCACCGAATGGCTCGGCGCCGACGGGGGCCGGGACGACCCCGGGGGTCGGGACGGCGAGGGGGCTCGCGACGGCGAGGGGCTCGGGACGGCCGGGGCGGACAGCGGTCCTGGACCGGGCGGGGCGGTGCGGCGGAGGGCCGGCCGGGGGCGGAGAGGAGAGCAGAGGAGAGGAGAGGGGAGGGGAGGAGAAGGAAGGAGACGGACGCCCCGCTCCCCCGGCGCGGACGGCCGGCCCCGACACACGAAAAGGCCCGTGCCACCGGAGACACGGGGAAGGCCCCGGTGGCACGGGCTCGGCCGGGTCGGGCCGTCGGTGGGGGGCAACGGCCCGACCCGGCCTCGGGGAGGCAGGTCCTGCGAGGCGTCCGGTCAGACGCCCAGTTCGTTGTCGAGGATGTCGAACAGGTCCTCGGCGGAGGCTGCTTCGAGCGCGGCCTCGGCGGCGGGCTCCGTTCCGTTCTCCTCGGCGCCCGGGCCGTCGGCCCAACGGGCGCTGAGCGCCCGCAGCCGGGCCGCGATCCGGGCGTGTTCGGCCCCGTCGGGGGTGGCGGCTCCCAGGACGGCCTCCAGGCGGGCCAGTTCGTCCTCCAGGCTGGGCGCGCCGGCCGTCCCGACCAGTTCGCCCCGCAGGTACGCGGCGACGGCGGCCGAGGTCGGCTGGTCGTAGATCAGCGTGGACGGGAGCCGCACCCCGCAGGCCGCCCCGAGGCGGTTGCGCAGTTCGACCGCGGCCAGCGAGTCGAATCCCAGCTCGGAGAAGCCCCGTTCGGCGTCGACCGCCTCCGGGCCCGCGTGGCCGAGGACCGCGGCGACGTGCGTCCGGACCAGGGTCAGCAGCAGGGCGAGCTGCTCCTCCTCGGCGAGCGCCGACAGCCGCTGAACGAGGCCGTCGGCCCCGGCCTGCTGCCCGCTCCCGGCCGCCCGGCGGTCGCGCCGCACCGGCACCCGGACCAGTTCGCGCAGCAGGTGCGGAACACCCTCCGCCGCGGCCCGCGCCCGGATCGGCGCGATGTCGAGGCGGACCGGAAGGAGCACGGCCTCGTCGGAGCGCAGGGCCGCGTCGAAGAGCGCGAGGCCCTCCGCCACGGGGAGCGCGGTGACCCCCGAACGCGACATCCGCGCCCGGTCGGTCTCGCCGAGCCCCTCGCCCATGCCGTCGCCCGACTCCCACAGACCCCAGGCCAGCGAGACGGCGGGCCGGCCGACCGCCCGGCCGCCCGACTCCCACAGACCCCAGGCCAGCGAGACGGCGGGCCGGCCGACCGCCCGGCGGTGCTGCGCCAGGGCGTCCAGATAGGCGTTGGCGGCGGCGTAGTTGGCCTGGCCGGCGCTGCCCATGGTGCCGGCCAGAGAGGAGAAGAGGACGAACGTGCGGACCGGGTGACCGGCCGTCAGGGCATCCAGGTGGGCGGCGGCGTCGAGCTTGGGCCGCAGCACCGTGTCGTAGCGTTCCGGGGTCAGGGACGCGAAGGTCCCGTCGTCCAGGACGCCCGCCGTGTGCAGCACCCCGGTGAGCGGGTGCGCACCCGGGATCGCGTCCAGCGCCTCGGCCAGGGCCGCCCGGTCGGTGACGTCGCAGGCCCGGACGGTGACGCTCTTGGCGCCCAGCTCCAGCAGTTCGTCACGGAGCTCCGGTGCTCCGGCCGCCCGCTCCCCGCGCCGGCTGAGCAGCAGCAGGTGCCGCACGCCGTGCCCGGAGACCAGGTGGCGGGCCACGGCGGTGCCCAGGCCGCCGGTGCCGCCGGTGACCAGCACCGTTCCGTCCGGGTCGAAGGCGGGCTCGGAGTCGTCGGTCGCACCGCCGGTCACCGGAGGCTCGGCCCGGACCAGGCGCGGGACCAGCAGCGCGCCGTCGCGGACCGCCACCTCCGGCGCACCGAGGGCCACGGCCGCGGGCAGCAGCCCGAAGCCGTCCGCCGGGTCCGCGTCGACCAGGGTCAGCCGCTGCGGGTACTCCTCCTGAGCGGAGCGCAGGAGGCCCCACAGCGGTGCGTGGGCGAGATCCGGCACGGCGTCCCCGGCCGTGGCCGCCACCGCGCCCGCGGTGAGGACGACCAGGCGGGCGCCCTCCAGCCGGTCGTCGGCGACCAGCCGGGCGAGCGTCTCGGCGGTGCGTCGGACGACCGCCCGTGCCTCGCCACCGGCCGGGTCGTGCAGGACGATCACCTCGGGCGTGGTGTCACCCTCATCCAACGCCCGGGTGAGATCGGCGAGTTCGCCCCAGGTGTCGACGCCCGCGCCGAGCTCGTCGGCGGCCGGGCCGGCCCCGAGGACGGCCCAGCGGACGTCCGGGACGGTGGCGGGCGCGGCCGCCGTCCGCCAGGAGATCCGGTACATCGCACCGGCGGCGCCTCCGGCCGGAGCGAGCTGCTCGGCCGGCACGGCGCGCGCCACCAGGGAGCGCACCGAGAGGACCGGTGCACCCGACGGGTCGGCGGCTTCGACGGCGACCACCTCGGGCCCGGAGACCCGGAGCCGGACGCGCAGGGCGGTGGCCCCCGCCGAGAACAGCGTCACGCCGTTCCACGAGAACGGGAGCCGCGGCCCGGCCGCCGGGTCGTCGTCCACGCCGGCGCCCGGCAGCAGCGTCGCGTGCAACGCCGCGTCGAGCAGGGCCGGGTGCAGACCGAAGGCCTCGCCGTCCGCGTGGGCCTCCTCGGGCAGCGCCACCTCCGCGAACACGTCGTCGCCGCTCCGCCAGGCCTTGCGCAGGCCCTGGAAGGCCGGGCCGTAGCCGTAGCCCTGGCCGGCCAGTTCGTCGTAGGCGTCCAGGACGGGCAGCTCCTCGGCCCCCTCGGGCGGCCATACCGTCAGCTCGGCGCTCTCCTCGGCGCCCTCCTCGGCGGACTGGTCGCCGGGCAGCAGGATGCCGCTCGCGTGGACCGTCCACTCGTGGCCGGGCTCCGCGCCCTCGGGGCGTGCGTGGACGCGGACCGGCCGCTGCCCCTCCTCGTCCGGTGCGCCGACCGCCACCTGGATCTGGACCGCGCCGTGTTCGGGCAGGGCCAGCGGGGCGGTCAGCGTCAGCTCGTCGAGCCGACCGGATCCGACCTGGTCACCGGCCCGGACGGCCAGCTCCACGAACGCGGAACCGGGCAGCAGGACGGTGCCGGCCACCGCGTGGTCGGCCAGCCAGGGCTGGGCGGCCACGGAGAGCCGGCCGGTGAGCACCACGCCGTCGGAGTCGGGGAGTTCGACGGCCGCGCCGAGCAGCGGGTGCGCGGTCGGCCGCAGGCCCAGGGCGGAGGCGTCCACGGCGGCGGGCGCCGCGTCGAGCCAGTAGCGCTCGTGCTGGAAGGCGTAGGTCGGCAGGTCCACCCGGCGGGCGCCGGACCCGTGGAAGAGGCCTTCGCCGTCGAGCACCCAGCCGCTGATGTAGGCGTCCGCGACGGCGGCGAGGAAGGTCCGGGCCTCGTCGCGGCCCTTGCGCAGGGCCGGGACGAGGAGCGCGTCGTCGGGGTCGGCCAGACAGGCCTGGGCCATGCCGGTCAGCACGCCGTCGGGGCCGAGTTCGAGGTAGCGGGTGACGCCGGCGTCCTCCAGCGCCCGGATGCCGTCGGCGAAGCGGACGGCCTGGCGGACGTGGCGCACCCAGTACTCCGGATCACGCAGCTCGTCACCGGCCGCGATGCGACCCGTCACGTTCGACACCACGGCGAGCCTGGGCTCGCCGAAGGAGAGGCCCCGGACGACGGTCCGGAACTCCTCCAGCATCGGCTCCATCAACGGCGAGTGGAACGCGTGCGAGACCGTCAGCCGGACGGAGGCGATGCCGCGCTCCTTCAGCTGAGTGACCACCTCGTCCACTGCGGCCTCGGCACCGGAGATCACCACGGAGGCGGGCCCGTTGACGGCCGCCACCCCGACCTGGGTGTCACGGCCCTTCAGCAGCGGGAGCACGTCCGCCTCGGCCGCCCGGACGGCCACCATGACGCCACCGGCGGGCAGCGCCTGCATCAGCCGGCCGCGGGCGGCGACCAGCGTGCACGCATCCGCCAGCGACAGGACGCCGGCCACGTGCGCGGCCGCGATCTCGCCGACCGAGTGTCCGGCGAGGAAGTCCGCGCGTATGCCGAGCGATTCGACCAGCCGGTAGAGCGCCACCTCGACGGCGAACAGCGCCGCCTGGGTGTGGACCGTGTCGTCCAGCGAACCCGACGCACCCGCGATCACCTCGCGCAGCGACACGCCCAACTTACCGTCCAGCAGCGCGCACACCTCGTCCAGCGCGGCAGAGAAGACCGGGAACACCGACGCCAGCCCGGCGCCCATCCCGACCCGCTGCGAACCCTGACCGGTGAACAGGAACGCCGTCCGGCCTGTGCCCGCCCGGCCGGTGACCGCCAGGTCCGAAGGGCGGCCCTCGGCCACCGCGGCCAGCTCGGCCAGCACCTCCTCACGCGTCGCACCCAGCACCACCGCGCGGTGGGGGTGCGTGGTGCGCGTGGTCAGCGACGAGTAGCCGAGGTCCAGCAGGCGGGAGCGGTCGGCGGCGACGAACTCCCGCAGCCGCTCGGCCTGCGCCCGCAGCGCCTCCTCCGTCCGGCCGGAGACCGCGAGCGGGACCAGGGCGCCGTCGGGCCACTGCCCCTCGGCGGTCCGCTCGGTCTCCTCGACGGGCTCGGCCACCGGGGCCTCCTCCAGGATGACGTGCGCGTTGGTGCCGCTGATGCCGAACGAGGAGATACCGGCCCGGCGCGGTGTGCCGTCCGTCCTCTCCCACGGCTGTGCCTGCGTCAACAGCTCGACGTCGCCGGCCGACCAGTCCACGTGCGAGGACGGGGCGTCCACGTGCAACGTCTTCGGCAGCACCTCGTGGCGCATCGCCTGCACCATCTTGATGATGCCCGCGACACCGGCGGCAGCCTGGGTGTGGCCCAGGTTCGACTTGATCGAGCCGAGCCAGAGCGGCCGGCCCTCCGGACGGTCCTGGCCGTAGGTGGCCAGCAGTGCCTGCGCCTCGATCGGATCACCCAGCGTCGTACCCGTGCCGTGCGCCTCGACGGCGTCCACGTCGGACGTCGACAGCCCCGCGTCGGCCAGCGCCGCCCGGATCACCCGCTGCTGCGACGGACCGTTCGGCGCCGTCAGCCCGTTGCTCGCACCGTCCTGGTTCACCGCGGAGCCCCGCACGACCGCGAGGACCTGGTGGCCCTTGCGGCGGGCCTCCGAGAGCCGCTCCACCAGGAGCACACCGACGCCCTCGCCCCAGCCGGTGCCGTCCGCCGCCTCGGCGAACGGCTTGCAGCGGCCGTCCGCGGCCAGACCGCGCTGGCGGGTGAAGTCGATGAACGTGTCCGGGGTGGCCATGACGGTGACACCGCCGGCCAGTGCGAGGTCGCACTCGCCGCGGCGCAGCGCCTGGATCGCCCAGTGCAGGGCGACCAGCGAGGACGAGCACGCGGTGTCGACGGACACCGCCGGGCCCTCCAGACCGAGGCTGTAGGAGACCCGGCCGGAGACCACGCTGCCCAGGCTGCCGTTGCCCAGGTAGCCGCTGACGTCCTCGGGGACGGCGTCGAGCCGGGTGGCGTAGTCGTGGTACATCACGCCGGCGAAGACGCCGGTCTGGCTGCCCTTGAGCGTGGACGGGTCGATGCCGGCCCGCTCGATGGCCTCCCAGGACGCCTCCAGCAGCAGCCGCTGCTGCGGGTCGAGGGCCAGCGCCTCGCGCGGGGAGATGCCGAAGAACTCGGCGTCGAAGTCGGCCGCGTCGTACAGGAACCCGCCCTCGCGGCTGATGGTCCGGCCCGGCTTGCCCGGCTCCGGGTCGTAGATGGCGTCGGTGTCCCAGCCACGGTTCTCGGGGAATCCGCCGATGCCGTCACGGCCGGCGGCCAGCAGCTCCCACAGTTCCTCGGGCGAGCGGACGTCGCCGGGGAAGCGGCAGCTCATGCCGACGATCGCGATCGGCTCGTCGTCCGAGAACACGACAGCGGGGCCTGCCTCGGCGCCGGACTCCTTCTCGGCGCCGACGAGTTCGTCCCGCAGGAAGCGGGCCAGCACGTCGGAGGCCGGGTAGTCGAAGACGAGCGTGGCGGGCAGCCGCAGGCCGGTCTCCTGGTTGAGCCGGTTGCGCAGGCTCACTGCCGCGAGGGAGTCGAAGCCGAGCTCCTTGAAGGCGCGCTGCGGCTCCACGGCGTCCTTGCCGCCGTGGCCCAGGACGCCCGCGACCTCGGCGCGGACCAGGTCGAGCAGGAAGGTGTCGCGCTCGTCCGC
This sequence comes from Kitasatospora sp. NPDC022785, assembly GCF_055561295.1. Lineage (NCBI taxonomy): Bacteria > Bacillati > Actinomycetota > Actinomycetes > Kitasatosporales > Streptomycetaceae > Kitasatospora > Kitasatospora sp. NPDC022785. The sequence goes on along the minus strand of NZ_JBVHHB010000034.1, from coordinate 29,974 downwards.
CGCCATGCGGACGAGACGGTCGCGCAGGCTGTCGGACGCGCCGGCTCCGGCTGCGGCCCGGCGGGCGGCCACGGGGACCAGACCGCGGAGCATCGCCGGCACGGGCTCGGCCGAGCGCCGGACGGCGGCGAAGTCCCAGTGGACCGGCAGCAGCACCGGCTCCTCGGAGGCGAGCGCCGCGTCGAAGAGCTCCACGCCCTTCTCCGCCGTGAGCGCGAGGACGCCGCCGGCGGCGATGCGGTCGATGTCGGCCTGGGAGAGGTTGCCGCCCATGCCGGTGCCGGTGTCCCAGAGACCCCAGGCCAGCGAGAGCGCGGGCAGGCCCTCCTCCCGGCGCCAGCGGGCCAGCGCGTCCAGATAGGCGTTGGCCGCGGCGTAGTTGCCCTGGCCGGCGCCGTCCAGCGTGCCCGCCACGGACGAGAACAGGACGAACGCCTTGACCGGGAGGTCCCGCGTCAGCTCGTGCAGGTGCCAGGCGGCGTCCGCCTTCGGACGCAGCACCGCGTCCACCCGCTCGGGGGTCAGCGAGCCGATCGTCCCGTCGTCCACCACACCGGCCGTGTGCACCACACCGGCCAGCGGACGGTCCTGCGGCACCCGGCCCAACACGGCCGCCAGCGCCTCACGGTCGGCGACGTCCGCCGCCTCCACCAGCACCGACTCCGCCCCCAGGGACACGAGTTCGTCCCGCAGCTCCGCAGCGCCCGGCGCCGCCTCACCACGGCGGCTCACCAGCACCAGGCTCCGCACCCCGTGGCCGGTCACCAGGTGCCGGGCCACGACCGCACCCAGACCACCCGTGCCACCGGTCACCAACACCGTCCCGGCACCACCGAACGGCGACTCCGTCCCGGCCTCGGCACGCACCAGCCGCGGAACGAACACCCTGCCGTCCCGCAGGGCCAGTTCGGGCTCACCAGAAGCCACCGCAGCCCCCAGCAGCGACGCATCACCACCGGCCAGCTCCACCAACACGAACCGCCCCGGCTCCTCCGCCTGCGCCGACCGCACCAGACCCGCCACCGCACCACCGGCCAAGGACCCGGTCTCCGTCACCACCACCAACCGCGACGACGCGAAACGCCCATCCTTCAACCACTCCTGAAGGACCGTCAGTACACCGGAAACGGCATCCCGCGGCTCACCACCACCCACCGGCAGCACCACCACGGCCGCACCCGCAGCCGACCCCAGATCCGCGACCGCCTCCACACCGGACACCCCGGCACCCAACGCCACCCAACGACCCTCCCGCACCACACCCGCATCCACCGGGAGCTGAGTCCAGTCCAGCCGGAACAGTGCGTCGTGCGTGGCGGCCGGAGCGGCCGAGAGCTGCTCGGGGGTGACGGTGCGCAGGGCGAGCGAGTCGACGGAGGCGACGGGCGCGCCGCTCGGGTCGGCGAGCTCCAGGGAGATCGCCCCGGCGCCCCGGGCCGTGAGCCGGACCCGCAGCGCGGACGCCCCGGTGGCGTGCAGGCGCACGCCGCTCCACGCGAAGGGCAGCCGCAGCGCGGTGTCCGCCACCTGGGCGCCCTGGCCGGCGGCGTGCAGGGCGGCGTCGAGCAGCGCCGGGTGCAGGCCGAAGCGGGTGGCCTGGTCCCGGACCTCCTCGGGCAGGACGACCTCGGCGAAGACGTCGTCACCGCGCCGCCAGGCGGCGCGCAGCCCCTGGAAGGCGGGCCCGTAGCCGTAGCCCTGTCCGGTCATCCGCGCGTAGGCGTCCGACACGTCGACCTCGGCCGCGCCCTTCGGCGGCCAGGCGGTCAGGTCGAAGGACGGCCCGCTCTGCCCCGGCAGCAGCGTGCCGGTGGCGTGGACGGTCCACGGCCGCTCCCCCGCGCCGGCGGAGACCGACCGGTCGTCGGGGCGGGCGTGGATGCGGACGGGGCGGCCGCCGCCGTCGCCGGGGGCGCCGACGGAGACCTGGACCTGCACGCCGCCCCGCGCGGGCAGGACCAGCGGCGCGGTCAGGGTCAGTTCGTCCAGCAGGCCGTAGCCGACCTGGTCACCGGCCCGGATCGCCATCTCGACGAAGGCGGTGCCGGGCAGCAGCACCGTGCCGCCCGCGGCGTGGTCGGCGAGCCACGGCTGGGTCTCCAGGCTGAGCAGCCCGGTGAGCAGTGCCTCGTCCGCGTCGGCGATGGCGATGGCGGCGCCGAGCAGCGGGTGGTCGGCCGCGGCCAGGCCGAGCGCGGCCGGGTCGCCGGTGTCGGCGACGGACTCGGGCCAGTAGCGCTCGTGCTGGAAGGCGTAGGTCGGCAGGTCCACCCGGTGGGCGCCGCGGCCCGCGTGGAAGACCTGCCAGTCCACCGCGACGCCCAGGGTGTGCGCCCGGCCGAGCGCCTCGGTGAAGCCCTCGGCGGGGGCGTTCGGACCCGGCGGGGCGATCACGGCGGTGGGGACGTCGGCGGTGGCCGCCTCCAGGACGATGGCGGCGGGCAGGGCGGCCGGGCCGGCGTCGACGAAGAGGGTGTGGCCGTTCCCGACCAGGGCGTGCACCGCCCGGGCGTACTCCTCGTCCGTCCGGCTGAGGTGGAGCTGGACGGCCGCCGTGCCGGTGCCGGTGCCGGCCGGCAGCTCGGCGGTGGCGTCGGCGGCGAGCCGGGCCGCCTCCTCCGGGGCGACGGTCCCGGCCAGCCGGGCGGCGGCGATCGCGCCGCTGCCGTGGCCGAGCACGGCGGTGGGGCGCAGGCCGTGCGCGCGCCACAGGGCGGCGAGCGCGACCTGGACGGCGTAGGCGCCGGCCCGGGCGACGTCCGGGCGGTCCGGGGCCGGCGCCGTCGGCGCTCCCCCGACCACCGCGGTGAGGTCCCAGCCGGTGTGGGTGCGCAGTTCGGCGGCCACCGCCCGCAGCTGCTCGGCGAAGAGCGGGGAGGCGGCGGCCAGACCGCGGGCGAGCGGTGCCCAGTCGGCGGGCCCGGTGCCGGCGGCGCCGCCGTGGTCGGGCAGGACGAGGACGGTGCGGGGCTCTCGCCCGGCCACACCGCGGGCCAGCCCGGCGGACTCTTCGCCCCGGGCGAGGGCGCGCAGGCCGGCGCTCAGCGCCTCGGCGTCGGTGACGGTCAGCGCGGCCCGGTGCTCCAGGGCCGCACGGGACAGCGCCAGGGAGTACGCGACGTCCGGCAGGCCGGGGGCGCCTGCCTCCTCCAGGCGGTGCAGGAGGCGCTCGGCCTGGGCGCGGAGGGCGGGTTCGTCCCGGGCGGAGAGCACGAACGGCAGCGCGGCGGTGCCCCCGGCCGTCCAGGCCCGGGGCCCGTCGGTGCCGGCCGGCGCCGCGTCGCCGCGGGCCGGGGCCTCCTGGGCGGCCGCGTCCTCCTCGGCCGGGGCCTCCTCGATGATCACGTGCGCGTTGGTGCCGCTGATGCCGAACGAGGAGATGCCGGCCCGGCGCGGCGCGCCGTCCGCCTGCTCCCACGGCCGGGCCTCGGCGAGCAGTTCGACGGCGCCCGCCTCCCACTCCACCTGGGAGGTCGGCGCGTCCACGTGCAGGGTCCGGGGCAGCACCCCGTGGCGCATCGCCTGGACCATCTTGATGATGCCCGCGGCACCCGCCGCGGCCTGGGTGTGGCCCATGTTGGACTTGATCGAGCCCAGCCAGAGCGGCCGGCCCTCCGGCCGTTCCCGGCCGTAGGTGGCGAGCAGCGCCTGCGCCTCGATGGGGTCGCCGAGGCGGGTGCCGGTGCCGTGCGCCTCCACCGCGTCGACCTCGGCGGCGGAGAGCCGGGCGTTGGCGAGCGCGGCGCGGATGACGCGCTGCTGGGACGGGCCGTTGGGTGCGGTGAGCCCGTTGCTGGCGCCGTCCTGGTTGAGGGCGGAGCCCCGGACGACGGCCAGCACCCGGTGCCCGTTCCGGCGCGCGTCGGAGAGGCGCTCCAGGACCAGCATGCCCACGCCCTCCGACCACCCGGTGCCGTCGGCGGCCTCGGCGAAGGACTTGCAGCGGCCGTCGGGGGCGAGGCCGCGCTGACGGCTGAACTCGACGAAGGTGCGCGGCGTCGACATCACCGTCACACCGCCGGCCAGCGCCAGCGTGGAGGTGCCCTGGCGCAGCGACTGGGCCGCCAGGTGCACGGCCACCAGCGAGGACGAGCAGGCGGTGTCGATCGAGATGGCCTGACCCTCCAGGCCCAGGCTGTACGACACGCGCCCCGACACGACACTGCTGTCCGTGCCGACGACCAGGAACCCCTCCGCGCCCTCGGCGACCGTGCCGGGCCGTGCGTGGTAGTCGGCGGCCATGACGCCGACGAACACCGAGGTCTGGCTGCCGCGCAGCGTGTGCACGTCGATGCCGGCGTGCTCGAACGCCTCCCAGGACGCCTCCAGGACCATCCGCTGCTGCGGGTCCGTGGCGGAGGCCTCGTGCGGGCTCATGCTGAAGAACGGCGCGTCGAACAGCGGGGCGTCGTGCAGGAACCCGCCCTCCTTGGCGTAGGTCTTGCCGGACCGCGAGGCGTCGGTGTCGAAGACGCCTTCGAGGTCCCAGCCCCGGTCCTCGGGGAACCCGGTGACGGCGTCCCGGCCCTCGGCGACCAGCCGCCACAGGTCGTCCGCGTTCTCGACCCCGCCGGGGAAGCGGCAGCTCATCCCGACGATCGCGATCGGCTCCTGGGCCGCGGCGGTGACCTGGTCGTGCCGCCGGCGCAGCCGCTCGTTCTCCAGCAGCGACTTGCGCAGCGCGTCCGCTATCTGCTCGACAGAAGTACTCACAGTTCCTACGCCTTCCTCGGTCACTCGGAGTCGCTGCGCCGGGCCGCCTCGGCCAACAGGGCCTCGAGGTCCATCGCCATGATCGATTCGCTCTGGTCCGCCTGCGCGGTGTCGTCCTGCTGCGCGGGCCCGCCGGGTCCGGCGAGCGCGAGCAGCTGGTCGAGCAGCCCGGCCTCGCGGACGCGGGTGAGCGAGAGGGTGCCGAGCGTCTGACGGAACGCCTCCTCGTCCAGCTCGCCGCCGGAGGCGGCGGCCACCTCGGGGATGTCCGGGAGCATTTCGGTGAGCAGGTACTTGGAGAGCGCCACCGGGCTCGGGTAGTCGAAGATCAGCGTCGCGGGCAGGCGCTGCCCGGTGGCCTTGTTGAGCCGGTTGCGCAGTTCGACGGCGGTGAGCGAGTCGAAGCCGACCTCCTGGAAGGAGCGCGCCGGGTCCACCGTGGCGGCGGAGGTGTGGCCCAGGACGGCGGCCACGTGCGCGCAGATCAGGTTCTGGAGCAGGTGGAGCTGCTCGTCCTGCGACAGGCCTGCGAGCTGCGACTCCAGGCTCTCGTCCGCCGCGGGCGCGGCGGCCGGAGCGCCCTTGGCCGCCCGGGGCGCGCGGGGTTCGGCCGCCGGGACCAGGGTCCGCAGCATGGCGGGGACGCCGCCGGTACGGGCGCGCAGGCCCGCCGGGTCGAGCTTGACGGGCAGCAGCACCGCCTCGTCGGCACTCAGCGAGGCGTCGAACAGGGCGAGGCTCTCCTCGGCCGAAAGGCCCACCACGCCGGAGGAGTTGATGCGCTGGACGTCGGCGCGGCTGAGGTTGCCGCCCATGCCGGTGCCGGTGTCCCAGAGACCCCAGGCCAGCGAGAGCGCGGGCAGGCCGTCCAGCCAGCGCTGGCGGGCCAGCGCGTCCAGGTAGGAGTTGGCCGCGGCGTAGTTGCCCTGGCCGGCGCCGTCCAGCGTGCCCGCCACCGAGGAGAACAGGACGAAGGCGCGCAGCGGGAGGTCCCGCGTCAGCTCGTGCAGGTGCCAGGCCGCATCCGCCTTCGGACGCAGCACCGCGTCCACCCGCTCCGGGGTCAGCGAGCCGATCGTCCCGTCGTCCACCACGCCGGCCGTGTGCACCACACCGGCCAGCGGACGGTCCTGCGGCACCCGGCCCAGCACGGCCGCCAGCGCCTCACGGTCGGCGACGTCCGCCGCCTCCATCAGCACCGACTCCGCACCCAGGGACACGAGTTCGTCCCGCAGCTCCGCAGCGCCCGGCGCCGCCTCACCACGGCGGCTCACCAGCACCAGGCTCCGCACCCCGTGGCCGGTCACCAGGTGCCGGGCCACGACCGCACCCAGACCACCCGTGCCACCGGTCACTAGCACCGTCCCGGTGCCGTCGAACGGCGAACCGGACCCGGTCTCGGCCCGCACCACCCGCGGAACGAACACCGTGCCGTCCCGCAGGGCCAGTTCGGGCTCACCCGAGGCGACGGCCGCGGGCAGCAGCCGCAGCGACGCGTCGCCGCCGGCCAGCTCCACCAGCACGAACCGCTCCGGGTTCTCCGCCTGAGCCGACCGCACCAGGCCGGCCACCGCACCGCCGGCCAGTGACGGGGCCTCCGTCAGGACGACCAGGCGCGAGGACTCGAACCGCTCGTCCGCCAGCCAGGACCGGAGCACCTCCAGCACGCGGGCCGTCTCCGCCCGCACCCCGGCGGAGCTGTCGTCCGGCCCGCCGGCCGGCAGCAGCACGACCTTCGAACCGGCCACCGCGTCGAGCTCCGGGGCGGCCTCGACGCCCCACTGGGCCGCCCAGGCGTCCGACTGCGGGCCGACCACGGCCCAGCGGCCCTCCATCGGCACCGCGGGGTCCAGCGGCTCGGCCACCCACTCCATCCGGTAGACCGTGCGGGTGGCGCCGCCGCTGCGCGCCGCCTCGATCTGGTCGACCGACACCGGCCGCGCCACCATCGACCCCACCGTCATCACGGGCAGGCCCGCGCTGTCGGCGATGACCAGCGACGACTCGTCCGGCGAAGAGGAGGAGACCTTCACCCGCAGCCCGGTGACGCCCGGCGTGAGCAGGGAGACGTCGGACCAGGCGAAGGGCAGCGAGGCCCCCTCGGTGCCGCGCGGGGAGTTGTCGAGCAACTCCGTGGCGTGCAGCGCGGAGTCGAGCAGCGCGGGGTGCAGGCCGAAGGCGGCCGCGTCCACGTGCGCCTCCTCCGGGAGGGCGATCTCCGCGAAGATCTCGCCGTTGCGCTTCCAGGCGGCCCGCAGCCCCTGGAAGACCGGGCCGTAGCCCAGCCCGTCGGCGGCCAGTTCGGCGTAGAGGCCGTCCAGGGCGATCGCCTCGGCGCCCTTCGGCGGCCAGACGCTCAGGCCCGCGGCCGCCTCCGGTGCGGCGTCGGTCAGCGTGCCCGTGGCGTGCTTCAGCCACAGGCGCTCACCCGGCGCGTCCTCCAGCCGGGAGTAGACCGAGAACGGGCGTCGGCCCGCCTCCTCCGTCTCGCCGACGACGACCCGCAGCTGGCAGCCGGCGCGCTCGGGGAAGACCAGCGGCGCCTGGAGGGTCAGCTCCTCCAGGAAGCCGTGACCGGTGTGCAGGCCCGCGTGGATCGCCAGGTCGACGAAGGCCGTGCCCGGCAGCAGGACGGACCCGGCGACGGTGTGGTCGGCCAGCCAGGGGTGCGAGTCGAGACCGACCCGGCCCGTGAACAGGTAGCCGTCGGAGTCGGGCAGTTCGACGGCCGCCCCCAGGAAGGGGTGCTCCGTCGCGGCCTGGCCCAGGGAGGCCGCATCACCGGCCGCCGCCACGGCGTCGAGCCAGTAGTGCTCGTGCTGGAAGGCGTAGGTCGGCAGGTCGACGCGGCGCGCGCCACTGCCCCGGAACACGGCCGCCCAGTCGACGTCCGCGCCCGCCTCGAACACTGCGGCCAGGGCGGCCAGCAGGGCGGGGGCCTCGTCGCGGCCCTTGCGCAGGGCCGGGACGAGGAGCGCGTCGTCGGGGTCTGCCAGGCAGGCCTGGGCCATGCCGGTCAGCACGCCGTCGGGGCCCAGCTCCAGGAAGCGGGTCACGCCCGCGTCCTCCAGCGCCCGGATGCCGTCGGCGAAGCGGACGGCCTGGCGGACGTGGCGCACCCAGTACTCCGGGTCGCGCAGGTCCTCGCCGGTGGCGAGCTCTCCGGTGACGTTGGAGACGACGGCGAGCTTGGGCTCGGCGAACGCCAGGCCGCTCACGACGGTCCGGAACTCCTCCAGCATCGGCTCCATCAGCGGCGAGTGGAACGCGTGCGAGACGGTCAGCCGGACGGAGGCGATGCCGCGCTCCTCCAGCTTCTTCACGACCTTGCCCACCGACGCCTCGGCACCCGAGATCACCACGGAGGCGGGGCCGTTGACCGCCGCGACACCGACCTGCTTCTCGTGGCCCTTCAGCAGCGGCAGCACGTCCGCCTCGGCCGCCCGGACAGCGACCATGACCCCACCGGCGGGCAGCGCCTGCATCAGCCGGCCACGCGCGGCGACCAGCGTGCACGCATCCGCCAGCGACAGGACGCCGGCCACGTGCGCGGCCGCGATCTCGCCCACCGAGTGCCCGGCCAGGAAGTCCGCGCGCACACCCAGCGAGTCGACCAGCCGGTACAGCGCCACCTCGACCGCGAACAGCGCCGACTGTGTGAAGACCGTGTCGTCCAGCGAACCCGACGTGCCGGCGATGACCTCGCGCAGCGACACACCCAACTCGCCGTCCAGCAGCGCGCACACCTCGTCCAGCGCAGCCGCGAACACCGGGAAGGCCTCGTACAGTTCACCACCCATCCCGACCCGCTGCGAACCCTGGCCCGTGAACAGGAACGCCGTCCGGCCCTCGGAGCGCGCAACGCCCGTCCCGGTGCCGTTGCCGTCCGCGATCGCCGCCAGGCTGCTCAGGAAGTCCTCGCGGGTCGAACCGAACACCACTGCACGCCGGGCGTGCGCGGTACGCGTGGTCAGCGACGAGTGACCGAGGTCCAGCAGGCGCGAGGAGTCGGCGGCGACGAACTCCCGCAGCCGCCCGGCCTGCGCCCGCAGCGCCTCCTCCGTACGCCCGGAGACCGCGAGCGGCACCGGCACACCCGCCGGCCAACCCGCGCCGGGCTCCTCGACGGGCTCCTCGACGGGCTCGGTCGCCGGGGCCTCCTCCAGGATCACGTGCGCGTTGGTGCCGCTGATGCCGAACGAGGACACACCCGCGCGACGCGGCGCACCCTCCGCCTTCTCCCAGGCGCGGGCCTCGGCCAGCAGCTCGACATCACCGGCCGACCAGTCCACGTGCGAGGACGGGGCGTCCACATGCAGGGTCTTCGGCAGCACCTCGTGGCGCATCGCCTGCACCATCTTGATGATGCCCGCGACACCGGCGGCAGCCTGGGTGTGGCCCAGGTTCGACTTGATCGAGCCGAGCCAGAGCGGCCGGCCCTCCGGACGGTCCTGGCCGTACGTCGCCAGCAGCGCCTGCGCCTCGATCGGGTCACCCAGCGTCGTACCCGTGCCGTGCGCCTCGACGGCGTCCACGTCGGACGTCGACAGCCCCGCGTCGGCCAGCGCCGCCCGGATCACCCGCTGCTGCGACGGACCGTTCGGCGCCGTCAGCCCGTTGCTCGCACCATCCTGGTTGATCGCCGAACCGCGGACCACGGCCAGCACCTCGTGCCCGAGCCGACGCGCGTCCGACAACCGCTCCACCAGGAGCACGCCCACGCCCTCGCCCCAGCCGGTGCCGTCCGCCGCCTCCGCGAACGCCTTGCAGCGGCCGTCCTTGGCGAGGCCGCGCTGCCGGCTGAAGTCGGTGAAGGTCTCGGGGGTGGCCATGACGGTGACGCCGCCCGCGAGGGCCAGCGTGCACTCGCCGCGGCGCAGCGCCTGGATCGCCCAGTGCAGGGCCACCAGCGAGGACGAGCAGGCCGTGTCCACCGACACCGCCGGGCCCTCCAGGCCCAGGCTGTAGGCGACGCGGCCGGAGACCACGCTGCCCAGGCTGCCGTTGCCCAGGTACGTCTCCAGGTCCTCCGGGACGGCGCCGAGGCGCGAGGCGTAGTCGTGGTACATCACACCGGCGAAGACGCCGGTCTGACTGCCCTTGAGCGAGGACGGGTCGATGCCGGCCCGCTCGATGGCCTCCCAGGACGCCTCCAGCAGCAGGCGCTGCTGGGGGTCGGTGGCCATCGCCTCGCGCGGGCTGATGCCGAAGAACTCGGCGTCGAAGTCGGCCGCGTCGTGCAGGAAGCCGCCCTCGTTGGAGTAGGTCTTGCCCGGCTTGCCCGGCTCGGGGTCGTAGATGCCCTGGGTGTCCCAGCCCCGGTTCTCGGGGAACCGGGTGATGCCGTCGCGGCCGGCGGCCAGCAGCTCCCACAGCTCCTCGGGCGAGCGGACGTCGCCCGGGAAGCGGCAGCTCATCCCGACGATGGCGATCGGCTCGTCGTCGGTGAGCACCACGGCGGGGGCGGCCTCGACGGCCGGGGTGTCGGCTCCGACCACGGTCTCCTTGATGTGGTCGGCGAGCGCCTGGGGGGTCGGGTAGTCGAAGACGAGCGTGGCGGGCAGCCGCAGGCCGGTCTCCTGGTTGAGCCGGTTGCGCAGCTCGACGGCCGAGAGGGAGTCGAAGCCGATCTCGGTGAAGGCGCGCTTGCTGTCGATGGCCGCGCTGCTGTCGTGGTGCAGGACGGCGGCGACGTGGGTGCGCACCAGGTCGAGCAGGGTCCTGGTGCGCTCGTCCGCGGAGAGCCCGGCGAGGCGCTGAGCGATCGGGGACGCGGCCTGGCCGGCGCCGGCCTTCTCGGCGGCGCGCCGGGTCGTCGTACGGACGAGGTCGCGCAGGACGGCGGGGACGCCGTCGGCGCGGGCCCGCAGATCGGTCTGGTCGAGGCGGACGGGGAGGAGGACGGGCTCGTCGCTCGTGAGCGCGGCGTCGAGGAGGGCCAGGCTCTCCTCGGCCGAAAGGCCCACCATGCCCGAGGAGTTGAGACGCTGGACGTCGGCCTGGGAGAGGTTGCCGCCCATGCCGGTGCCGGTGTCCCAGAGACCCCAGGCCAGCGAGAGCGCGGGCAGGCCCTCCTCCCGGCGCCGGCGGGCCAGCGCGTCCAGGTAGGCGTTGGCCGCGGCGTAGTTGCCCTGGCCGGCGCCGTCCAGCGTGCCCGCCACGGACGAGAACAGGACGAACGCCTTGACCGGGAGGTCCCGCGTCAGCTCGTGCAGGTGCCAGGCCGCATCCGCCTTCGGACGCAGCACCGCGTCCACCCGCTCGGGGGTCAGCGAGCCGATCGTCCCGTCGTCCACCACACCGGCCGTGTGCACCACACCCGTCAGCGGACGGTCCTGCGGCACCCGGCCCAGCACGGCCTCCAGCGCCTCACGGTCGGCGACGTCCGCCGCCTCCACCAGCACCGACTCCGCACCCAGGGACACGAGTTCGTCCCGCAGCTCCGCAGCGCCCGGCGCCGCCTCACCACGGCGGCTCACCAGCACCAGGCTCCGCACCCCGTGGCCGGTCACCAGGTGCCGGGCCACCACCGCACCCAGACCACCCGTGCCACCGGTCACCAGCACCGTCCCGGCCCCGCCGAACGGCGAACCGGACCCGGTCTCGGCCCGCACCAGCCGCGGAACGAACACCGTGCCGTCCCGCAGGGCCAGTTCGGGCTCGCCCGAGGCGACGGCCGCGGGCAGCAGCCGCAGCCACGCATCACCGCCGGCCAGCTCCACCAACACGAACCGCCCCGGCTCCTCCGCCTGAGCCGACCGCACCAGACCCGCCACCGCACCACCGGCCAAGGACCCGGCCTCCGTCACCACCACCAACCGCGACGACGCGAACCGCCCATCCTTCAACCACTCCTGAAGGATCGCCAGCACACCGGAAACGGCGTCCCGCGGCTCACCACCACCCACCGGCAGCACCACCACGGCCGCACCCGCAGCCGACCCCAGATCCGCGACCGCCTCCACACCGGACACCCCGGCACCCAACGCCACCCAACGACCCTCCCGCACCACACCCGCATCCACCGGGAGTTCCCTGAGGGTGAAGCGGTAGAGCGGGCCGGCGCCGGTCGAGGAGAGCTGGGCGGAGGAGACCGGGCGGGCCAGTACCGAGCCGACCGACATGACCGGCCGGCCCGTGCCGTCGGCGATCAGCAACGAGGACTTCTCCCGGCCGTCGACCGCGATGCGCACCCGGAGCGTGTCCGCGCCCACCGCGTGCAGGGTGACGTCGTTCCAGGCGAACGGCAGCAGGGTGGCGTCGTCGCCGGTCCCGGCATCCGGGAACGCCAGGTCGGCGGCCTGAAGGGCGGCGTCGAGCAGGGCCGGGTGCAGGCCGAACGCGGCCGCGACGCCCTGCTCGCCCTCGGGAAGCGCGATCTCGGCGAAGATCTCGTCACCGCGCTGCCAGGCGGCGCGCAGCCCCTGGAAGACCGGGCCGTAGTCGTAGCCCTGCTCGGTCATCCGGGCGTAGGCGCCGGAGAGGTCGAGCGCGGTGGCGTCCTGCGGCGGCCAGGCGGTGAGCTCCGCCGGCGCGGCCGGGCCTGCCTCGGGGGCGAGGACGCCCGCGGCGTGCTGGGTCCACGGGTCGTCGAACGAGACGTCGTCGGCGCGGGAGTAGACCGCCAGGCTGCGGCGGCCCGTCTCGTCGGCCGGCCCGACCAGGATGCTGACCGCCACCCCGCCGCCCTCGGGGAGGACGAGCGGGGCCTGCAGCGTCAGCTCCTCCAGGGCCTCGCAGCCGACCTGGTCGCCCGCCCGGACGGCCAGCTCCACGAAGGCCGTGCCCGGGAGCAGGACCTGCCCGCGGATGGCGTGGTCGGCGAGCCAGGCGGTGGTGCGCAGGTCGAGGCGGCCGGTGAGCACGACACCGTCGGAGCCGGGCAGCTGGACGCCCGCACCGAGCAGCGGGTGGTCGACGGCGAACTGGCCGACGGCGGCCGGGTCGTTCTGCGAGGTGCCCGCGTCGAGCCAGTAGCGGCGGCGCTGGAAGGCGTAGGTCGGCAGCTCGACGCCCGGGGAGGCGACGCCGGGGAAGAACGGCGTCCAGTCCACGGCGTGGCCGCGGGTGTGGGCGTGGGCGAGTGCGGTGAGCAGCTCGCGCTCCTCGGGGCGCTCCCGGCGCAGGACCGGGGCGAGGAGGGCCTCGTCCGGATCCTGGAGGCAGGGCTGCGCCATGGCGGTGAGGACGCCGTCGGGGCCGAGTTCGAGGTAGGTGGTGACACCGGCCTCTTCGAGGGCTCGGACACCGTCGGCGAAGCGGACGGCCTCGCGGACGTGGCGCACCCAGTACTCGGGGTCGCGCAGCTCGTCGCCGGTGGCGAGGCGGCCGGTGACGTTGGAGACGACGGAGATGAGCGGCTCGTCGAAGCGGACGGCCCGGACCACACGCCGGAACTCGTCGAGCATCGGCTCCATCAGCGGCGAGTGGAAGGCGTGCGAGACGGTCAGCCGCTTTCCGCTGATGCCGCGGTCCGCCAGCGCGGCGAGGATCTCGTCCACGGCGGCCCCGGCACCCGAGATCACCACGGAGGCCGGGCCGTTGACCGCGGCGATGCCCGCCTCGTGCTCGCGGCCCGCCAGCAGCGGGAGCACGTCCGCCTCGGCGGCGCGGACCGCCGCCATCACACCGCCGGCCGGCAGCTGCTGCATCAGCCGGCCGCGGGCGGCCACCAGCACGCAGGCGTCCTCCAGCGAGAACACGCCGGCGACGTGGGCGGCGGCGATCTCGCCGACGGAGTGGCCGGCCAGGTGGTCGGGGCGCACGCCGAAGGACTCGAGCAGGCGGAACAGCGCCACCTCGACGGCGAAGAGCGCGGTCTGGGTGTAGGCGGTCCGGTCCAGGAGCGCGGCCTCCGGGCTGCCGGGCTCGGCGAACAGCACGTCGAGGAGGGGGGTCTCCAGCTGGAGGTCCAGGAGGTCGGCGGCGTCGTCCAGCGCGTCGGCGAACACCGGGAAGGTGTCGTACAGTTCGCGGCCCATGCCGAGGCGCTGCGCACCCTGGCCGGTGAAGAGGAAGGCGAGCAGGCCGGGGCCGGCGTGGCCGGACACCGCGGCAGGCACGGAGACGCCCTCGGCGAGCGCGGTCAGGCCCGCCACGAAGGACTCGCGGTCGGCGGCGAGGACGACGGCACGGTCGGCGTGCTGGTTGCGGGTGGTGGCCAGCGCGTGGCCGAGCTCGGCGGGCGAGGCGTCGGAGCCGGCGGCGAACGCGGCGAGGCGGGCGGCCTGGCCGCGCAGCGCCTCGGCGCCGCGGCCGGAGACGAGCCACGGGGTGAGCGTGCCGGGCCGCTCGGTGCCGGCGTCCCCCGCGGGCCCGGCGTCCTCGGTCGCCGGGACCTCCTCGATGATCAGGTGGGCGTTGGTGCCGCTGATGCCGAACGCGGAGACGGCGGCCCGGCGGGGCTGTCCCTCGGCGGCCTCCCACGGCCTGGCCTCGGTGAGCAGCTCGACCCGGCCCGTCGACCAGTCGACGTGCGGGGTCGGCTCGTCGATGTGCAGGGTCTTGGGCAGCACGCCGTGCCGCATGCCCATAACCAGCTTGATGACGCTGGCGACGCCGCCGGCGGCCTGGGTGTGGCCCAGGTTGGACTTGATGGAGCCGAGGAGCAGCGGCCGGCCGGCCGGACGCCCCTGGCCGTAGGTGGCGAGGACGGCCTGGGCCTCGATCGGGTCGCCCAGGGTGGTGCCGGTGCCGTGCGCCTCCATCGCGTCGATGTCGGCGGCGGTGAGGCCCGCGTTGGCCAGGGCCTGCTGGATGAGGCGCTGCTGCGAGGGGCCACTGGGGGCGGTGAGCCCGTTGCTGGCGCCGTCCTGGTTGATCGCGGAGGAGCGGATCACCGCGAGCACCCGGCGGCCGTTGCGGCGGGCGTCGGAGAGCCGTTCCAGGACGAAGATGCCGACGCCCTCGGCGAAGCCGGTGCCGTCCGCGGAGGCCGCGAAGGCCTTGCAGCGGCCGTCGGGGGCGAGGCCGCGCTGCTGGCTGAAGGCGCTGAACATCCCGGGGCTGCCCATGACCGTGACGCCACCCGCCAGGGCGAGCGAACTCTCGCCCTGGCGCAGCGAGTTGGCGGCCAGATGCAGGGCCACCAGGGAGCCGGAGCAGGCGGTGTCCAGGGTGATGGCCGGGCCTTCGAGGCCGAGCAGGTAGGAGAGCCGGCCGGAGATGACGCTCGGGGTGTTGCCGGTCATCAGGTAGCCGGCGAGGCCGTCGGGGGCGTCCTGGATGCGGGTGCCGTAGTCGTGCACCTCGGCGCCGACGAAGACGCCGGTGCGGGCGCCGCGCAGGGTGTCCGGGGCGATGCCGGCGCGCTCCAGCGCCTCCCAGGCGGTCTCCAGGACGAGCCGCTGCTGCGGCTCCATGCCGACCGCCTCGCGCGGGCTGATCCCGAAGAACTCGGCGTCGAAGAGGGTGGCCTCGGAGAGGAAGCCGCCTTCGCGCACGTAGCTCTTGCCGGGCACGCCGGGCTCGGGGTCGTACATGCCCTCGACGTCCCAGCCGCGGTCGGTGGGGAACGGGCCGAGCACCTCGGCCTCGTCCATCAGCAGGCGCCAGAGGTCGTCGGGGGAGGAGAGGCCGCCGGGGTAGCGGCAGCCGATGCCGACGATCGCGATCGGGTCGTCGTCGGCGCCGACCCGCTCGGCGACCACGGTCTCCTCGGCCAGACCCAGCGCGGTGCCGCGCAGGAAGGCGGCGAGCGCGGCGGTCGACGGGTGGTCGTAGGCGAGGGTGACCGGGAGGTCGAGCCCGGTCGCCGCGGCCAGCCGCGCGTGGAGGTCGACCGCGGCGAGCGAGTCGAAGCCCAGTTCCAGGAAGGGGCGGTTCTCGTCGACGGTGCGCGGCACCTCGGCGCCGGCGTGCCGCAGGGTCGCGACGACCTGCTCGCCGACCAGTGCCACCGCGGCGCGCAGCTGCTCGGCCGGCTTCAGCCCCGAGAGACGGCGGGCCAGCGCGCTGCTGTCCTGCACCGGCGCGCCACCCGTCTGGTGAACCAAGTTTTCGGACTCGCTCATTCCGCGCACTCCACTACTCATCCAGTTGCTGGCAGGCGAAAGGTCGGGCGGCAGGCGCCCCGGGGCGTCGGGCGGTACGCCCTCGACGCTCCGGACGGCAATACGCCCCAAAACTAACGACAGGAATCGGGCGGGCCACACCCCTAACGGCCCCTATGCCGGGGCCGGACCTGCGGCTCCGCTATCCGGGCAGCGGGCTGCGGAAGGCCTCGTCATCGAAGGTGCGCTGTATGTAGGTGAGCGCTTCGAGAAGTTCACGGGACGTCACCCGCCGGTTCCCCGAGGCGTCCGCGACGCGCCCGATCGGCAGGGCCCCGGTGGTCGCCCAGCGCAGCCGCCCGGTGCCGTCGATGAAGCTCCGGGTGCGCCCCATGTTGTCGGGGTGCACGCAGTAGGGGACGTCGAGGTACCCGCGCTTGAAGGCGAGCAGCAGTGCCTGGCCCACGTCGTCGTGGAGGTTCAGCACCGCGTCGACGAGGGCGGCGGCCTCGGTGTAGGTCTGGGAGTCGGTGCGGGCGAGGACCTCGGTGGCCGGCGACCGGCCGTCGGCCCCGGCCGCGAGGGTCGGGACGGCGGGCTCGTCGGCCGCGACGTCCGAGGCGTACTCCAGCGCCGCGACGTTCTCCTCGATGGTGGGGATGCGCCGGGACTCCGCGACCGTCTTCACGATGATGCGTTCCGATCCGGACCGCGCCGCCAGCCGGGCCGCCTCGCCGAGCAGCCGGTAGGACCCGGCGTCGGTGGTCGGGTACACCCCCATGTAGGTGTAGATCACCACGTGCCAGACGGTGTCCGGCAGCAGCCGCGCGCACAGGGCGCGCAGGGCGGCGACCGCCTCGGCGTCCTGCTCCGGGTGGGTCTGCTGGGCGTAGCTGACGGAGATGCTGCGGATGCCGTTGCGGTGGAAGAAGAGCGCCTCCAGGGCGCTGATCGCCACCAGCAGGCTGGGCGGGCAGAGCTGCCCGAGCATGCAGCCGCCGAAGGACTCCAGGTGCGGTTCGACGCCGCTCTCGCGCAGCCGGGAGAAGAGCTTGGTGGAGCGGTCCCACTCCCGCACCGACTGGTCGAGCGGGGTCCGCCCGTACGGCAGGCAGTAGGAGACGGGGCCGCCCTCGGTGGCGCTCAGGCCGGCCCGCACCAGCGCCTCGAAGATGTGGAACGGCTTGGCGGAGCCGTGCCGGACCTGCACCGGGAAGGCGGGCCCGTGCAGCCCGTCGAGGACCTCCCGGGTCTGCTCCGGGCTGTAGTTGACGATCGGGTAGCCGTTGATGCCGGTGCCCAGGCGCAGCGCCTCCTCGACGGCCGCCATGTCCCCGACCCGGGTGTAGCTGTCGAGGGTGAGGGTGCCGACGGTGGTCGCGCGGGCGTTCCGGGTGGCGGTGAGGCCGCGGCGCATCCGCGCGGGGTCGCTGAACCCCATGCGCGGCTGCACCACCAGCCGGCCGGCCTCGTGCGCGGCGCGCACGAAGCGGCCGAAGTCGGCGGGCACGGTGCCCGCCCGGGCCTCGGGGGATCCCGCCGGGACGGCGGGGGACTGGGCGTTCTCCTCGGTCACCTGAGCGCTTTCTGCGGCAGCGAGACGAGGAAGCGCTCGAAGGAGCCCTGTTCCGTGCGGCCGTCCTCGAAGACGGCGTTGAAGCCGGCCTCGACCAGCTCCCGGAGGTGGGCCTCGTCGCTGCCGCCGGCGATGCCCAGCTTCCCGCCGATCACCATCGGGGTGCGGGCGAGGGCGGGGACGGCGCGGAGCTTGCGGATGACCCGCACCCCGTCCTGGTAGCCGTGGCCGTTGACGCTGCTGATCACCACGAGGGCCGGGTCGTGCGCCCGGATCTCCGACTCCAGCAGCTCGTCCGGGACGGTCGGGCCGAGGTTGACGACGTCGTAGCCGAGCTCCTCGATCAGGAGCTGGAGGAAGACGAGGTTCCAGGTGTGGGCGTCCGACGAGAGCCCGCTGACGATGACCGTCCCGCCGCCGGGCCCGGGAGCGTCGGGCAGGGCGGTCGCGGTGGGGCCGGCGGCGACCGCGGTGGTACCGGCCAGGGTGAGCTCGCTCATGCGTACGTCCTGACGTGTTCGATGCGGGAGATGGAGACGACCTCGGTGCCGCGCACCACGACCTCGGTCGGGGCCGGGCGGCCGAGGAACATCAGCAGGCTCGACGTGGGCCCGTACGCGCCGGCGTTGGGGATCTCGATGACGTCGCCGCCGTCCAGCGGCGGCAGCTTCACGTCGCGGCCCAGGACGTCGCCGGGGGTGCAGAGCGGGCCGACCAGGCTGGCCTTGGTCCACTCGGCGGTGTCCGCGCCCTCCGCGTCGGGGCTGACCGCGACCGGGAGCAGCCGGCCGAGGCCGGACATGCCGCCGAAGGTGTTGATGCCCGCGTCGAGGATGACGAAGGTGCGGCCGCGGCTCTCCTTGATGTTGACCACCCCGGCGAGCAGCGTGCCGCCGTCACCGACGAGGTAGCGCCCGGACTCGCAGGCCACCGTGGGGAACCCTTCGCGCCAGCGCGGGAAGTGCTCGTCGAGGATCTCGGTGAGGGCGGCGCGCAGCCGCGTGTAGACGGGGCGCGTGCCGGGCACCGCGTACGGGGCCGAGAAGCCGCCGCCGATGTCCAGGAACCGCGGTTCGATGCCGGTGTCGGCGAAGGTCTGGGCGGCGACCGCGACGGTGTTGCGGAACTCCCCGATCAGGGCGTCCTCGTCGCGGGCGTTGCTCAGCGGGAAGAAGTGCGCGCCGGCGAGGCGGACGCCCTGCACCGCGCGCAGCCGCGGCATCAGCTCGACGAGCTTCTCGCTGTCGATGCCGAACTGCGAGGGGGCGCCGGTCATCCGGATGCTTGTGGTGGCGCTCGCCGAGACGCTGTTGACGCGCAGCAGGGCGTCGGCGACGACGCCGTGGCGCAGGGCGACGGCGCCGATGTGCTCCAGGTCGGTGGCCGACTCCACGGAGAACATCCGCACGCCCTTGGCGATCGCCTCGTCCAGCTCGCCGTCGGTCTTGCCGGGGCCGGTGTAGAGGATCTCCGCCGGGTCGAACCCGGCGGTCAGGGCCGCGGCGAGCTCGCCGGTGGAGCTGATCTCGGCGCGGCAGGCGTGGTCGGAGCCCTCCCGCAGCGCCCGGAGGACCTCCGGGTGCGGGTTGGCCTTGACGGCGGCGAAGAGCTCGAAGCCCTCCGGGAGCGCCGCGAAGAGGTCGTCCCGGGCCGCCTGGACCCGGTCGAGGTCGTAGACGTACAGCGGGGTGCCGTAGCGCTCCGCGAGGTCGGCGTAACGGGTCACTTGGAGGTCCCCTCGAGAAGCTCGACGAGCTTCTTCTTGTCGTTCTTGCCGTTCTGGGTGAGCGGTATCGCGTCGACGACGTAGCAGGCGGAGGGCACCTTCTGGGCCTCCAGGCGGACGTTGAGCTCGCGCAGGACCTCGGCCCGGCCGCGCTGCGTCTCGACGAACAGGACCAGGTCGCGCTCCCCCTCGGGGGGCAGCACGGCCGCGGCGCGCACGCCGTCGATGTCGGTGGCGGCGGACTCGATCTCGACGGTGCTCATCCGCACGCCCTTGCGCTTGAACATGTCGTCGCGCCGGCCGTCGAAGTACAGGTAGCCGTCCTCGTCGAGCCGGCCGTAGTCGCCGGTGTGCAGGCGGCGCGCGCCGGTGACGGGTTCGGTGCGGAACGCCCGGGCGGTCTGCTCGGGGTTGCGCCAGTAGCCGGGCATGACGTGGGGGCCGACGGCGACGATCTCGCCGGTCTCGCCGGGGGGCAGCGCGCGGCCGTCCTCGTCCAGGATGAGCACCTCGGTACCGGGCAGCGGCAGGCCGACCGCGTCGGGGCGCTCGCGCTCCTGCGCGGGCGGCATGACGGTGATGCGCTTGCACTCCGTCTGCCCGTACTGGCGGACCACCCGGCAGCCCGGGAACTTGGCCCGCAGCGCGTCGATGGTCGCCTGCGGCAGCGCGGCACCGGTGTTGGTGAAGAGCCGGACGTTCGGCGCCGGGTCCTCCTCGCGCTCGGCGAGGCGCACGATCATCGCGGCCAGCGAGGGCACGATCGGCACGATGGTGGCCCCGGACTCGCGGATGCGGCGCAGCAGCACCAGGTCGGAGGCGCCGTCGGCGAGGACGATCTCGGAGCGGCCGAGGACGGAGAGCAGGACCTTGTAGAGGCCGTAGTCCCAGGAGATCGGGAAGCGGCAGAAGACGACGTCGTCCGGGCGGTAGCCGATGACGTTCTCGATGGCCGCGGACGCGAAGGTGATCTGGGCGTGCGGGCAGATCACCGCCTTGGGGGCGGCGGTCGAACCCGAGGTGTAGACGAGGACGGCCACGTCGTCCGGTTCGACCGCGGCGTTCTGCGTCCGGGCACCGGTCTCGGCGTACTTCTCGACCTCGCCCCAGACGGAGTCCCGGTCGCGGACGGCCGCCCCGGTGAGGGTGGAGACGTTCTCCGCGGCGGCCTCGGTCACCAGCACCAGGGCCGGTTCCGCATTCGCCAGGACGGGCCCGAGGTGGAAGTTCTTCATCCCCGGGTTGAGCGGGACGAAGACGACGCCGCGCATGGCGGCGCCGAAGAACATGGCGACCAGTTCCCGGGTGGTGGGGATCTGCACGACGAGCCGGTCGCCGCGGCGCAGGCCCTGGTCGGCCAGCCAGGCGGAGAATGCCTGGGCGTAGCCGTCGAGCTGCTCGTACGTCCAGGTGCCGGCGGTGTCGCTGACCGCCTTGGACCCGGCGGAGTCGGCCACCGCTTCGGCCAGCAGTTCATGAACGAGTGCGGCCCGGCCGGAATTCCCTGCTGCGGTTATTTCCGCAGTTATTCGATCCCCGTAGGAAAGGGTGTCCAACGCCATTCTCCTGTCGCCGAATCCGGGGTCCGCGCCGGCCGGGAAACGACCGACGCGGACCTCGAATGGGGGATTCAATCCCCAACGACGCTACTTAGCGGAGGGCCGGACACACCACCCCTAGTTCCCCCTACTGCCGCCGCCTTCTTTACCTGCGGCAATCAGGGCGCCGGCGCGATTCCGCAGTTCCTTGCGGTCGACTTTCCGGTTGGCGTTCAGGGGCATTTCACCGAGCAGTACATAGCGCTTGGGCAGGAGTCCTTGCGGAAGCACCTCTCCCAGTTGTTTCGCGAACGCGGCGGGGCGGACCGCCTCGGGGCCGGTGTAGAAGACGACGAGCCGGATGCCGTCGTCCGTCACCGCGTCCACGGTGACGGCCTCGATGACGCCCTCGACGGTGCTCAGCGCGTGGTCGATCTCGGCGAGTTCGACCCGCCAGCCCTGGAGCTGGACCTGGGCGTCCATCCGCCCGAGGTAGGCGAGCTGGCCGCCGGCCGGATCGCCGACCCGCCGCACCCGGTCGCCGGTGAGGTACCACGTCCGGCCGTCGCGTTCGACGAAGCGGCCGGCGGCGTCGGCCGGGTCGAGGTAGCCGGGCGCCATCTGCGGCCCGGAGACGCAGAGTTCGCCCTCGTCGGCCACCACTCGGCCGTCCGCGTCCAGCAACTCGTACGCGTGGCCCTCGTGGACGGCCCCGATCGGCACGACGCCGTTGACGGCCAGGCCCGGCGAGAGCTCCGGGTCCCAGCGGTGGGCGGCGATGGTGACGGTGAACTCGGTGGGGCCGTACAGGTTCTCGACGACCGAGCCCGGGGCCGCCTGCTGCCAGTCGGCCGTGTCCTGGCACTTGAGCGCCTCGCCGGCGAAGAAGCTCCAGCGCAGCCCGGGCAGGGCGCCCGGGGCGAGGGCACCGGTGCGGCGGGCCAGCGAGATGCCGCTGGGGGTGGAGAACCACACCGTCATCCGGTGCTCGGCCAGGTAGCCGGGCAGGTCGCGGTAGCCCTGGGGCGGAATCCACTGGGCGGTCGCCCCGGCGCCCCACGCGCAGAACAGGTCGAACAGCGAGCAGTCGAAGTTCAGGTCGAAGGTCTGGGAGAACACGTCGTCCGGGCTGAAGTCGTAGCGCCGGTCGAGCAGGTCGAAGTAGTGGCTCGTGTTGCCGTGGGTGAGCGGCACGCCCTTGGGCCGCCCGGTCGAGCCGGAGGTGAACAGCAGATAGGCGCGGTCCTCCGGCCGGACGGCGGCGGGCGCGTCGAGCGCGTGCCGGTCCCGGACGTCGACCCGGCGCAGCCCCGCGCCCAGCACCGCATCGTCGGGGACGAGCACCGGGACGTCGCCGCCGGGGCCGAGCAGGCCGGGCAGCGCGGCGCTGCCCGGACCGTCCGCGATGACCGCCGACAGCGGCGCCGCGTCCAGCATCGCCCTCGTCCGGGCCTGCGGGAAGTCGGGCCGCAGCGGCACCACGGCGGCGCCCGCGTAGAGCGCCGCCAGGATGCCGGTGTAGGCGGTGACGCCCTTGCCCGCGAGCACGCCGACGGCCGCCGGCCGCCCGTCCGCCGCGGCGAGCAGGGAGCCCGCCCAGCGCAGGGCGAGCTCGTGGGTCTGCTCGTACGTACGCGTCTCGGCCCCGGCCCGGAACGCCGCGCGCTGCGGCGAGAGCGCCAGACCGCGCAGGAACCGCCCGGCGAGTGTGTGCGCAGACGGCCCGCCCATCACGCGGCCGGCTGGAGCAACGAGGAGAGGGCGGCCCACAGGACGCCGGGCGACCGGAAGGTCTCCAGGCTCAGCGCGTCGTCCTGGAAGCGCACGTCGTAGGCGTTCTCGAGGGCGGCCAGCAGCTCGACGGTGCCGAGCGAGTCGAGGCCGAGGTCACGCAGCGGCGTGTCGGCCTCCAGCTTCTCGTCCTCGTCGAGGAAGGGCAGGTAGGTGAGCAGGATCTCTTCGAAGGTGTCGTCCCACATGGGTGGTCTCCCTGTTCGGTGAAGGTGGACGCGGAGGCGGGGTGAGGCGGATGCGGGTGCGGGTGCGGTGCGGGTGCGGTGCCGGGCGGTGCGGGTGCGGTGCCGGCGGTGCGGCGGTACGGGCTCAGGCCGCGGTCGCCGCCGCCCGGCGGGCACGGGCGCGGGGCCGCATGGCGAGGGCCGGCGAGGCCGCGACGACCTCGAAGTTGTCGCGGGTCACCGGGACGCGGCCGAACAGCGAGTCCGGCCCCGACACGCACACCCGGCGCACGCCCAGCTCCTTCAGCGAGGCGACGACCGAGGGCCACCGCATCGGCGTGACGAAGCTGTCGAGGAGCATGGTGCGCACCTCGGCCGCGGTCGTCAGGACGCGGCCGTCCTGGTCCGCGACCACGGGCAGCTTCGGGTCGTGGAAGGTGAGCGAGCCGAAGACCTCCCGCTCGACCCGGTCCCGGAGCCCGCCGAAGGCCGTGCAGTGCACCGGGGGGCGCATGGTGTAGAGCGACATGCCGCCCAGCGAGCGCAGCCTCGGCAGGAACCACTCCAGGCTCGGCTCGCGCATCGACACCATGTGGAAGTCGTGGTCGACGTGGCACGACACCTCGCGGAACTCGCCGCGCTCGTCGAACTCGGCGAAGAGCTCCGCCAGTTGCTCCTGCGGGGTGCGCAGGAAGGAGTGCGTCACGACGTCCTGGTGCTCGGTGCGGAACCAGTCCTCCATGCAGCGGGCGACCTCCGCCGTCATCAGGACCGCCTCCTCGAAGGAGAGCGCGCCCGAGTACGCGGCGAGCACCTTCTCGCCGAAGCTGGGGCCGGTGCACACCTCGGGCACGAAGCCGAGCTGTCCGGCCGCCCACTCCGCGGAGGCCAGGCAGTTCACCAGGAAGGCCACCTGCGAGGCCTCCGAGTAGTCGCCGCCGTCCTGGTCGTCCCGGAACCGGTCGAGGAGGTTGTAGCCGAGCGCCTCGTCCGCCCGCGCGACGAACTCGCGGGCGGCCGGGTTGATCAGCATGAACTTGCCCACCTCGGTGAAGGGGGAGGCGCTCATGCCGGGGAAGACGATCGCGGTCTGCGCCCTGATCGCGGTGTTCATGGAGGTACCTCTCAGGCCTCGGGGGCCAGTTGGCGGCCCGTGTCTGCGTCGGTGACCGTGATGGCGAGTGCCGGGCAGGTCTCGGCCGCGTCGAGCACCGTCTGGTCGGGCCCGACCGTCCCGGCCGGCGATTCGGCCTTGCCGGCCTTCATGACGAAGTGGCGCGGCGCCGCGGCCGCGCACATCGACGAGCCGATGCAGGCGGCCGTGTCGACGGTGATGTTCCAGCGTTCTCCGGGACGTTCGCTCACCACGTCACCCGCAGAGCGAGCGGGCCGCGCACCAGACCCTGCTTCCAGGGGATGGCGACCGGGTCGCCGGCCAGGGCCAGTTCCGGGAAGCGCCGCACCATCGTTCCGAGCATCACCTGGAGTTCCATCCGGGCGAGCTGGGCGCCGACGCAGTGGTGCGCGCCGTGCCCGAAGGCGATGTGCGGGTTGTGCTCACGGGTGATGTCCAGTCGGTCCGGGTCGGCGAAGACCTCCGGGTCGCGGTTGGCCGCCGAGAGCGACGGCAGCACGAACTCGCCCGCGCGGACCGTCGTGTCCCGGAACCGCACGTCCTCCGTGGCGTACCGGGGGAACAGCGCGGCCGAGTTGAACGGGATCCAGCGCAGCAGCTCCTCGACCGCCCGCGGCACCAGCGCAGGGTCCCGGCGCAGCAGGGCGAGCTGGTCGGGGTGAGTGAGGATCGCGTACAGGAAGTTCGGGATCTGCGAGGAGGTGGTCTCGGCGCCGGTGGTGATCAACCCGACGATGTGGGTGGCGAGTTCCTCCTCGCTGAGGCGCTGTCCCTCGTCCCGGGCCCCGACCATGATGCCGACCAGGTCGTCGGTGGGGTGGGCCCGGCGGGTCGCCACCAGCTCGGCGACGTACCCGAACAGCGCCTCGAAGGCCTGCCGGACCGACTCCTCGCTGCCCTCGGCCGTCGACATCAGGGCCTGGGACCACTCCTTGATGTTCTCCTGGTCCTTGTCCTCCAGGCCCATCAGCTTGCCGATGACCGCCGAGGGGATCTGGAAGGCCAGCGACTCGACCACGTCGATCACCCGGTCCCCGGGCCGCGCCACCAGCTCGTCGAGCAGCCCGTCGACGGTCCGCTGGGTGTCCTCGCGCATCGTCTCGACCCGGCGGGCGGTGAACACCCTCGCCATGATCTTGCGGACGCGGGCGTGGTCGGGCGGGTCCATGGCGAGCAGGCCGGTGCCCGAGGCGTCGACCTCCCGCAGCCGGGGCGGGTCGCCGGCGACCGCGCGCTCCCGGCTGAACCGGGGGTCGCTCATCACCAGGCGCACGTCCGCGGCCCGGGTGACGAGCCAGCCGTTCTCGCCGAACGGCATCCGCACCCGGCTCAGCGGCTCCTCCGCGCGCAGCCGCGCGTAGGCGGGGTCGAGCTCCAGGGCCCGGGCCGGACTGAACGGGTACGCGCGTACCCGTGGTGTGCTCGCCGTCATCCGCGTCCTCCGGGTGCCGCTACGGCGTCGGGGGGCAGCCCGGCACCGGGGAGAAGTCCTTCGAGGTAGCCGAGCAGGATCTCCTTGAACCGCTCGGGCTCCTCCAGGTGCGGCACGTGGCTGGAGTTCTCCAGGATCTCCCACCGCACCTCGGGGATCCGGTCGAAGTACGGCTGCACGGTGGCCGGCGTGGCCTCGTCGTACCGGCCGGTGAGCAGCAGGGTGGGCACCTTGATGCGGTCCACCTCGTCGATGACCGACCAGTCCTTGAGCGTCCCGATCACGTGGAACTCGTTCGGGCCGTTCATGGTGTAGTACACGGTCGGGTCGTCGTAGATCTCCATGAAGGAGGCGACGAAGTCCCGCGGCCAGGGCACGACCCGGCAGACGTGCCGGTCGTAGAAGACCCGCATCGCCGTGAAGTACTCCTCGTTGTCCGTCGTGCCGGCCACCTCGTGGTGGCGCAGCGTCTCCTGGACGTCGGCCGGCAGCCCGGCGCGCAGCACCTCCATCTCCTGGAGCCACAGGACGTAGGAGGCCGGGGAGTTGGCGATCACCAGGCCGCGCAGGCCGGCCGGACGCCCGGCCGCGTGCGAGGCTCCGAGGATGCCGCCCCAGGACTGGCCGAAGAGGATGTAGTCGTCGGCCACGTTCAACGCGTCGAGCAGGTTGTTCAGTTCGTCCTTGAAGAGCTGGACGGTCCAGAAGTCCTTGCCCCGGTCCGGGAGATGGCTGGAGCCGCCGTTGCCGAGCTGGTCGTAGTGGATCACCGGCCAGCCGGAGTCGGCCAGTTCGGTGAGCGCCAGCAGGTAGTCGTGGGTGCTGCCGGGGCCTCCGTGCAGCACCACGACCGGCGGCTTGCCCGAAGCCAGATCACCGGTCACGCGGTACCAGGTCTTGTATTTCCCGAAAGAGACAACACCCTTGGCACTCGCTGGTCTTGACATCGTTCTATTCCTCTCCGAATTGTCCGGCGAATTTACCCACCTCCGGGTTGAACTGCCTGGGTCCACCGGGGAGGACGTGCCCGTACTGACGGCGCCGCGGGAGCTGATCCTGTGGACGCACGCTATACGAGCCGCCTTCCCCGGACAGACCCCTAAGCGGCCCCTACGAACCCCAGAGCCAGGCTGTTCCTCAACGGCCGGACGCAAACTGACGGCACGCCACCTGGACCCACTCCTCGACGGCCGCGGCGGCGTCCGCCGCGTAGGTCTCGATGATGGTGAAATGCGTGCCCGGAACCTCCGTGAGGGTGTGCGCGGTCGGCCAGACCGCCCGCCACTCCTCCTCACCGGCCTTGGGGACGACCACGAAGGACTCCGTGGGCCGCACGAACAGCACCGGGGTCTCCATCTCGGCCGGCCGCACACTGCCGATCAGTTCGACGTAGCGGCCCATGGCGCCGAGGCGGGTCACGTTGAACCCCCCGAAGTCGTCCTCCCGGTCGAACATGCCGACCATCATCTGGCCCCAGAACCCGTGCGACTGGTTGTCGTCGTCGCCGGTGTTCGGCAGGTAGGAGTCGAGCAGCACCACGCCGGCCGCGGGAGTCCCCGCGCGCTCCAGGTGTTCGGCGGCCGCGTGCGCGAACTGTCCCCCGGACGAGTAGCCGACGATCACGAACGGCTGCCCGGCGGCCGCCTGGAGGATGTGCGCGGCGAAGGCCTCCACGGCCGCAGGGACGGTCGCCGGCAGCCGGTCGGCGGGGTGGAACCCGATGACGGGCAGGGCGATCACGTCCCGCACGTCGCGGAAGCCGGCCGCGAACCGCGCGTACTGCTGGGCACCGCCCATCGCCATCGGCGACGGCAGGCAGACCAGCGCCGGGCCCTGCGGCCCGCGCGCCAGCCGGACCGGCTCGGGGAACACCGCCGCCTCCGGACCGCCCTCGGCGGCCGTCTTCTCCCGCAGGTCCGCCAGCGAGTGGAACCAGGGCCGGACGTGCCCGGCCGCCTTCAGCAACCGGATGCCGCCCGGCAGGTTCTCGCCGAGGATCGCCTGCCGGAACAGGCCGCGGAAGGACTCCGGGTTCTCCCCCGGCCGGTCCGCCCCCTCGGCGGCCGGGCCGGGCCGGCCGCCCCGCACGGCGGCGTCGGCCAGCCGCTCGCGCAGGTGGGCGGCGAGCGCCACCGGGTTGCGGTGGTCGAACAGGGCGCTGGTGGTGAGGTCCGCACCGGTCGCCTTGTTCACCAGGTTGCGGATCTCCGTCGCCGACAGCGAGTCCACGCCGGCCTCCAGGAAGTCCCGCTCGGGCTCCGCCTCGTCCGCCGAGGCGTAGCCGAGGACCACGGCCGTCCGGCTCAGGACGATGCCCAGCAGGATCCGCTCCTGCTCGGCGGCGGCCAACCCGGCGAATCCGGCGGGCAGACCGCCCGCCGCGCCGGCCTCCCGGGCCCGGCGCACCGGCACCCGCACCAGCTCGCGCAGCAGGGCGGGCACCTCGACCACGGCCGCCCGGGCCCTGATCGGCGCCGTGTCGAGCCGCACCGGGACGAGAGCGGCCCGGTCGGCTCGCAGTGCGGTGTCGAAGAGCTCCAGACCCTCGTCACCGGAGAGCGCCAGGATGCCGGAGGCCGCGAGGCGCTGCCGGTCGGCCTCGCCGAGGGACTCGGCCATGCCGTCGGTCGCCGTCCACAGGCCCCAGCCGAGCGAGACGGCGGCCAGGCCGGCGGCGCGGCGCCGCTGTGCCAGGGCGTCCAGGAAGGCGTTGGCCGCGGCGTAGTTGGCCTGCCCGGCGCTGCCCATGGTGCCGGCGAGCGAGGAGAACAGGACGAACGCGGCCAGGCCGGCGCCGCGGGTCAGCTCGTCCAGGTGCACGGCCGCGTCCACCTTCGGACGCAGCACCCGCTCCAGGCGTTCGGGCGTCAGCGCGGCGACGGTGCCGTCGTCCAGCACGCCGGCCGTGTGCACGACGCCGGTCAGCGGGTGCTCGGCCGGCACGGCGGCGAGCAGCCCGGCCAGGGCCGTACGGTCGGCGACGTCGCAGGCGGCGACGGTGACGCCGTCGGCGCCCGCACCGGCCAGCTCCTCGCGCAGCTGCGCCACCCCGGGCGCCTGTTCGCCGCTGCGGCTGACCAGCAGCAGGTGCCGCACGCCGTGCGCCGCCACCAGGTGCCGGGCGACGACCCGGCCGAGCCCGCCGGTGCCGCCGGTGACCAGCACGGTGCCGTCGGGGTCGAACACGGGCGTCCCGGCGTCCGCCCCGGACCGCCCCGCGCGGCGCAGGCGGGGGGCCAGCAGCCGGCCCCCGCGGACCGCGAGCTCGGGCTCGTCCAGGGCCACCGCCGCGGCCAGCAGCCGCGGCGCGACGTCGGCGCCGCCGGTGTCCAGCGTGGTGAACCGGCCCGGGTACTCCTCGTGCGCGGAGCGCAGCAGGCCCCAGACCGGGGTCTCGGCGAGCCCGGGCACCGCCTCCTCGGCGGAGACCGCCACCGCGCCCTCGGTGAGGACCAGCAGGCGGGAGCCGTCGAGGCGCGGTTCGGCGACCCAGCGCCGGAGCACGTCCAGGGTGTACCGGGCCGTCTCGTGGGCCCGCTCGACCAGGCCCTGCCCGGCGGCCGGCGGCTGCCGCAGGACGACCACCTCGGGCACGGCCTCGCCCGCGTCCAGCGCCGCGGTCAGCCCGTCGAACCCGGGGTGGACCGGCGTGCCCGGCCCGAAGGCCGCCCCGCCGCCGCCCAGCACGGCCCAACCAGCGGGAACGGGGACGGACTTGGGCGCGCGTACGGCCACCCAGTCGAGCTGGAACAGCGCGTCGCCGGCCCCGCCGGCCGGCCCGAGCCCGGCGGCCGGCACCTGACGGACGGCCAGGGAGCCGACCGAGGCGACCGGGCGGCCCTCGCCGTCGGCCAGGTCGATCGTCACGGCGCCCGGCTCTCCGCCCGACTCCGGGCCTGCCGCCCGAACGCGGACGCGCAGCGCCGTCGCGCCGGTGGCGAAGACCTCGACGTCGGACCAGGCGAACGGCAGGCCGCCGTCGCCCACGGCCGCGGAGAGGCCCACCGCGTGGAGGGCGGCGTCGAAGGCGGCCGGGTGGAGGGCGAACAGCTCGGCGTCGGCGTGCGCGCCGTCCGGGAGGACGACCTCGGCGAACACCTCGCCGTCCAGCGTCCAGGCGGCCGTCAGCCCGCGGAACACCGGCCCGTAGACCAGGCCGCCCTCCTCCAGGTTCGTGTACAGCTCCGCCACGTCGGCTGGCTGCGCGCCCGGCGGCGGCCACGCGGCGGCGTCGTCGGCCGGCGCGCCGCGGCCCGCCCCCACCACGCCGGTGGCGTGCCGCGTCCACGCGGCGCCCTCCTCGGCGTCACCGGCCCGCGCGTACACCCGGGCCTCGCGCTCGCCGTCCTCGTCCGCGCCGGTGAGCACCACCTGCAGCACGACGGCGCCGCTCTCGGGCAGCACCAGCGGGGCGGTCAGGGTCAGTTCGCGGATCCGCTCGCAGCCGACCTGCCGGCCCGCCCTGAGCACCAGGTCGGCCAGGGCCGCCCCCGGCAGCAGGACGGTGCCCGCCACCGTGTGGTCGGCGAGCCAGCGGTGGGTGTCCAGCCCGATCCGCCCGGTCAGCACGAACCCGCCGGAGTCCGGGAGTTCGACACCGGCCCGCAGGAACGGGTGCTCGGCATCGACCTGCCCGAAGGCGGCCGCGTCGCTCAGGTCGGCCGCGGCGTCGAGCCAGTGGCGCTCGTGCTGGAAGGCGTAGGTCGGCAGGTCGACGCGGCGCGCGCCACTGCCCCGGAACACGGCCGCCCAGTCGACGTCCGCGCCCGCCTCGAACACTGCGGCCAGGGCGGCCAGCAGGGCGGGGGCTTCGTCGCGGCCCTTGCGCAGGGCCGGGACGAGGAGCGCGTCGTCGGGGTCTGCCAGACAGGCCTGGGCCATGCCGGTCAGCACGCCGTCGGGGCC
>NZ_JBVHHB010000033.1:0-106521 GCF_055561295.1 Kitasatospora sp. NPDC022785 | reverse complement strand
ATATCTGGCGTTGACTTTTGGCACGCTGTTGAGTTCTCAAGGAACGGACACTTCCTTCGGACCGCCTTCCAGCGGGCCCTCCGGGCGCTTCGTTCGTGTTTCCAGCCTAGCAGATGTTTTCCGCTCCGTTTTCCGGCGCTTTTCGCATCTGAAATCTGCTGTTAACCGTCGACTTGCGGCGACTCGACCAACCATAGCGGGTCCCGCGCTGGATCGCGAACCGGACCGCGCCTGGCATCACCCGGTCGGAGGCATGATTTGTTGCTCTCGCGAGCATATACAGCAATGGTCCCGATTCGCCAAGATGCCTGTAGAGTGCGGCGCATCGGTGAAGAGGACTAGACCACTGTCGGTCGCTGAGATGTCGGCCGAGTTGGGTGGACGGGGCGTGCTTCTTCGCCCGGGAATGTCAGCAGATGTCCGAAGTTGACATGATTTAGGCTTCAGCCGATGTCCTGCCGCAGCTCGCGGCCGCTCGCTGTACTGCGCACTTGGGAGGCTCAACCATGACCACTGTGACGTCGCCGCTGACCGGCCGTGTCGTCGGGCTCGCCGGCGTGCCCGATCCGGTCTTCTCGGGCGCCATGGTCGGACCCGGCACCGCGATCGACCCGGTTCGCCGGCCGACCGAGGCCGTGGCCCCGGTGGACGGTGTCGTCGTCTCCATGCACCCGCACGCGTTCGTCGTGGTGGACGCGGACGGGCACGGTGTGCTGACGCACCTCGGGATCGACACCGTCCAGCTGAACGGCGAGGGGTTCGAGCTGCTCGTCAACAAGGGCGACACGGTGACCCGCGGCCAGGCCGTCATCAAGTGGGACCCGGCCGCCGTCGAGGCCGCCGGGAAGTCTCCGATCTCGCCGATCGTCGCGCTGGAGGCTGCGGCCGACTCGCTCGGCGGACTCCGCGAGGACGGGGAGGTCGCCCTGGGCGACGCCCTGTTCAGCTGGAGCTGACCTCTTTCTTTGCGACACACCCGCCCCGCCGCACTCGACGGGGCGGCCCGGCACACAGCGGTACCCGGCGGGGCCGCTTCTCTCAGCGGAGACAGTGACTATGGAGAAGACGCTGCGCGGCGTGGGTGTGAGCCACGGGGTCGCGATCGGCCAGGTGCGGCACATGGGGACGGCGGTGCTGGAGCCGCCGGCCACCCAGATCCCGACCGAGGACGCCCCCCGTGAGCAGGCCCGCGCCCAGGCGGCCGTCGAGGCGGTGGCCGCGGACCTCACCGCTCGCGGCAACCTGGCCGGCGGCGAGGCCCAGGCCGTGCTGGAGGCTCAGGCGCTGATGGCGCAGGACCCGGAGCTGATGGCCGACGTCGCGCGCCGGATCGCCGTCGGCAGCAGCGCCGAGCGCGGCGTCTACGACGCCTTCGCCGCCTACCGTGCGCTGCTGGCGTCGGCCGGGGACTACCTGGCCGGCCGCGTCGCCGACCTGGACGACGTCCGCAACCGCATCGTGGCGCGGCTGTTGGGCGTGCCGATGCCGGGTGTGCCGGACAGCGACGAGCCCTACGTGCTGTTCGCCCGGGACCTGGCGCCGGCCGACACGGCGCTGCTGGACCCGACGCTGGTGCTCGGCTTCGTGACCGAGGAGGGCGGGCCGACCAGCCACAGCGCCATCCTGGCCCGGGCCATGGGCGTGCCGGCCGTGGTGGCGCTGCCGGGGGCGACCGATGTCCCCGAGGGCACCGTCGTCGCGGTGGACGGCAGCTCGGGCGACGTGCTGGTGGAGCCGTCGCAGGAGAAGCAGGACGAGCTGCGCCGGATCGCCGCCGAGCGCAAGGCCGCGCTTGCCGCGTCCTCCGGTCCGGGGCAGACCTCGGACGGGCACCGGGTGCCGCTGCTGGCCAACGTGGGCGGCCCGGCCGACCTGCCGGCCGCGCTGGAGGCCGGGGCCGAGGGCGTCGGGCTGTTCCGGACCGAGTTCCTCTTCCTGGACGACTCGGCGAAGGCGCCCAGTGAGGAGAAGCAGGTCGAGGCGTACCGCAAGGTGCTTGAGGCGTTCCCGGAGGGCCGGGTCGTCGTCCGGGCCCTGGACGCGGGCGCGGACAAGCCGCTGGACTTCCTGACCCCGGCGGACGAGCCGAACCCGGCGCTCGGTGTGCGCGGTCTGCGCACGCTGCTGGAGCACCCCGAGGTCTTGCGGACCCAGCTGCGCGCGCTGGCCAAGGCCGCCGAGGGCCTGCCGGTGCACCTTGAGGTGATGGCCCCGATGGTGGCCGACCGCAAGGACGCCAGGGACTTCGCGGACGCGTGTCGTGAGGCCGGGCTGAGCGCCAAGTACGGCGCGATGGTGGAGATTCCGTCGGCGGCGCTGCGGGCGCGGTCGATCCTCCAGGAGGTGGAGTTCCTCTCGCTGGGGACCAACGACCTCGCCCAGTACACCTTCGCCGCCGACCGCCAGGTGGGTGCGCTGGCCCGGCTGCAGGACCCTTGGCAGCCCGCGCTGCTGGACCTGGTCGCGTTCTCGGCCGAGGCCGCGCAGATCACCGGCAAGAGCTGCGGTGTCTGTGGCGAAGCCGCCTCCGACCCGCTGCTGGCCGTCGTCCTGACCGGTCTCGGTGTCACCAGCCTCTCCATGGGCGCGGCGTCGATCCCGTACGTGCGGACCGCGCTGGCCAAGTACACGCTGGCGCAGTGCCGCCGGGCGGCGGAGGCGGCGCGGGCCGCGGACAGTGCCGAGGGGGCACGGGCCGCGGCGCAGCAGGTGCTGTCCGGCGAGTAGCAGCACGAGTCGCCCTCCGCGCGAGCGGCGGCAGCCGGAGATGTCGAAGGGGCGCCCCCGCCGTCCGGGGGCGCCCCTTCGTCGTACCCGGATCAGGCCTGGCGGTCGCGGCGGAGCTGCTCGAAGAACCGCAGATGGTCGAGGTTGTCGACGGATCCGGGGTTGACGGCCTGCTCCAGCGGGGTGCCGGAGAGCAGGCGCTTCACCGGGACCTCGATGCGCTTGCCGGTGAGGGTGTGCGGAAGGCCGCGGACGGCGATGACCTCGTCGGGGACGTGGCGCGGGGAGAGTTCGGTGCGCAGCGAGGTGCGGATGCGGCCGGTCAGGTCGTCGTCGAGGGTGGCGCCGGGGGCGAGGACGACGAAGAGCGGCATCCAGTACCCGCCGTCGGGCTCCTCCAGGCCGATGACCAGGGATTCGGCGATCTCGGGGAGGCGTTCGACGACCTCGTAGATGTCGGAGGAGCCCATCCGGACGCCCTGGCGGTTGAGGGTGGAGTCGGACCGGCCGTGGATGACGACGGTGCCGCGCGAGGTGACGGTGATCCAGTCGCCGTGGCGCCAGACTCCGGGGTACATGTCGAAGTAGCTGTCGTGGTACCGGGCGCCGTCGGGGTCGTTCCAGAAGCCGGTGGGCATGGACGGGATCGGCTTGGTGACGACGAGTTCGCCGACGGCGTCGGTGAGCGGGCGGCCCTGGACGTCCCAGGACTCGACGGCGGCGCCGAGGCAGGGGGCCTGGATCTCGCCGAGGTGGACGGGGAGGGTGGGGACGCCGCCGACGAAACAGGAGCAGACGTCGGTGCCGCCGCTGACGGAGGCGAGCCAGACGTCGTCCTTCACCTCGTCGTAGATCCAGCGGAAGCCGTCGGGCGGGAGCGGGGAGCCCGTGGTGCCGATGCAGCGGACGGCGGAGAGGTCGAGGTCGCGGCCGGGGTGGAGGTCGGCCTTGCGGCTGGCGATGACGTAGGCCGCGGAGGTGCCGAGGACGGTGGCACCGGTGCGGGCGGCGACCGACCAGAGGGCGCCGGTGTCGGGGTGGCCGGGGCTGCCGTCGTAGGTGACGATCGTGGACCCGGTGAGGAGGCCGGCGAGGAGGAAGTTCCACATCATCCAGCCGGTGGAGGTGTACCAGAGGAAGCGGTCGTCGGGGCCGAGGTCGAGGTGGAGGCCTGCCTGCTTGAGGTGTTCCAGCAGGATGCCGCCCTGGCTCTGGACGATGGCCTTGGGCAGGCCGGTGGTGCCGGAGGAGTAGAGGACCCAGAGCGGGTGCTCGAAGGGGAGGGGTTCGAAGACCGGCTCGACCTCGTCGGCCACCAGGTCGTCCCAGTGCAGGGCGCCCTCGGGGGCGGGGCCGCCGAGCAGGGGGACGTGGACGACGGTGTGCAGGGTGGGGAGCTCTCGGCGGAGTTCGGCGACGACCTCGGTGCGGTCGTGGTCCTTGCCGCCGTAGTGGTAGCCGTCGACGGCGAAGAGGACGGCGGGTTCGATCTGCTGGAGGCGGTCGAGGACGCTTCGGGCACCGAAGTCGGGAGCGCAGCTGGTCCAGACGGCGCCGACGGCGGCGGTGGCGAGGAGGGCGACGGCGGCCTGGGGGATGTTGGGCAGGTAGGCGCTGACGCGGTCGCCGGGGCCGATGCCGCGGGCGCGCAGGGCGGCGGCGAGGGAGCCGACCTGGCGGCGCAGCTCGCCCCAGGTGAGCGCGACCGGGTGGTCGGTGGTCTCGTCGAGGTGGAGGATGGCGGGCTTGTCGGCGTTGGCCCGGTCCTCGGCGGTGCGCAGGGCGTGCTCGGCGTAGTTGAGGCGGGCGCCGGGGAACCAGCGGGCGCCGGGCATGGCCGGGTCGGCGAGGACGGCGTCGGGGGCCTGGGTGAAGCGGACGTCGAACCACTGGGTGACGGCGGTCCAGAAGCGGTCGAGGTCTTCGGTGGACCAGGCGTGCAGGTCGGCGTAGCGCCGGGCGGCCTGCTGGTCGTCGTCGGCGGGGGCGAGCGGTGCGGCCGGGGCGCCGTGGTGTTCGGCGGCCCAGGCCTGGAAGGCCACGAGCGTGGTGGCGGCGGCGCGAGCGGGGGTGGGGCGCCAGAGCGGCTGGTCCTGGGGTGGGGTGCTCACGGTGGTGGTCTCCCGGCCGGTGGATGGGACGGGGGTGCTTGTGGCAGGGCCCGTCCGGTTGGGGCTGTCGGTGCAGACCCTGCCATGTGATCGCCCGGTGCGCCAGGGTCTGCCCCGGGGGTGCGGGCCTGGTCAGCCCGGTGCCGGTGGCCGGTCAGCGCGGCGGGAACTCGCCGTTGAACCAGGCTCGGGAGACCCGGGTGTGGAAGGCGAAGACGAGTGGGGTCTCCGGGGTGGCGAGCTGCCAGCCGTCGGTCTCGTCGGTGGGCTTGGACGGCGGGAGTTCGGCCAGCGGGCGGGCGGGGAGCAGGCCGAAGAGGCAGAGGAAGCCGCCGTGGGTGTCGGAGTCGGTGGCGACCAGCGTGACGTCGGCGGCGTCGGCCGGGATGCCGGTCTCCTCGCGGAGTTCGCGGACGCAGGCCTGCTGCCAGCTCTCGCCGTAGTCGATGTAGCCGCCGGGCAGGGCGAGTTCGCCGTATCCGGGCTCGATGGTGCGGCGGATGACGACGAGGCTGGGCTCGGCGCTCTCCTGGGTGACCGGGAGGAGGGTGACGACGACGGGCAGCGGGTTGCGGTAGCTGATCTCGGAGCAGCCCGGGCAGGTGCGGGGCCAGGCCTCGGTCCCGGGCGGGTAGGGCGCGCCGCACCAGTGGCAGTGGGAGTTGGGCCGGTTGCTCGTCCTGCTCACCTCTTGAGTGGTCATGGCCGGATGGTAGTGCCGCCGGGTGGCCGGCGGCAGCGCTCCGCCGATCTTGGTCGGATCGTCCCGGGCGGCGTTCGCCGGCGGGCCGGTACTGGGGCCTGTCGGAGGGCGCAGGGAACGGGGCCGGTGGCGCCGGTCAGCGGATCTCGTCCTCGCGGGTGGGGCGGAGGAGGGCCGGGTGGAGGAGTTGGGCGTCGCCGGCGCAGTAGTTGCGGGCGCGGGGGCCGCCGCGGGCGCCGCCGCGCTCGGTGGTGGTGCCGGTGCTCTCGACGAAACCGGGGACGGAGAGGACCTTGCGGTGGAAGTTGCCGGGGTGGAGCTTCTCGTCCCAGACGGCCTCGTAGACGGCGCGCAGCTCGGGGATGGTGAAGTCGTGCCGGAGGAAGGCGGTGGCCAGCGGGCTGTACTCGATCTTGGCCCGGGCCCGGTCGAGGCCGTCGGCGAGGATGCGGGCGTGGTCGAAGGCCAGCGCGATGGGGGCGGGCCGGCCGTCGTCGGGCTCCTCGGTGTGGGGCTGCCCGGTGTCGGGCTGCCCGGCCTCGGCGGAGGGGCCGGCGGGCCCGTCGACGCCACCCCCGTGGGTGTCGACGGGCCCGCCGGCGGCTGGTGACCGGCCGGTGGGCGGCCGGAGGTCGAGGGCGGTGACGGGGTGCCAGGCGGCCGTCGCCGCGTCCGAGCCGGCCTGAGGATCCGGCAGGTCGGGGGCGAAGGCCAGGTAGGCGACCGAGACGACGTGCATGCGTGGGTCCCGGTCGGGCGCGCCGTAGGTGCCGAGCTGTTCGAGGTGGATGCGGCTGAGGGCGGCTTCGGCGTCGGAGCTGCCGTGCAGTCCGGTCTCCTCGGCGAGCTCACGGGCGGCGGCCTCGTCGAGGCCCTCCTCGCCGGCCCGCAGGAAGCCGCCGGGCAACGCCCAGGAGCCCTGGAAGGGCGGGCCCGCGCGCTCGACCAGCAGGACGTGGAGGCTGCCGTGGCGCAGCGTCAGTGCGACGACGTCGACGGTGACGGCCACCGGGGTGTAGGCGCGTGGGTCGTAGGCGGCGAGCCACGCGCGCTCGTCCATGCCGGCGGTGACGGGGGGCTG
Source organism: Kitasatospora sp. NPDC022785 (assembly GCF_055561295.1). Taxonomy (NCBI): domain Bacteria; kingdom Bacillati; phylum Actinomycetota; class Actinomycetes; order Kitasatosporales; family Streptomycetaceae; genus Kitasatospora; species Kitasatospora sp. NPDC022785. The sequence continues at coordinate 99,899 of NZ_JBVHHB010000033.1, read as the reverse complement.
CTCCACGGCCATGGCCGGCTCCTTTCCGGGGTGGCGCCCGGTACGGCGTCGTCGTTCTCGGGATGAGCACAACGTAGCGAGCCGTTGACTCTGCGGCAAATGGATTTCCGGGAGGCCCGTTCGGGCCGTCTTCTAGGCTGTGGCCAGGAGCTTTGCCCGAGGACAGGTCTTGGAGGCCGTCATGCCCGCCACTCCCCCGCCTGACTTCGCCGCGGCGGTGGCCGCCGGTCCGCTGGTGCTGGACGGCGGGATGTCGAACCAGTTGGCGGCGGCCGGGCACGACCTGTCGGACGCGCTGTGGTCGGCGCGCCTGCTGGCGGACGCTCCGGAGGCCGTGGTGGCCGCGCACCGGGCGTACTTCGCGGCGGGGGCGGAGGTCGCGATCACCGCGAGCTACCAGGCGAGTTTCGAGGGTTTCGCGCGGCGCGGGCTGGGCCGGGCGGAGGCGGCGGGGCTGCTGGCGCGCAGCGTGGAGCTGGCGCGGGAGGCGGCACGGCAGGAGGGGGCACGGCGGGACGGGGCGGGCCGGCCGCTCTGGGTGGCGGCGTCGGTGGGCCCGTACGGGGCGGTACTGGCGGACGGGTCGGAGTACCGGGGGCGGTACGGGCTGACGGTGGGCGAGCTGGAGGCGTTCCACCGGCCGCGGCTGGAGGTGCTGGCGGCGGCCGGGCCGGACGTGCTGGCGCTGGAGACGGTCCCGGACGCGGACGAGGCGCGGGCGCTGCTGCACGCGGTGCGCGGGCTGGGGGTGCCGGCCTGGCTGTCGTACAGCGTGGCGGGCGGGCGGACCAGGGCCGGGCAGCCTCTGGCGGAGGCGTTCGCCCTGGCCGCGGAGGCGGACGAGGTGGTGGCGGTGGGGGTGAACTGCTGCACACCGCAGGACGCGGACCGGGTGGTGGCGCTGGCCGCGCGGGTGACCGGCAAGCCGGTGGTGGTCTACCCGAACAGTGGCGAGTCCTGGGACGCCGGGGCCCGGGACTGGCGCGGCGGTGCGACGTTCCGTGCCGACCGGGTGGGCGGCTGGCTGGCCGCCGGCGCCCGGCTGGTGGGCGGCTGCTGCCGCGTCGGCCCGTCCGAGATCTCCGCACTGACCGCCGAGGTGACGCGCGGCCGGCGCTGAGATTACCGAGGGGGAAGGTGCACGGACGGGGGGCGGCCTGGCAGACTCATCCCGTTACCACTGCGGTCGACATTGTCGACCGCCTGTCAGCCCGGAGGTACCGAATGCCCGGCCCGATCCAGTCGCTCTCCCGGGCCGCCGCGATCATGCGCCTGCTGGCCGGCGGTGAGCGCCGCCTGGGCCTGTCCGAGGTCGCGACGGCGCTGGACCTGGCCAAGGGCACCGCGCACGGCATCCTGCGGACCCTCCAGCAGGAGGGGTTCGTGGAGCAGGACCCGGAGAGCGGCAAGTACCAGCTGGGCGCGGAGCTGCTGCGGCTGGGCCAGAGCTACCTGGACGTCCACGAGCTGCGCGCCCGGGCCCTGGTCTGGGCGGACGACCTGGCCAGGGCGTCCGGCGAGACCGTCTATCTCGGGGTGCTCCACCAGCAGGGCGTCCTGATCGTGCACCACGTCTTCCGGCCGGACGACACCCGGCAAGTGCTGGAGGTCGGCTCGATGCAGCCGCTGCACTCCACCGCGCTGGGCAAGGTGCTGCTGGCGTACGACCCGGTGGCTCGCGGCGAGCTGGGCGACGGGCCGTTCGAGGGGTACACCCCGCGGACCCTGACCGAGGCGGCCGACGTGGACGCGGAGGCGGCGCTGATCCGCGAGCGCGGCTGGGCGGACTCCGTCGAGGAGACCTGGGACGGCGTGGCCTCGATCGGCGCGCTGATCCAGGACCGGCGGCGCAACCCGGTGGGCGCGGTCTGCATCAGCGGCGCGGTGGAACGGGTCTGCGAGGACGGCTTCGTCAAGCCCTCGCTGGTCGCCTCCGTGCGCAGCGCCGCCCGGGCGATCTCGCGGGACCTGGGGGCCGGGCGGTTCTGACGCCGCCGTAGGTCCGGCGAGTCTGTGCCGGAGATCCGACGTTCACGCTGAGGCGCGGACAGGCGCGATGCCTGTCCGCGCCTTAGCGTTTTGTCCGTATGTGGTGCTAACCGATCGGTCACCAGGAGTGAAGGGTCACAGCTGCGTAACCCGGCCTTGACGTGAAGGCGACCCGGGGAGGAAGCTTCCGCATGACGGTCGACATTGTCGAACGATGGCCGAGCGAACCTCTCCCACAAAGCGCTCACCCGCACAGTGATCGCTCGGCCTCCTGCCCCCACCCCCGCACCTCCGGGCCATATGGACAAGGGAGTCTTTGTGTCCGCGTTCTCCACCGGCGACATCTTCGTCGGCGAAACCCTCGGCACCGCCGCCCTGATACTTCTCGGCGGCGGCGTCTGTGCCGCTGTGACTCTCAAGAAGTCGAAGGCCATCAACGCCGGCTGGCTGGCGATCACCTTCGGCTGGGGCTTCGCCGTGATGATCGCCGCCTACATGTCGGCCCCCAAGTCCGGCGCGCACCTCAACCCGGCCGTGACCCTGGCCCTCGCCGTCAAGTCCGGCGAATGGAGCGACGTCCCCGTCTACCTCGGCTCGCAGCTGCTCGGCGCGATGATCGGCGCCGTTCTCGTCTGGGCCACCTACCTCGGCCAGTTCCAGGAGAACAAGGAGCCGACCCTGGGCATCTTCGCGACCGGTCCCGAGATCCGGAACCCCGTCCAGAACCTGCTCACCGAGATCATCGGCACCTTCGTGCTCTGCTTCGGCATCCTCACCCAGGGCGTCAACACCAGCCTCGCCGACTCGGGCCTCGGCATCCTGATCGTCGCCTTCACCGTCGTCGGCATCGGCCTCTCGCTCGGCGGCCCGACCGGCTACGCCATCAACCCGGTCCGTGACCTCGGCCCGCGCATCGTGCACGCGCTGCTGCCGATCCCCAACAAGGGCGACTCGGACTGGTCCTACGCCTGGATCCCGGTGGCCGGCCCGGTCGTCGGCGGTCTGCTGGCCGGTGGCCTGTACAACGCCATCTTCTAAAGCCACGGCCGAATATCCGCAGCCAGGCTTCGCGCCACCCGAGCACGGGGACTGACCGGACAGTCAGACCCACCCACCCGAACCCCCATTCTTGAGCCGAGGACCCTCATGACCTCCACTGGCACGGGCAACTACATCGCCGCGATCGACCAGGGCACGACCTCCAGCCGCTGCATCATCTTCGGTGCGGACGGACGGATCGTCGCCGTCGACCAGCAGGAGCACCGGCAGATCTTCCCCCAGCCCGGCTACGTCGAGCACGACGCCGCCGAGATCTGGACCCGCGTCCAGTCGGTCGTCCGCGGCGCGCTGGAGAAGGCCGGCCTGACCAGGGACGACATCCGCGCGATCGGCATCACCAACCAGCGCGAGACCACCGTCCTGTGGGACAGGCACACCGGCGAGCCGGTGCACAACGCGCTGGTCTGGCAGGACACCCGCACCGAGGCGCTCTGCCGCGAGCTGGGCCGCAACGTCGGCCAGGACCGCTTCCGCCGCGAGACCGGCCTCCCGCTGGCCAGCTACTTCGCCGGCCCGAAGATCCGGTGGCTGCTGGACAACGTCGAGGGCCTGCGTGCGCGTGCCGAGGCCGGCGACATCCTGTTCGGCACCATGGACACCTGGGTGATCTGGAACCTCACCGGCGGTGCCAACGGCGGCAAGCACGTCACCGACGTCACCAACGCCAGCCGCACCATGCTGATGAACCTGCAGACCCTGGCCTGGGACGAGAAGATCGCCGAGTCCATGGGCGTGCCGCTGACCGTCCTGCCGGAGATCCGCTCCTCCGCCGAGGTCTACGGCCACGCCGTCGGCGACCTCGAGGGCGTGCCCGTCGCCTCCGCGCTGGGCGACCAGCAGGCCGCGCTGTTCGGCCAGACCTGCTTCGACAAGGGCGAGGCCAAGTCCACGTACGGCACCGGCACCTTCCTGCTGCTGAACACCGGCGAGGACATCGTCAACTCCTACCACGGCCTGCTGACCACCGTCGGCTACCGGATCGGCGACCAGAAGCCGGTCTACGCCCTGGAGGGGTCGATCGCCGTCACCGGCTCGCTGGTCCAGTGGCTGCGTGACCAGCTCGGCATCATCTCCACCGCCGCCGAGATCGAGACCCTCGCCAACACCGTCGAGGACAACGGCGGCGCCTACTTCGTCCCGGCCTTCTCCGGCCTGTTCGCCCCGTACTGGCGCTCCGACGCCCGCGGTGTTATCGCCGGCCTCACCCGGTACGTCACCAAGGGCCACCTGGCCCGGGCCGTGCTGGAGGCCACCGCCTGGCAGACCCGCGAGGTCGTCGACGCCATGGAGAAGGACTCCAAGGTCAAGCTGACCGCCCTGAAGGTCGACGGCGGCATGACCAGCAACAACCTGCTCATGCAGAACATCGCCGACGTGCTCGACGCACCGGTCGAGCGCCCGTACGTGGCCGAGACCACCGCGCTGGGCGCCGCCTACGCGGCCGGCCTGGCCGTCGGGTTCTGGAGCGACCTGGACACCCTGCGGGCCAACTGGCACCGCGCCGCCGAGTGGACCCCGCGCATGGACGAGGCCACCCGGGAGCGCGAGTACAAGAAGTGGCTCAAGGCCGTCGAGCGCACCATGGGCTGGGTGGAGGAGGACGAGCAGAGCTGACCCGCCAAGCCGGTCGGGGCCCCGCGGCCCCGGCCGGCTTGCCCCCGTTTCACCGGCCCGCCGCACCGGGCCGACCGGCCTCTCAGCAGGGGCCGCACCGCACACCGAGAGGAGTAACGGCGCCGCCCGACCCGCGCCGCCGTACACACACCATGGCTACCATCCCGACCCTGGGCGCCGAGCGCACCGCCGGCCGCACCGCCTCCCGCGCCGAGACCCGCGAGCTGCTGGGCAAGGCCACCTACGACCTGCTGGTGATCGGCGGCGGCATTCTCGGCACGGCCGTCGCCTGGACCGCCTCCCAGGCGGGCCTCAAGGTCGCCATGGTCGACGCCGGCGACTTCGCCGGTGCCACCTCCAGCGCCTCCTCCAAGCTGGTCCACGGCGGTCTGCGCTACCTGCAGACCGGCGCCGTCAAGCTGGTCGCCGAGAACCACAAGGAGCGCCGCGCGCTCGCCACCGACGTCGCCCCGCACCTGGTCAACCCGCTGACCTTCTTCGTGCCGGTCTACAAGGGCGGCCCGCACAGCGCGCCCAAGCTCGGTGCCGGCGTCTTCCTCTACTCGGCGCTCTCCGCCTTCCGCGACGGCATGGGCCGGGTCTCCACCGCCGCGCACGCCGCCCAGCAGGTGCCCGCGCTGCGCACCGAGGGCCTGCGCTCGGTGGCCGTCTACGGCGACCACCAGATGAACGACTCGCGCGTCGCCGTGATGACGGTGCGCGCCGCCGTCGACGCCGGCGCCGTGGTGCTCAACCACGCCGAGGTCACCGGCCTGCGGTTCACCGGCAGCCGGGTCACCGGCGCCGACCTGAAGGACCGCCTGGACGGCACCGAGTTCGGCGTCGACGCCCGCCTGGTGCTCAACGCCACCGGCCCCTGGGTCGACCACCTGCGCAAGATGGAGGACGCCGGCGCGGCCCCGTCCATCCGGCTGTCGAAGGGCGCGCACGTCGTCGTCAAGCGGCGCTCCCCGTGGCGTGCGGCCCTGACCATCCCGATCGACAAGTACCGCGTCTCCTTCGCCATCCCGTGGGAGGACCACGTCCTGCTCGGCACCACCGACGAGGAGTACACCGGCGACCCGCAGGACGTCCGGGCCACCGAGGCGGACATCGACCAGATCATGGGCGAGGCCGCGCACGCCATCCGCGACGAGCACATCGACCGCGACCTGATCACCTACGCCTTCGCCGGCCTGCGGGTGCTGCCCGGCGGCCCCGGCGACACCGCCGCCGCCAAGCGCGAGACCGTCGTCACCGAAGGCCGGGGCGGCATGCTGTCCGTCGCCGGCGGCAAGTGGACCACCTACCGGCACATCGGCCGCACCGTGCTGGAGAAGCTCGCCCACGTGCCCGGCACCAGCCTCGGCGAGGACATGTCGCCGATCGCCCCGACCGTGCCGCTGCCGGGCGTGGGCGCGCCGAACGCCGTCGCGCACCGTCTGCTGATCGACCGCGAGCCCGGCAACCGGATGGAGCCGCTGGTCGCCAAGCACCTGGCCAGCCACTACGGCACGCTCTCCTTCGAGATCGCCCGCATGATCGACGAGAACCCGGAGCTGGGCCGGCCGATCCACGAGGACGGGCCGGACGTCTGGGCGCAGGTCGCCTACGCCGCCGACAGCGAGTGGGCGTACACCGCGGACGACGTGCTGCGCCGCCGCACCACCATGACCGTGCGCGGCCTGGACACGCCGGAGATCCGCGACGAGGTCGAGGCCTTCCTCGCGAAGCGCGGTACGAAGTAGGCGGGACCAGGTGACGCGGGGCCGCGCGTAGCAGCGCAGGGCTCTGCGACCGACTCGGAGGGCGGGCACCCCAGGGCTGGGGGCGCCCGCCCTCCGTCGTGCCGGCGGTCCGGGGGCGCGGTCGGCGTTGGGCGGTCGGTGGCCGATGCCGGGGCGCGGTCCGGTGTTCGGTGGCCGGTGCCGGGGTCAGACCACCGCCCCGGCCTTGACCACGTGCTTCAGGTGGCGCTCCGGGGCCGTCAGCACCCCGAGGTCGGCCAGCGGGTCGCCGTCGACGAGCAGCAGGTCGGCGTGCGCCCCCGGCGCGAGGGTGCCGACCTGCCCCTCCATCCCGAGCAGCCGCGCCGCCGTGCTGGTGGCCGAACGGATCACGTCGGCGGCCGGCTGCACCTCGGCGCGGAGCCGGAACTCCTCCAGCTGCGCCGGGTGCAGCGGCCCGAGCAGGTCGCTGCCGTAGACCAGGTTGGCGCCCGCGCGGTGGGCGCGCTCCAGCGCCGCCAGCCCGGCGTCGCGCACCTCGGCCAGCTTGCGCTGCGAGGACTCGGGCAGGCCGGACCGGGCTCCGAGCTTCGCCGTCTGCTCGTACGCGATCAGGGTCGGCACCAGGAAGGCGTCCTTCTCCACCAGCAGCGCGAGCGTCTCGTCGTCGATCAGGTTGCCGTGCTCGACGCAGCGCACGCCGGCCCGCAGCGCCCGGTCGACGGCGCGCGGGTGGTAGGCGTGCACGGTGACGTAGCGGTTGTGGTTCTCCGCCTCCTCGACGGCGGCCCGGATCTCCTCCTCGCTGTACTGGACGGCGGCTATCTCGTCGTGCGGCGAGGCGACACCACCGGAGAGCAGCACCTTGAGGTGGGCCGCGCCCTTGCGGAACTCGTCGCGGGCGGCGGCGCGGACGGCGTCCACACCGTCGGCGATCCGGGCGAAGTTCGGGCGGGACTCGCAGCAGGGCAGCGTGTCCTCGCCGAGCGGGCGCAGGTCGCCGTGGCCGCCGGTCTGGGAGAGCGCCTTGCCGCCGTGGACCAGCCGGGGGCCGAGCGCCAGGCCCTCGTCCAGCGCGCGGGCCATGCCGTGGTCGGCGCCGCCGACGTCCCGGACGGTGGTGAAGCCGCGGCGCAGCATCCGCCCGGCCTCGGCCAGGGCCCGCACGGTGAGGTAGCCCGGGGTCCAGTTCGCGACCGCCCCCAGGTCGAGCGTGGTGACCAGCAGGTGGACGTGGGCGTCGATCAGGCCGGGCAGTGCGGTGGCGCCCTGGGCGTCGATCACCCGGACGCCGTCGCCGGGCGCGGGCGGGCGGCCGGTGCCGGTGGCGGCGATCCGGCCGTCGGCGATCTCGATCCAGCCGGTGTCGGTACGGGTCCCGGTCTCGGGGTGGAGCAGGTGGGCATGGGTGATCAGCAGTCGGCTCATGAAGGCGGTTCTCCTGGCGGGCAGAGTTCGGGGCGAAGATTTCAATACGACCTGTATTGAATACACCATGTATCGTGATCCTGTGAACCCACCCACGGTCGAACCCGATGCCCCCAGACCTCCGCGGCGGCGCGTCCACACCCGGGCGCGGATCCTCGCGGCCGCCGGCGAACTGTTCCTCTCCGCCGGGTACGGGCGGACGAGCATCGAGGACATCTGCGCCGCCGCCGGCTACACCCGCGGCGCGTTCTACTCGAACTTCGCGGGCAAGGAGGACCTGCTGCTGGCCCTCTTCGACGAGCAGGCGGCGGGCCGGATCGACGAGCTGGAGCGGCTGGCGGCGGCCGCCGGGGCGCTGGCGCCGCAGGAACGGGCACGGCGGCTGGTCGAGGCACTGCTGCGGGTCGAGCCGGCCGAGACCGGCTGGATCCTGCTCTTCCTGGAGTTCCGGCTGCTGGCCGCCCGGACACCCGGGCTGGCCGAGCGGGTCGCGGAGCACGACCGGGCGGTGTCCGCGGCGCTGGCGGCCGTCCTGGAGCGGGCGCTGCCCGGGCTGGTGCCGCCGGGCACGACGGCCGGGCAGGCCGCCGCGGTGATCCTGGCCGCCCGGGAGGGCCTGCTGGCCCGGACGGCGGCCGGCGGCCCGGCGGCGGAGGAACTGCTGGCGGCGTCGGCGGCTGTGCTGGGCGGGCTGCTCGACTGAGCCCTCCGCGGCGGCGAACACGCCGAAGGGCGGCACCCGTTGCGTACGGGTGCCGCCCTTCGGCGTGCGGTCGCGCTCGCGCGGTGGAGAGCTCGGTGCAGTGGAGCCGGTGCAGTGGAGCCGGTGCGGTGGAGAGCTCGGTGCGGTGGAGCCGGTGCGGTGGAGCCGGCGTCAGATGATCAGGCTGAGCGGCATGATCAGGGCGATGGCGACCACCGAGATCACCGTCTCCATCATCGACCAGGACTTCACGGTCTGGCCGACGCTCATCCCGAAGTACTCCTTCACCAGCCAGAAGCCGGCGTCGTTGACGTGCGAGAAGAACAGCGACCCGGCGCCGATCGCCAGCACCAGCAGGGCCGCATGGGTCGACGACATGTCGGCGGCCAGCGGGGCCACGATGCCCGCGGCGGTGATGGTGGCGACGGTGGCCGATCCGGTCGCCAGCCGGATCAGGACGGCGATCAGCCAGCCGAGCAGCAGGGCCGAGACGTGCCACTTGCTCGACCACTCGCTGACCGCGTTGCCCACGCCGACGTCGATCAGGGTCTGCTTGAAGCCGCCGCCCGCACCGACGATGAAGACGATGCCGGCGATCGGTCCCAGCGACCTGCCGACGGTGTCGGAGATCCGCTGCTTGGAGAAGCCCGCGGCCCGGCCGAGGGTCAGCATGCCCAGCAGGGTCGCGGCCAGCAGGGCGATCAGCGGGGAGCCGATGAAGTCGAACACCCGCTGGACCATCGCCTTCGGGTCGTCGATCACGACGTCGGCCAGCGCCTTGCCGAGCATCAGGACGACCGGCAGCAGGATGGTCGCCAGCACCGCGCCGAAGGACGGGGTCCGCTCGGGCTTGTCCGTCTCCGCCGGGGCGGTGGCCTGCGGGATCTCCAGCGGGCCGACCCACCGCTCGGCCACGCGGGCGAACAGCGGCCCGGCGATGATCAGGGTCGGGACGGCGATCAGCAGGCCGAGCGCCAGGGTGACGCCGAGGTCGGCCTTCAGCGCGTCGACGGCCACCAGCGGGCCCGGGTGCGGCGGGACGAGCCCGTGCAGCACCGAGAGGCCGGCCAGCGCGGGTATCCCGATCCGCATCAGCGGGACGTTCCCCCGGCGGGCGACCAGCAGCACGATCGGGATCAGCAGGACGACGCCGACCTCGAAGAACAGCGGCAGGCCGAGGACGGCCGCGATCAGCGCCATCGCCCACGGAAGCATCCTGGGACCCGAGCGGGACAGCACGGTGTCCGCGATGATGTTCGCCCCGCCGGAGTCGGCGAGCAGCTTGCCGAGCATCGCGCCCAGGCCGATCAGCAGACCGACGCCGGCGACCGTGGCGCCGAAGCCCGTCGAGAAGCTGGACAGCAGCTTGTCGAACGGAGCGCCCGCGACGGCGGCCAGCAGGCCCGAACCGAGGGTCAGGGCGAGAAACGGGTGCAGCTTCAGTTTGGTGATCAGCAGCACAATGGCGCCGATGCTGATCAGCACCGCGATCAGCAGCTGGGAGTCGCTGCCGGTGTGCGGCAGGGCCGGTGGGGCGGCCGCGAGCACGAGGGTGGGGGTCACGCGAGGTCTCCATTGACGGGCCGCAGCAGAGCCACGGCCATCTCGACGAGTTCTTCTGGGGACGGGCCGACGTCCAGGACGGCGCCGCGCTCGTCCGCCCCGAGGGGTTCCAGGGCGGCGTACTGCGAGTCGAGCAGCGACGGCGGCATGAAGTGGCCGCTGCGGTGGGCGAGCCGGTCCTCGACCAGCTCGTGACCGCCGCTGAGGTGCAGGAAGAAGGCGCCCGGGCAGGCCGCGCGCAGGGTGTCGCGGTAGCGGTGCTTCAGCGCCGAGCAGGTGACCACGCCGCCGGTGCGGGCCTCGCTCCGCTCTCCGAGCCAGCCGCCGAGGGCGCGCAGCCAGGGGGCGCGGTCCTCGTCGTCCAGCGGGATCCCGGCCGACATCTTGGCGATGTTGGCGGGCGGGTGGAAGTCGTCCGCCTCGGCGTAGGGGAGGCCGAGGCGGTCGGCCAGGAGGCGGGCCAGGGTGGTCTTGCCGACACCGGAGACGCCCATCACCACGACCGTGAGGGGGCCGGGGGTGGTGGGCGCGGGGGTGTCGTGGTTCTCGACGCTGAGAGCCATGGGTGGTGCTCCTTCGTTGCCAGGCCGCCACTATCGCCCCAAAGATATGACGTATTCAAGTGATGGAAACCAAATCGTCATACTTTTGATGACGGGGCTGGAAGGGACTCCGAGGGCGACGGGCACGACGGGCGACGGGCAGCGGGCAGCGGGCAGCGGGGACGAGGGCCGCGCGGCACGCGGCGGCGGGTGACGTCTAGGCTGGGCGGATGGAGATCCAGGGGCTGCCCGGCCGACTGCTTGCCGAGCTCGGACCGGCCATCGCGTCCGGGGAGATTCCCGAGGGCGCGGTGCTGCGCAGCGAGGAGCTGGAGGGGCGGTTCGGGGTGTCGCGGACGGTGGTCCGCGAGGCGGTGCGGATCCTGGAGGGGATGGGCCTGGTGGCGTCCCGGCGCCGGGTCGGCATCACCGTCCAGCCGAAGTCCGACTGGGACGTCTTCGATCCGCTGGTGATCCGCTGGCGGCTGGCGGGCAGCGACCGGCCGGCGCAGCTGCGTTCGCTCGGCTCACTGCGGGTCGCGGTGGAGCCGGCTGCGGCGGCCCTCGCCGCACAGCACGCCAGCGACGACGACCGTCGCCAACTCAGCGCACTGGCAGTCGAGTTGACGATGACGGCGCGCGCCGCCGATCTGGAGACCTTCCTCCGGCACGACATCGCCTTCCACGCCACCGTGCTGCGGGCGTCCGGGAACGAGATGTTCGCCCACCTCGGGGAGACCGTCGGGGCGGTGCTGACCGGCCGGACCGAGTACGATCTGATGCCCCATCAGCCGGAGCCGTACGCGATCCGGCTGCACCGCGAGGTCGCGGAGGCGATCTGCGCGGGGGATGCCGGGCATGCGGAGCAGGCGATGCGGACGATCGTGGCGGGCGCGCTGGAGGAGCTCAACCAGCAGTTGGACCGGCCCGCGGCCGAGCCGGGGCTTTCCGGTACAGATCAGACGATTTGACGGCAGTTCGGTGAATTCGGGCGCATAGTCCGGGTACGGCAGGGCAGAGTGTTCCCCGGGGGGCGCGTTTCGCGCGCCCGTCCCGCACGCCTGCCACCGTCGACCGCGCTGGGGGTCGCCCGATGTCCGTCGCACGCCGTCGCCGCCGTCTGCCCGACGAGGTGCGGGTCGCCGCCGTCCGGGCGGTGCTCTGCCTGGCGTTCACCCTGGTCGGCCTGTTGATCGCCACGCTGGCCTCGTACGCGGGCAGTTGGCTGATGACGCCCGCGCTGATGGCGATGGGGCTCGGGGTCTTCGGCTCGGCGTGGTGCCTGCTGGAGATCCTGATCTCGCGCCAGGTCGCCGCGCAGCGGATGCGCGGTCCGAACTCGGCGTCGCCGATGGCGGGCAGCCGGGCCCCCTCCGGCCCCCGGCCGCTCCCCCGCCCGGCCGGCCCACCGGCCCACCGAAGCACACCCTACGGAGGCAGCCCGGGAACGGGCACGCCCTACGGAGCCGCGCCGGGCGGGCGTCCGCCGCCGGGCGGTCCGCCGCGTCAGCCGCGGATGCCCGCCGCGTAGCCGTACGGCTCTGGCCGGTCGCACGCGGCGCCCGGCTCGCGGGCAGCGCGCAGCTCGCGGACGTCGCGCAGCGGCCGGTACGGGTGGCGGAGCGGTTCGCGGCCCGAACAGGACGGCGCCCGCCGCGGCTCCTCGCAGACGGTCAGGCCGGGACGGCCCGGTAGTGCGAGGTGATCCGGCCGGTGTCGTCCAGCACGTGGAAGACGAGCATCGGCGGCTGGTCGAAGGTGACGTCGCCCTCGCCCTCGCAGGCCAGCGTGACGGTGGAGACGACGCCGGGCGCGACCAGGACGGGCAGCCCGGCGAAGGTGGTGGCCGCGCCGGTGTGGGCGTGGCCACAGAGCAGGGCGGCCACGCGGGGGTGGCGGGCCAGCACCTCGGCGAGGCGCTCCTCGCCGAACTGGCGGATCGGGTCGACGTACGACAGCTGGAGGTCGGCCGGCGGGTGGTGGAAGGCCACCAGCGCGGGCAGCTCCGGGCGGCCGTCGGCGAGCCGGGCGTCCAGCCAGGCCAGCGTCTCGTCGTCCAGGAGGCCGTCGTCGCGGCCGGGGATGGAGGAGTCGATCATCAGGAGGTCGGCACCGGGCAGCTCGTGCCGCCGGTTGACCGGCCCCTCCGCGGGCACCTCGCCGAGCAGCACCTCGCGGTACGGCGCGCGCCGGTCGTGGTTGCCGGGGCAGGTGAACACCTGGTGACGGGAGCTCAGCACCTTGGCGACCCGCTCGTACTCCCCCGGCAGGCCGTGGTCGGCGAGGTCGCCGGTGACCAGCACGGCGTCCAGCGGGCCGGGCAGGGCGTTGAGGTGGGCCATCACCTGCTCGGCCCGCCGGTACGCGCGGGCGCCGGCGTCGCCGTCCTGGTCCTGGCCGATGTGGATGTCACTGAAGTGAGCGATCGTCAACATGCGGACACGCTAGTACGACCACCGGACGGCGTCACCTGACAACCTGTCACGCGATCGGGGCCTCCGCGGGGCGCTTGAACATCCGGGTGGCGGTGATCTCACCGTGGATGGCCGGGCCGTCCGGGTCCGGCGCGGCCGGCAGGCCCGGGCGCAGGTGCTCCTCCACGGAGATGTACTTGAGCCCGGCCCGCAGGTCCGCGTCGTTGCGCAACCGGATGACCAGCGGGAACTCGGCCAGCGCGGTGGTGTCGAAGAGGCCGGTGGTGTAGATCAGCTGGACACCGAGGGCGTCGGCCACGGCCCGCTGGAGCTCCAGCAGGTAGGTGGCGTTGGCGCGGCCGATCGGATTGTCCAGGAAGAGCGTGCCGGCGTGCCGCAGCTGGGACTGGCCGCGGTCGTTGGCGCGCAGCGCGGCCATCGTGCAGTAGAGCGCGATGGCGGCGGTGAGCAGCTGGCCGCCGGAGAAGACGTCGGACATCTGGCCGACGCCGACCCGCTCGGCGCGCAGCACGGCGTCCGGCTTGAGGATCTCGACGGAGACGCCGCGCGGGCCGATCGCGGCGGCCACGCCGCGCAGCAGCAGGGACATGCCGTCGCGGCGCAGGTCGCTGTTCTTCTTGACGGCGGCGCGGGTGGCCTCGTCGATGACCTCGCCGAGGCGTTCGACCAGGGTGGCGTGGTCCGGGTCCTCGAAGCGGATCCGGAGGAACTCCTGGCCGGACCACTCCCCCAGGCCCTCGGGCAGGCGGGAGAGCCGCTGGGCGGCGCGCAGGGTGGTGAGCGAGGACTCCACCAGGCCGCGCAGGCGGTCGACGATCGAGCCGCGGTTGCGCTCCAGTTGGGCGAGTTCGTCGGTGAGCACGCGCAGCCGGGGGGCGAAGGCAGTGGCCCAGGCGGCGGCGTGGTCGGGCAGGGCGGAGGCGGGCAGTTCGCGGATCTGCTGGCGGGCGGGGGTGCGGACGGCCTCGTAGCGGACGGCGTTGGCGTGCCGGACGAGCGCGTCGGAGGCGTCGCGGACGGCGAGTTCGGCGGAGGAGAGCTCGCCGGCGGCGGTGCGCAGGGCCCGGCGGGCGTCGGCGGCGGCGGTGCGGGCGTCGGCGAGTGCGCCGAGGTAGGGCTCGGCCGGCCGGCCGTCGTCGTCCTGGTGCTCGCGCAGGCCGTCGCGGAGCTGGCCGGCGTGCTCGTCGAAGTCGGCGGCGGCGGACTGGGCGGCGTCGAAGGTGCGCTGCAGGTCGGCGTGTGCGGTGCGGGCGGTCTCGACCGTCTCGCGGCGCTCGGCGAGCCGGCTGGTGGCGGTGCGCAGCAGGACCTGGGCGTGCTCGGGGTCGGCGGGGACGAGGTCCTCGGGCAGCTCGGTGTGGGCCTCGCCGTCGGCGGGTGCGGAGCGCTCGGCCTCGCCGCGCAGTCGGCCGAGCTGCTCGCTGGCGGCGGCGGAGCGGGCCTCGATGGTGGCGACCAGTTCCTCGGCGCGGGCGGCGGCGGCCTGACGGGCGGGGCCGTCGGCGCCGTCGGGGCTGCCGAGCAGTTCCTCGGCGCGGGTGCGGACCTTGTTGGTGAGGCGGTCGAGTTCGGTCGCGGCGGCGGCCTCGTCGCCCTCGGCACGGGCCTGTTCGGCACGCAGGTCGGCGCCGACGCCGACCTTCTCGTAGAGCTGGGAGGCGGCGCGGTAGGCCTCGCGCAGGGCGGGCAGGGCGGCGGGGATGCCGGTGTCGGGCTCGTCGTCCTGCTCGGCGGCGGGGATCTCGGCGCGTTCGGCGCGCAGGGTCCGTGCGGTGCGGCGGGCGTCGTCGGCGGCGCGCTGGGCGGCCCGGCGGTCCTCGTCGCAGGTGCGGGCGCGCTCGGCGCACTGGGCCTGGCGGCGGTCGCACTCGGTGGCGTCCTCGGCGAGTTCGCGCAGGGAGCGCGTCCAGCCGGCGCGTTCGCGCAGCCGGAAGGCGAGGCCGGAGAGGGCGTCGGCGCGGCGGCGGGCGCGCTGGGCGGCCTCGCGGTGCTCCTCGTGGGCGAAGGCGGCTGCGGCGTGGTCGGTCTCGGCCTCGTCGTGGTCGGCGCGCAGGGTGCCGAGGGCGGCGGCGGCCTGCTCGGCGTGCTCGCGGGCGGCCTCGGCGGCGGCGGCGAGCTCGGCGAGGGTGCCGGGCGGGCAGCTGGCGTGCCAGGAGGCGAGGCGGGCGGCGAGGGCGCGGTCGCCGCCGAGCCGGGCGGCGAGTTCGCGGATGTGCTCCTCACGGGCGGTGGCGCGGGTGCGCAGTTCGCGGCGCTCGTCGTCGGCGGCGGACTCGTCGTGCATGGCCGGGTTCGGCGGCACGACGAAGAAGGGGCAGAAGGCGGGCCCCTCGTCTGCCGTGAGCGGGGCGATCAGCGAGGCGGCGGCGCCGACGGCCACGGTGGAGCGCGGCAGCAGGGCGGCGGCCTGGAGCGCCTCACGGGCCCGCTCCAGCGAGTCGGTGTCGGTGATGACCACGCCGTCGACCAGTTCGGGCCGGGCGGCGAGGATCGCCTCGTGGTCCACCGGGTCGACGGACTGGGCGAGGTAGCGCCAGCCGGGCAGGGCGGGGATGCCGTGCTCGGCGAGGTACTCGACGGTGGCGAGGACGTCCGGGCCGGGCGGCAGCAGGCCGCCGTCGCCGAGCGCGGCGAGGATGCGGGAGTCGTCGGCGGCGGCGGTGCGCAGGTCGAACAGGGTGCGTTCGGCGGTGGCGATGGCCTCGTCGAGCTGCTCGCGCAGCGCCTCGGCGGAGCGGTCCAGCACGGCCGGGGTGAGGAAGCCGGCCTCCTCCTCCGCGCCGTCCTGGTAGGGGGTCAGGGAGAGCAGGTCGGCGAGGCGCTGCTCGGTGGCGAGCAGGGCGGCGGTGCGCTGCTCGGTGGCGAGGGCCCGGGCGGCGGCCTTGCGGGCGTCGCCGGCGCGTTCGGCGGCGAGTTCGGCGCGGCCGGTGGCGGCGGCGGCCTCCCGCAGCCGGGCGGCGGCGGACTCGGCGGCCGTGCGGGCCTGGGCGAGCGCGGCGCCGGCGGCCTTCTCCACGTCGGCGGCGTGCAGGGCCGCGCGGGCCGGGTCGACGTCGCCGTCGGCGTCGATGAAGCCGGCCTCGACGGCGGCGGCGGTCTCCTGCTCGACCTCGGCGAGGCGCTGGCGCAGGTGGTCGGCCTCGCTGCGGGCCTTCTGGGCGGCGGTGGCGGCCTCGGTGGCGTCGCTCTGGGCCTTGGAGCCGTCGGCCTGCAGCTCGCCCGCCCGCTGCTCCTCGGTGTCGGCGCGGTCCTCGGCGGCCGCGGCGGCGGCTTCGAGGGCGCGGGCCAGGGCGGTGGCGGCGCGGGCGCGGGCGGCCAGCGCGGGGGCGGCGTCCAGCTCGGCCTCGCGGATGGCGGCGGCGACCCGGGCCACCCGGTCGGCGGCGGCGCGCTGGCGCAGCACGGCCTCGGCGGCCTGCCAGGCGGCGTGCAGGGTGCGGGCCTCGGTCAGCTCGCGGCGCAGCGCGGCGGCCTCGGTGGTGGCGGCGGCCAGGCCCAGGGTGGCGTGCCGGTGGGTGAGTTCGGCGGTGATCAGGGTGTGCCGGGTGCGGTCGGCCTCGGCGGCGGTGACCGCGCTCGCCGCGGCGGCGACCTCGATGGCGAGGTCCTGGGCGCGGTCGCGTTCGGCGGCGGCCCGGGAGGTGAGGGCGTGCGCGAGCCGGCGGGTGCGGCGCTCGGCGGTGCGGTGGGCCTCGCGGACGGTCTCGCGGGCGGTGGTGGCCTCGGCGATCCGCTCCAGCAGGTCGAGCGAGCCGGCCGTGAAGTCGCGTTCGGCGGTGAGTTCGGCGCGGCGGCCGAGCTTGGCGGCGAAGCCGTGGACGAGGTCGGCGAGGCCGTCGGTGTCGCGGGTGTCGGTGACGGCGCGCAGCAGCAGGTCGGTGAAGTCGCTGTCGTGCTTGACCGCGAAGAGGCCTGCCGCCTCGCCCTCGTCGGCGTTCATCTCGCGCTGGTAGCGGAAGAGTTCGGGGTCGAGGCCGAGGTCGCCGAGGTGCTCCGTCCAGCGGTCGTGGCCGTCCTCGAAGACCAGGTCGAGGTGCGGGTGGGCCTTGCCGGCCTCGGTGAGGGCGTCGCGGAAGCCCTTCATGGTGCGGCGGCGGCCGCGGGCCTTCTGGTCGCCGGCCAGGCTGACCCGCTCGGCGACGGGCAGCGAGTCCAGGGTGAGGCCGGGGCCGGGGCGGAAGGAGTACCAGGTCTCGGCGAACTTGCGCGGGTCGGAGGAGACCTGGCGGCCGCGCCACTCGCTGACCTTGCCGACCACGATCAGCTCGCCGGTGACGGTGTGCTGCCACTCCAGGGCGACGTGGCCGCAGTCGTCGGCGAGCAGGAACTTGCGCAGCACGCCGGAGCTGGCGCCGCCGAGGGTGTTGCGGTGGCCGGGGAGCATCACCGAGAAGATCAGCTTGAGCAGGACGGACTTGCCGCCGCCGTTCTCCAGGAACAGCACGCCGGCCGGGGCGGGCCGGCGCACCGGGCCCTCGGCCTCCTCGCCGAAGAGGCCGATCTGCTGCGGGGCCGGGTCGGCGACGGGCTCGCCGACGCCGCGCAGGTCGAGCACCGTGTCGGCGTACCGGGCGCCGGCCGGCCCGATCGAGTAGAGGCGGACCCGGTTGAGCTCGTACATGTGCGGCGGTTCTCCAGATGGGCGGTGCGGGAGGAGACGGGCGGTGCGGGAGGTTCGGTCAGAGGGAGTGGAACGGCAGGCCCGCGTCGGCGACCAGCTCGTCGGCGGTGTCCGGCGGGAGCAGGCTGGCGGTGCCGTCGGAGACGGGGACGACGCCGAGGTCGAGCAGTTCGGCCATGGCGGCGCTGCCGGCCAGGTCGCGCACCTGGAGCTGGTAGCGGGCGGTGGTGCGGTAGGTGCCGCCGGCGTCGTCCGAGGTCTTCTGCAGGAAGCCCGAGTCGACCAGGAACATCACGGCCTTGGCGACGATGCCGATGGTCGAGCCGGAGAGCCGGCGGGCGTCCTTGGTGGCGCCGGTGGCGGTGCGCCGGGCCCAGACCCGCCAGGCGGCCTCCAGGCCGGGCGCGTCGCTCTGCGGGTCGGTGTTGGCGCCGTCGGCCTCGGCCTGCTCCTCCAGCCGGCGGCAGGCCTGGCGGACGAAGGAGTCGACGCCGTTGACGGTGATCCGGCCGAGGTAGCCGTCGTCGGCGAGGTCCTCGGGGCGGGGGAAGGCCATCGCGGCGACGGCCAGGTGGGCCAGACCGTGCAGGAAGCGGTCGGTGGACTCGGAGGCGGCGCGGCGCGAGTAGTCGCCCATCCGGACGGCGAAGACGGAGTCCTCGGCGGCGGCCACGGCCATGCCGGCGCGCGGCGAGACCTCCAGCACCACCAGGCCCATGCCGGTGGCGACGGCGTCGGCGAGGCGGGCGAACGGCGGGTCCTCGCGGTGGCGGCGGACCAGCTCGGCGTACTCGGCGTCACGGGCGGGGAGCAGCTTGGCCTGGAGGCCGAAGGAGACCAGCCGGGCCGCGTCGGCGACATCGGCCGGGGTGATCGCGGCGGGGGCGGCCGGCTCGGTCTCGGGCGCCCAGGACGTGTCGTGGTGGGTCGTCACGGGCGGTACTCCTCGGGGGTGTTGCCACCGGTGCGGGTGGTCTGCGTGGTCCGGGCGGTCCGGTTGGCCCGGATGGCCTGTACGGTCCGGACGGTCTGGCGGTGCGTCAACTGGCGTCCTTGCGGTCGGCCGCCATGCCGGCCGCGTCCAGCAGGGCGCTGCCGACGATGAGGTCGGCGCCGCCGAACTCCGGGTCGTGCAGCCGGGTGCCGTCGTCGACCGCGAAGAGCAGCCGCTCCTCGCCCTGCCGGTAGGCGGTGCCGACCGGCGGGCTGGCCGCGTGCACGGCCAGCAGGGCGACCAGGTACGGAAGCTCAGGGTCCTGCTTGCGGGCGTCTGCGAGCAGGCCGGACAGCCGGCGGGGCGCGTCGGCGGGCAGGTCGAGCAGCTCCAGCGCGGACTCCAGCTGCGCCTCGGAGAACCGGCTGTCGTCGGGGGTGGCGACGAGGTCCGGGTCGGGCAGCTCGGCACCCAGGTGCTCGCGCTCGACCGGCGGGGTGAGCAGCAGGTCCACCAGGTCGGCGACGCGGACCGAGACGGGCGTGCGCAGGCCGGTGCCGCGGGCGAAGAAGGCGCCGGTGGGCCGGACGGCCTGCTCCACCGGCAGCCGCAGCACGGGCGCGAGCAGCTGCCCGTAGAGGTCGATGCCGCTGCGGGCGCCGGGCGTGGCGAAGGCCTGGCGGTCCTGCTCGGCGCGGAACAGCGGGCCGGCCTCCAGCAGACGGGTCTGCAGTTTCGTGTGGCGGCGGATGCAGTCCTTGACGATGTCGAGCAGCTCGGCGGCGCGGCGCTTGTGCTCCGCCCCCTCGGGAGTGTGGGGCTCGGCCTCGTCCCGGGCCTTGCGGATGTTGGTGAGAATCGCGTTCTCGTGCCGGTAGCGGTCGGCGATGTGGTCGAGCGCCTCGTCGATGAGGTCGGGGATGGCCTGCATCCAGTCGACGGCACGCACGTTGCGCCGGGTGGCGTCGAGGGCGCGGCGCAGCGTCTCGGCGTACTGGACGGTCCGGTAGCGGGCCTGCTCGGCGGCGAGCTGGGCGTCCGCCAGGCGGCCCCGGCGGATCAGCACCTCCAGCTTGACCTCGGCGGCGATCTGGGCCGAGGTGACGTCGGTGTCGAGTGCGCCGACCAGGACGTTGACCGCCTCGTCGGTGGTGCGCAGGTAGACGCCGCCGTCGGGGCCGGGCACCTCCTCGATCAGCTTGAAGTCGTAGTCGCGGCGGACGTACGCGCCGTCCGCGCCGAAGGTGCCGTAGACGGCGCGGAAGCCGCGGTCGACGCTGCCGACGTTGATCAGCGACTCCAGCACCCAGCGGGCGACCCGCTCGTGCTCGGCGGTGGGCCGGCCCGCGGCCTGGGCGGCGACGCGGGGCAGCAGCCGGGCGAGCACTATGTCGCGGTCGGCCCCGGTGTCGAAGTCCATGTGCAGGGTGACCAGGTCGATCGCGGCGAGGCCGACCTCGGCCATCGCGTAGCCGCCGTACTCGCCGGCCAGCATCCCCTTGCGGCTGTCCAGGTCGTGGAGCGGGGCGGTGCAGGCCAGCGCCTTGAGCCGGCGGGCGAGGCCCTCGTCGGCTGCGGGGCCGGGCGCGGGCCGCACGGCGGCGGTGGCGGGCCCGGCGGGCGGCCGGAGCCCGTGCTCGGTGGACGGGTCAGCGATGGCGGTCACGGTGGACAAGATTAGAGGTAGGCACCGACTTCGACCGAAACGGACCTTACGGGCGGGCTGGGGCCGGGCCGGGGCCGAGCCGAACGCGCGGCACTAGAACTGGATTTCGAGAAAACGGCTTCGCGGCGCGCCCGGCCCGGCCATCATGCGTCCTATGATCACCAGACTGGTTCGAGGCGGCCTGGCCGCCGCACTGGCCGCGACCACCCTCGCCGCGGGCGCCGCCGTCTCCGCCGCCGCGACCCCCGCCCGGACGGCGGTCACCGGCCCGAACGTCGGCGTCACCCAGGCCGGGAACTACCCGATCTTCCCGGTCGACAACACCAACTTCTCGGTGACCTGGAAGTCCTCCGGCACCACCGACCTCACCGGCGTCACCCACCTCACCGTCGAACTGCCGCCCGGTCTGACCACGAGCGGCGCGACGATCACCTCGTTCCAGGACTACACCTTCACCGAGACGATCTCACCCGACGCCCGCCGCCTGGACGCCTACTTCACCGGCAACCGGGCTCCGGGGCGCAGCGAGTTCATGAAGGTCTTCGTGCAGTCCCACGGCACCAGGCCCGCCGGGACGATCAAGGTGACGGCCGCGAACCGGAACGACGCGGACCCGTCCGACAACGTCTCGACCTACGTGCTCGGCAGCGGCCCGCAGGCCCCGGCCACCCAGGCGGCGCCCGTGGTGACCGGTATCGACACCTCGTCCGGCGCGGGCACGGGCGGCACCACCGTCACGCTGACCGGCACCGACCTGGACAACGGCTTCGTGCTGTTCGGCGACTCGGTCGCGGCCGGCGGCTGCACCGGCACCACCTGCACCGTGACCACCCCCGGCGGCGCGGGCAGCACGCCGGTCACCGTGGTCACCCCGGGGGGTTCCGCGGCCACCTCCACCCCGTTCGACTACACCGGCGCGGCTCCCCCGGCGCCGCCCGCCCCGGTGGTCACCGGCCTGACCACCGGCTCCGGCCCGGCCGCCGGCGGCACCCAGATCTACGTCCAGGGCGGCAACCTGGCCCAGGGCACCGTGCGCTTCGGCGGCGTCCCGGCCACCCGTTACTCCTGCGGCGTGTCGCTCTGCTCGGCGACCGCCCCGGCGGGGACGGGCGTGGTCGACGTCACGGTGACCACGCCCGGCGGGACGAGCGCGATCGGCGCGGCGGACCGGTTCACGTACACCGCGTAGCGGGTTTCGCAGGGAGTGGCCGGGCGCGGGGTTCGCGTCCGGCCACCGGCCGTTTCCGGGCGGACCACGGGCGGGTGCCGGCTGTGCCCCGGATCCGCCCCGGGCGGACCGCAGGCGAGCCCGAGCTCGACCCAGGAGCACCCGGGCTCGCGCTGCGGGCGCACCCGCAGCCAAAAGTTGAACGCGTTCAATTCGTGGGTCTAGAGTCGTGCTGCGCAGGTGGGACAAGGCCCCGCCTGTCCTTCGGCATGGAGGTTGGCACGATGGGCACTGATTCCGAGGCGATCCTGCGGCGGGTACGCCGGTGGCTGTGGACCTTCGTGGTCTGCCTGGTGCTGAGCGGCCTGACCGCCTTCCCGCTGGAGACCGAGACCAGGTGGCTGGCCGGATTCGCCACCGGCCCGGCCGCCCCCGTCACCGACCACCTGCCGGCCCTGGTCGAGTGGCTCGAACGGGTCCGCGACGGCCTCGCCGAGACCAACGCCCGCTACCCCTTCCTCGCCTACGGCACCGACTGGCTCGCCTTCGCACACCTGGTGATCGCCGCCGCCTTCCGGGGGCCGCTCAAGGACCCGGTCCGCAACATCTGGGTGGTCCGCTGGGCCGTCCTCGCCTGTGCGGGCATCATCCCGTTGGCCCTGATCTGCGGTCCGCTTCGGGGCATCCCGATGTACTGGCGATTCATCGACATGTCGTTCGGCGTCGTCGGCGTCGTCCCGCTGCTGATCGTGCTGCGCGCGCTGCGGCCCCTGGAACGGGCCGCCGACGCGGCTGCCCGCGGCACCGCCGCCACCGGGTGAGCCGTCCGGGGGAACGCCCGGGCAGTGGGCCGCCGGCGGGGCGGGCCGGTGCCCGGGCGGACGGCGCCGGGCTTCACACGCAGGCCCTACCATCTGGCTCAACAGCTGTGGGAGGCGGACGGGCGTGACCGATGCGGTGATCGATCTCAATGCGGACCTCGGTGAGGGGTTCGGGCGGTGGACGCTGACCGACGACGAGGCACTGCTCTCCGTGGTGACCAGCGCCAACGTCGCCTGCGGCTTCCATGCCGGGGATCCGTCGACCATGCGCCGGGTCTGCGCGCTGGCCGCCGAGCGCGGCGTCCGGATCGGTGCCCAGGTCTCCTACCGCGACCTCGCCGGCTTCGGCCGGCGCGCGATGGACGTCCCGCCGGAGGAGTTGGCCGACGAGATCGCCTACCAGATCGGCGCCCTCCAGGTCTTCGCCCGTGCGGCCGGCTCCCGGGTCTCGTACGTCAAACCGCACGGCGCCCTCTACAACCGGGTGGTGGGCGACTCCGAGCAGGCCGAGGCGGTGGTCGCGGGCGTCCTGCGGGCCGGGGCGGTCTGCGACGGCCCGCTGCCCGTGCTCGGCCTGCCCGGCTCCCGCTTCCTGGCGGTCGCCGAGGGCGTCGGACTCCCGGTGGTCACCGAGGCGTTCGCCGACCGCGCGTACACCTGGGCCGGCACCCTGGTACCGCGTCGCGAGCCGGACGCCGTGGTGCACGACCCCGAGACGGTGATCACCCGCGCGGTCGGCATCGCCCGGGACGGCACGGTGGAGGCCGTCGGCGGCGAGCCGATCGCGGTCGAGGCGCGGTCGCTCTGCGTCCACGGCGACACGCCCGGCGCCGCCCAGCTCGCCTGGCGCATCCGGGGCGCGCTCGCCTCGGCGGGCGTGCGGGTGGAGGCCTTCGCGTGACGGCGGCGGGGGGCGGCGAGGGCCGGGGGGACGGTGCGGGCCGAACGGGTCCGGGCGCCGGGGCGGCAGGCTCGGGCGCCGAGGGCTCGGGCGTCACGGCGGCGGGGGGCCGCGAGCCGGAGCTCCGGCCGGCCGGGGAGCACGCGCTGCTGGTCGAGGTCGCCGGGACGGCCGAGGTGGGCGCCCTGTACGCCTGGCTGCGCGAGCGGCAGGGCGCGGGCGAGCTGCCCGCCGTCGAGGAGATCGTCCCCGCCGCCCGGACCGTCCTGCTGGACGGCGTCACCGACATCCCCGCCCTCACCGCCCTGCTGCGGACGGCCCGCCCGACGGCGGCGGACGCGACGCCCGGCCCGCTGCTGGAGGTGCCGACCGTGTACGACGGCGCCGACCTCGCCGAGGTGGCCGCGCTCTGGGGGGTCTCCCCCGAGGCGGCCGTACGGATCCACACCGAGCCCGAGTACGTGGTCGCCTTCTGCGGCTTCGCCCCCGGCTTCGGTTACCTCACCGGCCTGCCGGAGCAGTACGCGGTGCCTCGGCGTGCCACCCCGCGCAGCGCCGTCCCGGCCGGCTCGGTCGCCCTGGCGGGCCCCTACACCGGCGTCTACCCGCGCTCATCCCCCGGCGGCTGGCAGCTCCTCGGCCGCACCGGCCTGCCGCTCTGGGACGCCGCCCGCGAACCGGCCGCGCTGCTCGCACCGGGTGTGCGGGTCCGGTTCACGGCGGCGCGGTCCACGGCGGACGGGGCCGCGGCGAACGGAGGCACGGAGGACGGGGCCGCGACGACGCGGGGTGACCATGGCTGAGCGGGAGCCCGGGGCCGAGGCCGGGGCCGAACTGGAGGTCGTCCGGCCCGGCCCGCTGACCACCGTGCAGGACCTCGGGCGCCGGGGTGTCGCCCACCTCGGTGTGCCCCGGGCGGGTGCGCTGGACGAGCCGGCGCTGCGTGCGGCCAACCGGCTGGTCGGCAACGAGCCCGGCGCGGCCGCCCTGGAGACCACCCTCGGCGGGGTCGCGCTGCGCGCGGACCGGCCGGTGGTCGTGGCCGTCACCGGTGCGCCCTCCCCGGTCCGGGTGGACGGGCGGCCCGCCGCGTGGGGCGCGACCGTCGCCGTGCCGGCCGGCGGGCTGATCGAGGTCGGTGCCGCCACCCACGGCGTGCGCGGCTACCTGGCGGTGGCGGGCGGGGTCGCCGTCCCGCCCGTGCTCGGCAGTCGCTCGGCCGACCTGCTCTCCGGCCTCGGCCCGGCCCCGCTGGCCGCCGGCGACCGGCTGCCGGTCGGGCCGCCCCCGCCGTACCGGCCTGCCCCCGACCTCGTGCCGCTGCCCGCGCCCCCGGCCGAACTGGTGCTGCGGCTGCGGCTCGGGCCGCGCGCCGACTGGTTCGAACCGCAGTCGGTGGTCTGGCTGGCCCGCGAGCGCTACCGGGTGGCCCCGGCCAGCAACCGGATCGCCCTGCGGACGGCGGGCCCGTCGGTCAGCCGGGCGCGCGGCGGCGAACTGCCGAGCGAGGGCATGGTGCTGGGCGCCGTCCAGATCCCCCCGGACGGGCTGCCGGTGGTCTTCCTCGCCGACCACCCCACCACCGGCGGCTATCCCGTCCTCGGTGTCGTCCCGCGCGCCGACCTCGCGGCAGCCGCCCAGGCCCGCCCGGGGACGCCGGTCAGGTTCGTGCTGCTGCGGGGGCGGTAGCGCGTTCCCGCGGCAGCATGGTGAGCCGCGCGAGGAAGGGCCGCCGCTGCGCGCACCCGTGGCCGGCGACGACCCGTCCGGGCGACGCGGTCGGGGTGGAGCAGTCGGGTGTAGCTGTCGGGGTCGGGCGTGGCAGTCGGGCGCAGCAGTCGGGGTCGGGCGTAGCAGTCGGGGCGTAGCAGTCAGCGGGACCGCCCCAACAGGGCCTCCGCGATGGCGCGTTGGGCCGGGTCGACGACGGTCTCACCGCTCTCGATGCCCCAGAGGGTGTTCTGCAGGACGCGGGCCAGCGTCCAGCAGGTGGCGCGGTCGCGGTCGAGGGCGAGGGTGTCGGTCAGCAGGTCGAAGCGGCGGCGGAGGGCACGCGGGACGTCGCCGGTGGCGGTGAGGTCGCCCCAGCGGTTCCACAGGGCTGGGAGGAGCTCGAAGCCCGGGTCGCCCGCCAACGGTTTGGGGTCGATGGCGAGCCAGGGCGCCCGGCCGGCCTGTCCGGAGGGGGCGAGCACGTTGGCGTAGTGCAGGTCCCAGTGGAGCAGACGGTCACCCGGTTCGTGCCGGACCTCGCGGAGGGCGGCGGCGCAGTCGGCGAGCAGGCGCCGGTCGGCCGGGCCGGTCAGTTCGGCGAGCGCCTCCGGCACGCGGGTCAGCGTCCTGTCGGCGACCTCGGCCAGGCTCCGCAGGCCGGGCGGGGCCCGGTGCGCCGTCAGCCGGGCCAGCAGGTCGGCGACGACGCGCACGGCGGTGAGGTCGTCCGGCACGGTGAGCAGGGAACGGTCCGGGTCCAGGCGTTCCAGCAGCATCGAGCCGGTTTCCGGCTCGTGGGCGAGCAACCGGACGGCTCCGTTGCCGCCCCAGGCGCGCAGGGCGACGGGCTCGCCGGCCGTCTCCTCGTCCACCGGCTGGAGCTTGAGCGCGGCAGATGTGCCGTCCGCGCGCAGCACCGGGAGGACGAGGCCGACCACGCCGTGGGCGGGTGCGCCGTCGGGGCGCAGCGACCACCTCTCCAACAGCTCGGCGGCGAGCGCGGGGAGGCAGGCGGCCCAGTCGCGGCCCCGGTCGCCGAGGCACTCGGCGAGGGAGGCGGTCAGCGCGTCCGGGACGCGGACCGGTGGTTCGAAGGTGGCCGGCATGGCAGGCGGCTCCTGGGCGGCGGAGCGGACGCGTGGCGGACGGGGCAGGCGCGTGTCGTACGGGCGGACGCGTGTCAGGCCAGTGTGGCGCACCGCGCCGAAGTGACACGTCGTGCCGCTGAGGCAGGGCAGGCCACCATGACACGCCCTGCCGCATCAGCGTGTCATGCCACCACGGCGCGACGTGCCAGGGCCACGGCGGCGGCCTCGGCGAAGCCCTCCGGATTGTCGAACATGATGTTGTGCCCGCAGTCCGGGACGGCCACCACCGCCACGCCCGCCTCGCGCAGCCGGTCCGCGCCCTCCGGTGCACCGTCGGCCTGCGGGTGGAGGAAGGTGCGCGGGACGTCCAGGTCGAGCAGGAGCTCCCGCATGGTCGGAACGGTGCCGCGGGCGAGGTTCACGGCACTGCGGTGGAGGGCCTCGGGGCCGGCCAGCCGCATGGTGGACCACCAGAGCGGGCCGACCCACCGGCCGACCTCCTCCCGGCCGCCGGCCAGGAACTCCTCCTCGGTGAACGTGGCGATCCCACTGCTGCCCGGGCGGCGGGTGGGCGTGATCGGGTCGAGGTTGGAGTCGACCAGGAGGAGGTTGGCGACCAGCCGTGGATGCCGGTGGGCGAGCACGATCGCCACCGCGCCGCCCATGCTGTGCCCGACCACCTCGACCTCGGCCAGCCCGGCCGCGTCCAGCGCCGCCGCCACCGCGTCGGCGTGGGCCTCCAGCGTGTAGGAGAAATCGGCGGGCCGGTCGCTGATGCCGAAGCCCAGCAGGTCGAGCAGGAGCGAGCGGCGCCCGGCGATCAGCGGGTGGGCCGCGGCTGCGGCGAAGTAGACGGGCGAGCTGGCGCCGAGACCATGCAGGTAGAGCCGGGCCGGTTCGGCACCCGGCAGCTCCACCCAGCGGATCCGGTCGCCGTTCGGGGTGACGGTTGCGTGATGCACGGTCGTTCTCCTCCTCGGGTCGGGGTATCGCAACGTTCGCTGTCCAGTCGCAGGAACCATACATCGAGATCGAGGTATAGCGGTAGCGATATAGTGCACGAGCGCCGGCCGACGACCATGCGAACTCGGAAACGACTCCGGACGCCCGGGCCGGCCCCGCGAACCCCTGAACCCGACAACGACCCTCGGAGCCCGGGGGCGACCCTCTGAGAGAGTGGTCCCATGCTGAAGCTCGCGATCCTCGGGTTCCTCCACGACCGGCCCCTGCACGGCTACGAGCTGCGCCACCACCTCGCAGCGCTCACCGGGCACGTCCGGCCGATCAGTGACGGCACGCTCTACCCGGCGATCAAGCGACTGGAGTCCGGTGGCCTGCTGGTGCGCGAGACCGAGCCGGGGACGGCGGCCGCCCCGCGCCACACCCTCCACCTCACCGAGGCCGGGCGGGCCGCGCTGCTCGACCGGCTGCGCACTCCGGACGAGCTGGACATCAGCGACGAGAACCGCTGGTTCACCGTGCTGGCCTTCCTCCGCCACCTCGACGGCGAGCCGGCCGCCCAGGCCGCCGTACTCCGCCGCCGC
This sequence comes from Kitasatospora sp. NPDC022785, assembly GCF_055561295.1. Classification (NCBI taxonomy): domain Bacteria; kingdom Bacillati; phylum Actinomycetota; class Actinomycetes; order Kitasatosporales; family Streptomycetaceae; genus Kitasatospora; species Kitasatospora sp. NPDC022785. The sequence goes on along the minus strand of NZ_JBVHHB010000033.1, from coordinate 72,383 downwards.
CTGGCCTTCCTGAGCGAGCCGGCCAGCTTCTTCTACGACGGGGCACACCCGGTGGGCGCCGAGGAGGCGACGGACCCGTTCCGCCGCGGGATGCTGCTGATCGCCCGCGCCACCACCGAGGCCGAGCTGACCTGGCTGCACGACACCCTCGTGGAGCTGGACCACAACGAGCAGCAGCCCGGACGCACCGGGCAGTAGCCCCGGACGCACCGCGAAAAACGCCGCGGCCCGCACCGACCGTCGAGCGGGTCGGTGCGGGCCGCAGGCGAGCCCCCGGCGCCTTCGGGGCGGGCGCTCAGTGCTGGTGGTGGGCGTGGACGACCGCATGGCCGCGGCCGCGCCCGATCATCCACTTGTTGACCGGCACGGTCAGGGCGAAGGCGAGGGTGAGCGAGCCCGCCAGCGCGATCCAGAACAGGAGGTCGCCGAGGCCCGCGTCCATCGCCCCCGGGACGGTGACCATCACAGTGTTGTCGATCAGCTCCATGACCAGGATCGAGACGGTGTCGGCGGCCAGCGCCACCTTCACCGCGGCCCGGACGTCCAAGCCCGCCTTGAGCACGCCGCGCATGGTGAGGGCGTAGCCGAAGACGAAGGCCAGCAGCACCGAGAGCACCACGGTCGCGCCGTTGTGCAGGCCGAAGGCGGTGCCGAGCACCATGCCGAGGATCTCGCCGATGGCGCAGCCGGTGAGGCAGTGCAGGGTCGCCTGCGCGGCGGTCCGCCAGCTCGCCCCGCCACCGTGCGCGGCACCGTGACCGGCATGACCGGCATGACCGGCATGGCCCGCATGGCCGGCGTGGCCGGCGTGGCCGGCGTGGCCCGCGTGGCCCGCGTGGCCGGCATGGCCCGCGTGGCCCGCGTGCAGGTCGTGCCCCTCGTGCCCGGCCGGGTGGCCGTGCTGCTCGTGGTGGCCGTGGCCGGTGTGCTGCTCGTGCTCGTGCTGTGCGGGGTGTGCCATGTCGTCCTCCGCTTGCCCTGGCGCTTCGTTCCTCGCTCCGTCGGTGATGAACATATACCCCCTGGGGGTATGCCGCAACCATGTCTCCGACGCCCTCTTCCCCACCTCCGCGGACCCGTGTTCCGATGGGACGATGACTGATGAGCGACGCAGGGGCTACGACGGCACGGGGCCGGGCGCGATCACACCGGACGGCTGCGCCGTCGAGCTGTACACACGGCTGCCGGTGCACGGCGAGCCGGAGGTGATCGAACAGGCGGTGCCGGCCGGCGCGCGCATCCTCGAACTGGGCTGCGGCGTGGGCCGGGTGACACACCCGCTGCTCGAACGAGGCTTCACGGTGACGGCCGTGGACGAGTCCGCCGAGATGCTGGCCCGGGTGCGCGGGGCCCGGACGGTCCGCAGCCCGATCGAAGGGCTGGACCTCGGCGAGCACTTCGACGTCGTCATGCTGGCCTCCTTCCTGGTACACGCGGGTGACCTGGAGGTCCGGCGCCGGCTGCTCGCCACCTGCCGGCGGCACGTCGCCGCGGACGGCTGCGTCCTGATCCAGCGGGAGGGCGAGGACTGGCACCGCGAGGTGCCGCGCGAACGCCCGCTGGGCCGGGACGGACTGGTCCGGATCGCCTCGTCCACGCCGGTCGGCGAGGGGGTGAACTCGGTGGTCGCCGAGTACGAGTTCCCGGACGCGCGCTGGACCCAGACCTTCCTCTCCCGCCCGCTCGGCGCCGCCGAGTTCGAGCAGGCGCTGGCCGACGCCGGCCTGGCCGTGGACCGCTACCTGACCGACGACCGGACCTGGGTCAGGGCGCGGCCGGACACCGCCTGAACAGGGCTCGAACACCGGCCGCGCCGGTGGAGCGGGACCGGGGCAGGGGTGAACGAAAACCCGTCACCTTCACCGCGTACCATCAGGCGCGCGCCGGGCCCTCGCGCGACCCGAGCGTCGGGCGGAACCGGCCGTTCGCATGCCACCGGCATGTGCCCCGAGCATGCCGTCGGGCATGCTCCCGCACCGACGACCGACAAGGACCGCTGATGCGCATCGAGCGACGGATACCCCGGGCGGGTGTCCGGTGATCGAATGGTTCCACGGAGCCGTCCTCGGCCTGATCCAAGGGCTCACCGAGTTCCTGCCGATCTCCTCCAGCGCTCACCTGCGGGTCTTCTCGGCCCTGCTGGGCTGGGACGACCCGGGCGCGGCGTTCACCGCCGTGACCCAGCTCGGCACCGAGTCCGCTGTGCTGATCTACTTCCGGCGCGACATCGCCTCGATCGTGAAGACCTGGACGCTCTCACTGTTCCGGCCCGCGCTGCGCTCGCACCAGGACGCCCGGATGGGCTGGTTCGTGATCATCGGCACTCTGCCGATCGGCATCCTGGGCAAGCTGTTCCAGGACACCATCGAGACCAACCTCCGCGACCTGCGGATCATCGGCACCACGCTGATCGTCTTCGGCCTGATCCTGGCCGTGGCCGACCGCACCCGGGCGGTCCGGCACGCCAAGCCGATCACCGACCTGACCCTGCCGCACGCCGCCGTCTACGGCATGGCGCAGGCGCTGGCGCTCATCCCCGGCGTCTCGCGCTCGGGTGGCACCATCAGCGCGGGCCTGCTGCTCGGCTACAGCCGCGAGGCGGCCGCCCGGTACTCGTTCCTGCTGGCCATCCCGGCGGTGCTCGCCTCCGGCCTGCTGGAGCTGTTCAAGATCGGCGAGGGCCCGGCCCCGGCCTGGGGCCCGACCGTCCTGGCCACTCTGATCGCCTTCGTCGTCGGCTACGCGGCGATCGCCTGGTTCCTGAAGTACATCTCGCACAACAGCTTCATGCCGTTCGTGGTGTACCGGGTGGCGCTCGGCATTCTGATCATCGCGCTGGTGAGCGTCGGCACCCTGGCGCCCGACGCCGGCGTCGTGAAGTAGGCGGCGTCCCAGAAGCAGCCGGTCCAGAAGCCTCCGGCCCCGAGCAGCCCTTCAGAAGCCTCCGGGCCGCGAAGCAGTGGATCCGAGAGCAGCGGCTGCGGAAGCCGTGCCCCTCCGGAGCAGTGGCCTTCCCGAGTAGAACGCGGTTCCACCGCTCCACCGACAGCGGCGGGCCGGGGCCCCTCACCAGGTGCCCCGGCCCGTTTCGTCGTCCCGGAAGCGGCTCACGGCCGCGCTCGTCAGACAGTCCCCCGCGCCCTAGCGGCTTCGCTCGCGGGCGGCGGTCAGCCGGCCCCGCACGGCGGCGTGGACCTCGGCCTCCTCGGCCGGGTCGGCGGCGAGGCGGCGCAGGCGCTCCAGCACGCGGGCGTCGCCGGTGGTGGCGACGTGCCTCGCGGCGAGCTCCCGGGTGGACTCCTCGCAGTCCCAGAGGCACTCGACGGCCGGCCCCTCGGGGAAGTGCACGTCGGTCACGGCGAGCGCCCGGGCGGCGCGGCCGCGCAGTTCGGACGAGGCGGCCTCGCCGTAGATGTGGCGCAGGACGGGGACGGCTTCGGCGGCGGCAAGCCGCCCCGCACCGTCGACCAGCGTCCCGAGGCCGGTACCGGTGCCGGTCACGCCGCGCACCGAGATCCAGCGACGCAGCCCGGCGACCACCAGGGGCGCGTCGCAGGGCTCGCCGGCGTCGGCGAGCAGCTGGACTGCGGCCTCGCCGAGGGCGCTGTCGGCGCCGCCGGTGGCCGGGTCGGCCCAGCGGCGGGCGTGCGCCAGCACCTCGGGGCCGCGCATCCGGCCGAGCAGTTCCAGGGCGGCGCGCACCATCCGGTCGTCCACGTCGGCGGCGGCGGCCTCGATCAGGCCGGCCGCGGCCGGATCGCGCCGGTCGACCAGGTACCGGAGGGCTGCCCGGCGGGCGCCGGGCAGGCCGCTGCGGGCCGCCTCCAGCACCGCGGGGCGGTCCTCGGGGCGCACCACCGCGGCCAGGCAGCGCGCGGCCGCGGCCGCGCGCCGGTCCACGGCGTCGGGGCCGGCCGGGTCACCGGCGTCGCGGGCGGGCTCGGGGCGGTCGGGCTGGCCGGCGAAGGCGCCGGCGCTCAGGCCGCCCAGCTCGCCCTGGTCGGCCCAGGCCAGCACGTCGGCGGTGGACCAGCCGGGGGTGACGCCGCTGCGGTTCAGCTGGCGTTGCCAGAGGTCGAAGGGGGACTGCTCGCTCGCCGCGGCGACCCGCGGGTGGTAGGCCGCCCAGAGCCGCCAGGGCCGGGGCTCGTACGCGGCGCGGATGAAGTCGCGCAGCTCGGCATCGCCCTCGGGGCCCGGCGGGAAGCGGTCCAGCACGGCGGTGCCGAGCAGCAGCAGGCCGCGGTCGTCGTCCCGCAGGGCCAGCTCGTCCAGGGCCCAGGCCCAGTTGGTGCCGGTGGCGGCGTACTCGCGCAGCATCAGCAGCGCGTCGCGCCGGCCGTAGGCGGCGAGGTGGCCGAGGACGGAGAGCGCGAGGCCCGTGCGGCCCTCGTCGTCGTCGAGGAGGTCCTCCGGATCGTGGAGGTGGTCCTCGATGCCGCCGAGGGGCGCCTCCAACTCCATGTAGAGGCGTGCGTAGTAGAGGGAGCGGTTCTCGACCTGCCAGTCGGCCCGCGGGTCCCTGGTGACGCACTCCTCCAGCGCGGCGATGGCTTCGGTGCGGTCGGCGGCCAGCGCATGGAGCTGCCCGTCACCGCGACCTCGCTGAAGGAGGCCGAGGAGGCTGGCACTGGGTGCTATCACTGGCTCGAACATGAGGTCAGCATCCGTTGCGGCGGTCGTAGTGGCAACGGGATTTCCGTCGCCGGGGTCACTGGTCGGTACTGCGGTGGGCGCCCGGGCGCCGGAATCACCGAAGGTTACCGCCTCGGGCACCCCGCCGCACACAGGGCGACCGACCCTACTGTCCGGTTGGCATATGCCGGAGGAATTTTGCCGGGGATCTGCCCGAATCCCCCACGGGGGTCAGGCCGCTGTGCAACAGTCTTTTCACCACCCGGACAGGCCCCTCGAGGCCGCCACCTCCGACCGATGGAACCGCCATGAGCATGCCCAGAACCGCCGGCCGTCCGCCGGGCACCGCCGCGGCGGACGGGCCGGCGGGCAGCCAGGCGGACGGCGGCTCCCGGAGCGGAGCGGACGGTTCCACGGGCCACCGGGCCGGCAGCGGAACGGGCGCCGGGCCCGGAGCCGGGGCGGCCGACGACGCGGTGGACGGCAGAGTGGACGGCACGGCGCAGGCGCCGTCCGGCCCCGGAGTCGGCTCGGCCGAGTGGGATCTGCTCACCGACGACGTCCGGTGGTCCGCCGAGGTGTTCCGGCTGCTCGGGTGCGACCCCGGGCACGGCCCGCTCAGCCTCGACCGGCTGCCCGACCGCCTCGACGAGGCGGACCGGCCACAACTGCGCCGCATGATGACCGAAACCCTGGTGCACGGACGCCACGCCTACGGCACCCTTCAGGTACGCCGCCCCTGCGGCGGACACGGCGCGATCGAGTGCACGGGCGAGCCCGTGCTCGGCACCGACGGCACCGTCACCGCGCTGCGCCTGCTGATCCGCCCGGCCGACCGGGCCTGAGCCTCCTCCCGTCCCGCACGAGGTTCCGCGCAAGGTCCTACGCGAGATCCCACGCAAGGTCGCGCACGAGGTTCCGCACGAGCTCCCGCACGCGAGGTCCCGCACGAACGCCGCCGGTGCCGGCCTGCCCCGCGCCGAGACCGGATCACGGTCGGACCGAAGTCGACGACCCCCGGGCTCAGGCGAGCTTCGGCCGGTTCTTGGCGTCCGCCTGCCGCAACTCCCGCCCCAGCTCCGCACGGAGCTCGTCCACCACCGGCACCCCCCGGTAGCGGGCGGTCAGCCGGTACATCTCGCGCAGCCGGTCCCAGGTGCGGTGGGAGGAGTTCTGGCCGATCAGGTTCATCGCCATCTTGGCCTGGAGCTCCGCCGCGTCCGGCTCGCCGGTGAGCCAGTGCACCGAGGCGAGGGTGATCCGGTCGAAGAGCGCCGAGCGCAGCTGCCCGGTGCCCTCGCGGAGCTTGATCACCCGCTCGGCCTGCTTCCGGGCCTGCGGGGCCGCCGACGGGTCGTGCTCCGCGAGGGTGCGCAGCACCAGCGCCTGCATGCCGCGCAGCTCGGCCTCGTCGAAGACCTGCATCCAGGACGGCGGCGGCTCGGGGACGTCCTCGGCGAAGAGGTCCTCGGCCTCGCCCAGCAGCCGCCAGGTGTCCTGGGAGTGCCCGATCGAGGCGTGCGCCCAGGCCTCCACGGTGTTGAGCATCGCGCGCGTTCTCGGCAGCGCCCGGCCGCCGCCGGCCTTCGCGGCCGACATCAGGTCGAGCGCGTCGTCGGCCCGGCCGAGGTGGACCATCTGACGGGCGGCGCGCGAGATCGCCTCGCCGGCCCTCGGGCGGTCGCCGGCCTCCTTGGCCGCCTCGGCGGCGATCACGAAGTACTTCTGCGCGGTCGGCTCCAGGCCGACGTCGTGCGACATCCAGCCCGCCAGCACCGCGAGGTTGGCGGCGACCAGCCACAACCGCCGCTCCACCGCCGGGTTGTGGCGGCTCGTCAACAGACCGCCCACCTCGTTGAGCTGACCCACCACCGCCTTGCGCTGGAGGCCCCCGCCGCGCGCGGCGTCCCAGGCGCGGAACACCTGCACCGAGCGCTCCAGCGCCTCCACCTCGTCGAGCCCGACCGGGCCCGCGTCGTACACGTCCACCACCGGGCGGCCACCGCCCTGCCCGGTGACCACCGGTCGCGGGCCGGGCACGGAGGCCGCGTACGCGACCGCGTCCCCGCCCAGCCAGCCTTTCAGGGAGTCGGCGACGACCGCCCCGGCCGTGAGCGCGGCACCCGCGCCCACCAATCCACGTCGGTTCAGCATGAGGTCCATTCCCGTGAACTCGGTGAGGACCGCGGCCGTACGATCCGGCTCCCATGGATGTGCTGCGGGCTGCGCCGCTCCGGTCCTGGTGGGCCGGTGTCGTTCCAGACCGAGGTCCTCAGTGGTGACGACACGGCCGAGCCGCTCCGTGAACACGGTTGCCAGCACCCTCGGCACCGGATCGCGCGGGATCTCCCCCTGCTCGATCCACCGCCGGACCCGTGAGGTGTCGGTGGACAGCTGCTGCTGTCCCATCGCGGCACCACGCCGGTTGACCAGCCGTGCCAGCTCGCCCTTCGACCACCCGGTCAAGACGAACAGATCGGCGAGTCGGGTGTTGGGTCCCCTGCTCACGTGAAGCCCCCAGGTTCCTCGGCTGGTTCGAGGCTAGAGGCTCCGTCATGTGCCAGGCGAGCATTCGCCAGGCTTCGCCAGGGTCCGCCACATTACCAACCAGTGCCATCCGGGTGTGATGTAGAGGTGCGCCACCTCGCCCCTCGGGTCGGGCGGCGCCCCAGGCCGGACCGGGGACTCCCCCGCCCGTGTCAGGGGGCGTCCCCGGTCCTCACCCGAGGGGGTGGCGCGGCCGGGTGGCGCGGGGGCGCCGGGCACGGCCACGGCAGTACCGGCCGACCGCATTCCCCAGGGTGCGGGCGGCCGGAACACCGCCGCAGCAAGGGGCTTCGGCCCCCGCGTCCGTGCCCGGCGCCCGCGCTCCACCCACCGCACCAGGGCCGCCGTCACGCCAGGAAGCACGCGGCACCGGCCCTCCCCGCACCGCGGGGCGTACCCGCCGACGGACAGGAAGGGACCACCCTCACCCCATGTACTCCTCAGCGACCTCCCCCTCGCCGACCGCGACCCGCACCGCGCTGCGCCCCCCCACCGCAGCCACCGGCCGTCCCGGCCCCAAGCAGGTCCCGCCGCCGAGCCGCCCCGCGGCACCGCGCGGCACCGACGGCCGGTCCGCGGACGCCCGGGGCCAGGCCGCGCGCACGGCACTGGGGCTGCGCGCCCCCGACTCCGTCCTGCCGGGCGGCGCCCGCGTCCCGGCCGCCCGCCCGGGCGACGGCCGGATGCTGCGCCCGCCGATGCGGCCGGGCCAGCCCGGCACCGCCGAGCGGATCGACCCGTCGGCGCTGCAGACACCCGCGGTCCGGGCCGCGCTGGCCGGAGTCGCGCGGATATGTCCCGCCTTCACCCCGCGCCAGGTGCTGCGCGAGGGGAGCCGCCACATCCTGGTGGCGGGCACCATCGGGCGGGCGCCGGTGGTCGCTAAGTGCCTGGCGCCGCAGGCGGTGCGGAGTGAGTACTTCGAGCAGCTGGTGGCCGACTTCCACCACGAGGTCGCGGTCTACCGGGCCTTCGTCCGGCACCGTCCGCCGGTGCGGCTGCCCCGGCTGGTCGCGGCCGACCACGACCGCTGCGTGCTCGTCATGGAGCGCGTTCCCGGGCGGCCGGCCGCCCGGGAACGCCACCCGGTCAACGCGCCCACCCCGGGCGAGGTGCGGGCGCTGCTCGGCGCCGTCCGCACGCTCAACCTGTGGCGGCCGCCGACCGACGTGTTCCAGCCGCGGCTGGACTACCAGTTGGAGATCGCCCGCTACCACTCGGTGGGCCAGCTCACCGACCGGGACGCCGGCGACCTGCGCGGACTGCTGCACGGGCTGAGCCACACCCCGCTCCAGCTCTGCCACGGCGACGCCCTGCTCAGCAACATGCTGCTGGCGCCGTCCGGGCCGGTGCTGGTCGACTGGGAGCAGGCCGGCTGGTACCTGCCCGGCTACGACCTGGCGGTGCTCTGGAGCGTCCTCTCCGGGGACACCGCGGCCCGCCGCCAGATCAGCCAACTCGCCCAGAGCGGCGGCACACTGGCCCGGGACGCGTTCCTGGTCAACCTGGTGCTGGTACTGATGCGCGAGATCCGGCTGTACGACGTGCCGGGCGCCGGCGAGGAGCAGCGGATCATGATCCGCCGGCTGTACGACGACGCCGCACTGGCCCGCCGTGCCGTCCGCGCCGCCGTCGGCACACGCTGAGCAGGGTCGGCGGAAGCCGGCTGCGCGTCAGGCCCGACCGCGGGGCCCGGTCCTCAGGACCGGGCCCCGCGGTCCAGGGCGGCACGGCCGGCGGCGTCCAGGACGGCCTCGTCCGGGGCGAAGTACACCCGGCTGCTGAGCACGTCGCGCAGGTAGCGTTCGAGCGGGTGACGCCGGCTCAGGCCGGGATTGCCGGTGAGCGAGACGGCCTGCTGGACGGCCGTCGTCGCGGCGCGGGTGACCAGCAGGTGGGCGGGCCCGGTCCGGGCGACGGCGTCCGGATCACCCCGGTCGACGCGCCGGGCAAGGCCGTTGACCAGCTCCTCGGCGCCGATCAGCTGCGCCTCGATCTCGCCCAGCGCGCAGCGGTACCGGGGCAGGCGGCCGAGCGGCTCGGTCAGGTTGGCCGGGGTGCGCTGGTGCAGGAAGCGCACCAGCCAGTCCTCGGCGGAGCGGGCCACCCCGAGGGCGACCGCGGAGAGGGCCAGGTCGTGCCAGGCCCGGGTGAGTTCGGCGGCCGGCACGGCGGACTCCCCGACTCCGGTTCCCGAAGGGGCGGTTCCGGTTCCTGCCGGCGCGCTTCCCGAAGGGGAGGATCCGCTTCCCGAACGCGCCGCTCCCGACAGGACGGTTCCGGCGGGGGCGGCTCCCGAAGGGGCGGCGGATCCCGAGGGAACGGTTCCGGCCACGGTCCTCGGCACGGCGAGCCCGAGGGCCAGTTCGGCCGGCACCCGGACGGCGTCCAGCAGTACGTCATGGCCGGCACTGGCCCGCAGGCCGAGCTGGTCCCAGGTCGGGTCGACCTCGAGGCCCTCGCTCTCGCCGCGGACCAGGAACGTCCCGACCCGCGGCACCGGCTCGTCGGTCCGCGCGGTGACCGCCATCCAGGCGAGCGCCTCGGCGCCGGCGCAGTACGTCTTCCGGCCGGTGAGCAGCCATCCGTCGCCGTCCCGGCGGGCCGTCGTGGCCGGAATCGCACCTCCCGGCCCGCCGCTCTGGCCGCCGGGCTCCGCGTGCAGGGTGTTGACCAGCGCCGGCCCGCGCCGGGACTCGGTGAGCAGCCGCCGGTAGCCGGCCGCGGGCCAGCTCGCCACCCGGGCCTGCTCGGCGTGCCGGAGCAGGGTGAACGCGGTGACCACGGCCACCGAGGCGTCTCCGCGCCCGAGTTGGGCGAGCACCCGGACGGTGTCGGCGAGCGTCCCGCCCGGCCCGCCGTACCGCCGGTCGACGGTGAGGGTGAGCAGTCCGGCCTCGTGCACCGCCTCGATGCCCTGGTACGGGAAGGTGGCGTCGCGGTCGTGCTCCTCGGCCCGGGCGGCCAGCAGGTCGACGACCCGGGGCAGTCCCGCGAGGGCGGTGGCGACGGGCGACTGGTCGGCGGCGAAGGTGGTCGCGGTGCTGGTCATGGTACTGGTGCCTCCGGGCGGCAGCGTGGGCTCGGCAACTGCGGGCGGCACGCCGACGGGCGCGCGGTACCGGTTCGGCGGCCCCGGAAGTCAGCGGATCGCCCGCCCCCGGATCGGCGCCGGCCCTCCGGCCGGCCGCACGCCGCCTCGGGGACGAATCCCCCTCAGTGGCCCGGACACGCCGCGCTGGCGGTGCGCCGCAGGTCCAGATAGCTGCGGCGGGTCAGCAGCGGGAGACGGCACGACATGTTCGCGACTGTACGAACCGGTGATCGAAACCGTCAAGCAGCGACCGGGCCGCGGGACGGCCCCTTCGCTCCCGGCCTGCCCCGACCGTCCTCCTGGCCGTCCGCCTACCGTTCTCCTGGCCGGAATCCGACCGGGTACGGGGCGGGTACCGGTCAGCCCTGCTGGAACATGTCCGCCGGGAGCGGCTTGAGCAGCTGGTAGAGGTCGTCCGAAATCGGTCGGTCCCAGGAGGCGATGGTGACCTGCACGCCGTCGCTGCGCCCGAACTGGGAGCAGAACAGCCGACCCTCGCTGACCTTGACCTTCTTCACGATCAGCAGGTCGTCCCCGAGCATCACCGGGAAGTCCTCGGCCGAGACGAACTCGACCGGTTCCTCGTTCTCCAGGGCGGCGAGCAGCTGCCGGACCTCGAAGGGCACGTCGTCCCCGGTGTCGCGGGCCGGCGAACCCTCGGGGAGGTTGCCGATGAACATCGCCGGGCCTCTGCCGCCGAACAGGTCATAGCGCAGGAAAATCCCCTGGCAGGAGCCGTCCGGACCGGTCATCATGGCCGCACCGAAGTCGCCGGGCCAGTCGCCCGGGTCCATCGCGAGCACGTCGAAGTCCGGGCCGGTGGGCTGTCCGGAGCGACGGCGGAGAAAAGACATGGGAACATCGTACGTGCCCGGCACACCGCGCTCACGGGGTGGGTGGGGCGCCGGACGGAGATCCACGCTCAGAGACCAATGTTGACTCTGAGCAACCGTCCGGGCTACGTTCGGTTCAGCACGACAGCCGTTCTGGGTTTCACCCTCCGGGGGGACGGCATGTCGCAACGCGGCCCTACACGCGTATCCCTCACTGTGCACATTTGTCGTGCCGAACCGTCGAGCACCCAGCTTCGTCGTCGCACACAGCACTGCACAGCGAGCACAACACAGAAGCCAACAGTTCCATGCCACACAAGCAAGGTCCGCGGGGCCCCGGCCCGTCGCTCCCGCGGATCTGCTCGGGACGCCGCCGCGTGGGGGCGTGCGGGTCCCGAGCACCCGGTACCGGCTCCGAGTCGCTCTCGGTTCCGGTGCCAGCCTCCCGGCGACTGCCGGCCCCCTCGTGGGGCCGGGACCGGCCGACGCACCCCCGGTGCGCAGGGGACGACTGGGAGGCAGGCCTGGCAGTACTGCCGGGCTACACAGCAGGCGCCGTGTCTGGCCGCGTGGGGGCGGTGGGCACGGCGTCTGCCTGTGCTCATACTCTGAGCTGCGTTTGTCTAACAGTCAACAGAAATTATGACCGGGTACGCTCAAATGAGATCGGACCGATGCAACCCCGATGCCCAGGGAGTGCACAGCGGAACGGGCCCCTGGTCGGGGCCCGTTCGGGGGTCCGGGGCGAGGCCCGGCCGGCGCCTCAGGTGAGGTCGAACTCGCCGTCCCGGGCGCCGAGCACGAAGGCCCGCCACTCGCCCGGGGTGAAGACCAGAACCGGGCCGTCGTCCTGGCGCCCGTCCCGCATGCCGATGTAGCCGTCCACGAACGCGATCTGGACATCCCCGACGCCCTGACTGCTGCACAGCCAGGTGGCCCCGGTGAAGTCGACCTTCGGTTTCCCGTTCGGCGCGAGCTCCCGGACGCCTCCGGCCCCCTCGACGGCGGACCCTCCGGCCGCCCCGGCGGCCGATTCCACGTCAGTCCCGATGTTGGCTGCCACTGCTGCTCTCCTCCCGACGGTCTTCCGGGGCCAGCCTAGCCATCGCCACCGCCCCGGTCAGGGGGTTGCCGAGGACTCCCCCGACGGTGGGACTCCTCGCCCGGGCCGTACTCCGGCGAGCGGCCCCGCCCGCCCCTCGCCGCCCGCCGGTGGACCGGAGCCCCCCTCTCGCCGCTCGCCCCTCCGCCCTCACCCGTGGACCGGAGCCCCGGACCGGAGCCCCGGACCGGAGCCCCGGACCGGAGCCGGTGCGCCGGAAGCGCTGAGCGTGTCCCGCCCGGGCGGGCGGCGGGCGGCTGCCAGAGTGTGGGAAGCCCCCACCGAGCACCCCTCACCGAGCATCACCGAGCACCCCTCACCGAGCACCCCACCCCGCGCCCCCAGGAGCAGCCGATGAGCCGCCGGGACGGCACCCGCGCCGATGTCATCCCCATCTCCGACGCCCCCTCGGCCCACCCCCCGGCGCCCCGCACCCCGCCCTCGCGCACCCCGCTGCCCCGGCCGACCCCGGGCCGGCCCCCCACGCACGGCCGGGTCGGGGTCGTCCTGGTCTCGCACAGCCAGGAGCTGGCCGCCGCGGTCCGCGCCCTGACGCTCGCGCTCGCCGGCTCCGACTCCCCCGCCCCGGTCGCCGCGACCGGCGGCGACCTGGTCTCCGGCCCCGGCATCAGCGCCGTCCTGGTCGCCGCCGCCACCCGCCGGGTCGACCAGGGCCACGGCGTGGTGATCCTGGCCGACCTGGGCGGCGCGGTCTCCACCGTCCGCGCGCTGCTCGCCGCCGCGGACGAGCACGGCCTGCCGTTCCCGGTCCGCTTCGCCAATGCCCCGTTCGTGGAGGGCGCGGTGGCGGCCGTCGCCACCGCCACCGCGGGGGGCGACCTCTCCGCGGTGCTGGACGCCGCCGAGGAGGCGTACCGCCAGCACAAGGACTGAGCCGCCGTCACCGCCTCGGTTCCCGGGAGCGCTTCTCGGCGTTCCACCCCGCGGCGGGTGACCGCGCGGCTACCATCGGCGCAGGACCTGCCGGGCGGGCCGGTCGGTCGGAGGGGGGAACCTCAGCCATGCGCGTGGTCGTCACCGGCGGGGCCGGATTCATCGGAGCCAACCTGGTCCGGGCCCTGCTGGCCCGCCCCGAGGTGGACCAGGTCCGGGTCGTGGACGACCTGTCCACCGGCAGCAAGGCCAACCTGGCCGGCACCGGCGCCGTGCTCCACGAGGGCAGCATCCTCGAACCGGCGCTGCTGGACGAGGCGTTCACGGGCGCCGACGCGGTGGTGCACCTGGCCGCGCTGCCCTCCGTCCCGCGCTCGGTCAAGGACCCGCTGGCCAGCCACCACGCCAACGCCACCGGCACCCTGGAGGTCCTGGAGGCTGCGCGGCGGGCCGGCGGACTGTACGTGGCCGCCGCCTCCTCGTCCTCGGTCTACGGCGCCAACCGCGAGCTGCCCAAGCGCGAGACCATGCGCACCGCGCCGATGAGCCCCTACGCGGTGAGCAAGCTGGCCACCGAGTCGTACCTGGCGGCCTACTACCACTGCTACGGGCTGGGGGTGCTCCCGCTGCGCTTCTTCAACGTGTTCGGCCCGCTCCAGCCGGCCGGGCACGCGTACGCCGCGGTGGTGCCCGCCTTCCTGGACGCCGCGCTGGCCGGGCGGCCGCTGACCGTGCACGGGGACGGCGGCCAGAGCCGGGACTTCACCTACGTCGGCACGGTGACCCAGGTGATCAGCGAGGCGGTGGTCCGCCGGGTGGTGCACGCCGACCCGGTCAACCTGGCCTTCGGCACCCGCACGTCACTGCTGGAGCTGGTCGGCGAGCTGGAGTCGGTGCTCGGCCACCCCGTCGAGGTCACCCACACCGACCCGCGGCCCGGCGACGTCCGGGACTCCCAGGCCGACAACTCCCGGCTGCGCGGGCTCTTCCCGGACGTCCGCCCGGTGCCGCTGCGCGAGGGGCTGGAGCGTACGACGGAGTGGTTCCGGACGCTCTGAGGGCCTGCCGGGAGGGCATGCCGTGAGGGTGGCGGCCCGCGCGCCGCGTCACGGCGAGCGTTGGCCGTCGCCGTCCCGGACGTCCCCGCCCTGACCCTCGCCGTCCCGGCCCTCGTCACCCTTGTCGTCCCCGTCCCGGGCCTCGTCGCCGAACGGTCCGCCCGGCCCGAAGACCAGCGCGGCGAACCGTTCGCCGATCAGCCGGTGCCCGGCCGGGTTCGGGTGCAGCAGGTCGGCCAGACCCTCGGCGTCCTCCGGGCCCAGCAGCGCGAGCCCGTCCAGGTGGTGCAGGTGCGGGTCGCGGGCCGCCCGGGCCGCGGTGATCTCGGCCAGCTCGGCGCGGACCGCCTCCAGGGTGAGCGCACCGGCCGCGATGTCGGCCGGGTCGCCGAGCGCCGCGAACCGGGGCCCGTCCGCCGTCTGCTCGTACGCCGCCGGACCCGGGGTCCGTTCGAACGGTGGGCTGAGCAGCGGGGAGACCACCAGGAGCGGGGTGTCCGGGTGCCCCTCGCGGACGGTGTCCAGGAAGCCGTGCACGGCCGGGACGAAGGCGCGCCGGCGGAACGATGCCGCGGTGATGACGTTGATGCCGATCTTGAGGCTGATCAGATCGGCCGGCTGGTCGCGGATGGTGCGGGCGGTGAACGGGTCCAGATGGGCGTTGCCGGCCAGCGAGAGGTTGAGCAGGTCGACGCCGGCCCGCTCCGCGGCGATCCACGGCCAGACGTCGGCGGCCGAGTCGGCCTCCGGGGCCTGGCTGATCGAACTGCCGTGGTGCAGCCAGCGCCGCCGCGCGGTCGGCCGGGGCGGGTGGACCGCCGCGTCGGCGCGCAGGGCGACCAGCTCGACGGAGGTCCACTGCGGCAGCCACAGCTCCACCTCGCGCTCGGCGTCCGGGGCGCCGGGGTGGAAGCGCAGGACGGCCGGACCGCCGGCCGACGGCAGTGGCGCCCGGTCGGCCCGCACGCCGTCCAGCACCAGCTCGACCGCGCCCGGGTGCGGCGGCTCCGGCGCCGCGTGCAGGACGAGTTCGAGCACCGTCGCCGCCGTCCGGAAGGCCAGCCGCACGCCGGACGGCATCATGGCCACCCGGCGCACCGCGTCGCCCGGGAACTGAGCGGCCGTCCAGGCGGGCAGCCGCCAGGGCCGCAGACCGGCCGCGGTGCGCTCCAGGTGCAGCGCACCGCGGAACTCCACCGGCCCGGCCGGGAGCGGGACTTCGGTCAGCTCTGCCGGGGATCCGGTCACGGGCGCTCCTTGCCCTCCCACTCGAAGAAGGTCCCGCCCCGGGACTCCCTGGCCTGGCGCAGGCACTGGTGCTCCTCGTCGATCATCGGCGGCAGGTCGTCCAGGTCGAACCAGCCGACGGCGAGCGCCTCGTCGTCGTTCACCCGGGCCTCGCCGCCGACCGGCCGGCAGCGGAAGACGAGCACCAGGTACTGCGACACGTCGCCGTTGGGGTAGGTGATGTCGTCCGTGACGCGCACGCCGGCGAGCACCTCGGGGACGGCGACGACGCCGGTCTCCTCCAGGCACTCGCGCACCACGCCGTCGGCGGGCTGCTCGCCCGGGTCGAGGATGCCGCCGGGCAGCGCCCAGCGGCCGTCGTCGGCCCGCTGGATGAGCAGCACCCGGCCGTGGTCGTCCAGGACGACGGCGATGGCGGCGCTGAGCCAGAGCTTGCGGATGCCGACGACGGCGCGGAGGTCGGCGAGGAACGCGGGAATGGCCATGTCCCGCACCCTATCCGGCGGCCGGGAACGACGGGTCGGGGAACGACGCGTCGGAAACGACGGGTCGGGAAGCGGCCGGGAAGCGGTGGTCGGAACCGGTGGCCGGGAAGCCGCGGTCGGGGACCCCGGTGTCGGGAACCCCGGTGGAGGATGTCGTCGGGAGTCTGCGGCGGTCAGGAACCGGACGCCCGCAGCGGCCGGGCGGGCGAGCCGACCACCACCTCACCGGGCTGGACGTCCCTGGTCACCACGGCGGCCGCGCCGACGAAGGCAGCCGCGCCGATCTTGCGGCCCTGCAGGACGACGGCGTTGCTGCCGACGGTGGCGCCGTCGGCCAGCAGCACCGCGCCGGACACGTTGCCGCCCGGGTAGACCGTCACCCGCTCGCCGAACACGGTGTCATGGCCGACGGTCGCGTTGTAGTGCACCTGGCTGTGCGCACCGAGGCGCACGCTGCTGGACACGTACGCGCCGCCCATCACCAGGCAGCCCGGCCCGAGCACGGTGTCCGGCGCGATCAGCGCCCGGGGGTGGACGAGGGTGGCGGGCACCGCGCCCCGGCCGTCCAGCAGGGCGGCGAGCCGCTGCCGGACGGCCGGGTCGGCGATGCCGACCAGGTAGCGGGCGCCGGACGGAAGGTCGGCGGGCCTGCGGACGGGCAGGCCGCGGACGGTGGCGCCGTGTTGGTGGTCGTCGAGGAACCCCGCCACCGGGACGCCGGCCGCGAGCGCCGTGTCCAGCGCCTCACGACCGACGCCGCCGGCGCCGGCGATCCAGAGTTCCTGATGGTCGGTGGCGGCGGTCATCGCGGTCATGGCGGTCATGGCGGTCATCCTGCCCGGTTCCGGGCCCGGCCCGCCCGGGCCGTGCCCGGCCTGCCCGGTTCGGTGTTCAGGAGGGCTCCTCGACGACGGTGCGGACGGGCTGCGCCAGGCGCGGTCCGGTGGCCTGCCGGGGCAGGCTGATGGCCGGGAACGGGGTGACCGGCGCGGGTGCGGTTGCTGCTGCCGTTGCCGCCGGCGCTGTTGCCACGGGCGTCTCGGCGGGCTCGGCGGGCTCGGTGGGCGCCGGGAAACCGGGGTTGACCCCGCCGGCTGCGGTGATGCCGCTGGGGTTCAGCAGCACCTTGACGGTGAGCACGAGGATGCGCAGGTCCAACGGCAGCGAGCGGTGCCGGACGTACCAGAGGTCCAGCTCGATCCGCTCGGGCCAGGTGATCGAGTTGCGGCCCCTGACCTGCGCCCAGCCGGTGAGCCCCGGGCGGACGTCGAGCCGGCCGCGCTGGCGCCGGGAGTAGTGGACGACCTGCTCGGGCAGCGTGGGCCGGGGCCCGATCACGCCCATCTCGCCGCGGGCGACGTTCCAGAGCTGCGGCAGCTCGTCCAGGCTGGTCCTGCGGAGCAGTTCGCCGAGCCGGGTGATGCGGGGCGCGTCCGGCTCCTCGGGGAAACGTTTGTCCCGCATGGTGCGGAACTTGAGGATCTCGAACTCCTTGCCGTGCCACCCGGTCCTGGTCTGACGGAAGAGCACCGGTCCGCCCATGGTGCAGCGGATCAGCAGGGCGATCACCAGGCCGAGCGGAATCGCGACGATCCCGGCCAGAACGGTGACCACGAGGTCCCCCCCTCGCTTCATGACGGTCCTTCCCCCTGATGTGGTGTGGCGGATGGGCTCAGCCGACCGTCCAGGGCAGGGCCTTGGCGCGGGCGACGGCCGCGTAGGTCTCCAGCGAGACCCTGGCGACGGCGCGCTGGTCGAAGTGCGCCATGGCGCGGCGCCGGGCTGCGGCGCCGAGCCGGTCGCGCAGGCCGGGCTCGGTGAGAAGCCGGTCCAGCGCGGTGGTGAGGGCCCGGGCGTCCCCGGGCGGGGCGAGGAGCAGGTGCTCGTCGTGGCCGCCGATCTCGCGGCAGCCGCGGATGTCGCTGAGCACCATCGGGAGACCGCCGGCGGCGGCCTCCATGGCGGAACGCGAGAACCCCTCCCGGTAGGAGGGGAGCACGAAGACGTCGAGGGCCGCGTACACCGCGGGCATGTCGCTGCGCGCGCCGAGGAACTCGACTCCGGACTCGGCGCCGTGGGCGTCCGGCTTCGCCGGGTCGTCCGGGCCGATCCAGACGAACCGGGCCTTGCCGGCCAGCGCACGAGCCGCCTCGGCGTACTCGCCGATGCCCTTCTCGGCTACCCGCCGGCCGACTCCGCCGACCAGCAACTCCTCCGGGCCGACGCCGAATTCCGCGCGGACCCGGGCCCTGGTGCGGGCCCGCTCGCCCGGGTCGGTGGCGAACCGGGTGAGGTCGACCCCGTTGCCGACCACCCGCGAGCGGCGGGCCGGGACGGCACGGGCCAGGGTACGGCGGTCCTCGCCGTTCTGGTACAGCTCCGCGTGCGAGAAGCGGCCCGCGAAGGCCTCGGCACCGAGGACGAACGCCCGCTTGGCGAGCGGGTCGTGGGCCTGCGCCCAGAGGCCGTGGCAGGTGTTCACCACGACCGGCACCCGGGCGAGCCGGCCCAGCACCCGGCCGAGCACGCCGGTCTTGGGATTGTGGGTGTGCAGCACGTCCGGGCGGAGCCGGTTCAGCACGGCGAGCAGTTCGCGGGCGGCCGCGGCGTCGGCGCGCGGCTGCCAGGCCCGGGTGAGCGCGTGCAGGGGCTCGTGCCGGACGCCGATCGCCTCGATCTCGGGGACGTACGGGCCGGGCGCGCTGATGCCGTAGGTCTCGAAGCCGGACTCCAGGTCCACCTTGAGTTCGGTGCCGAGGAGGAGGTGCAGGCTCATGTCGACGGTGGTGAGGTGGGCGACGCGCAGCGGGCGGCCGCCGGGGCCGCGCAGCCTGGGCATCGGCGTCACGGGCTCGGTCGTCAGGGGTGCGGGTGTCGGGAGTGCGGGTGTCGGGGATGCGGGTGCGGCCGGCGCCGGTGTCACGGGCTCGGGCGTCACGGGCTCGGGCGTCACGGGCTCAGGCACGGGCCCCCACCGCCTTCGCGCTCGCCACGATCCGGGCGTAGGCGCGCTCGGGTATCAGCCGCCCGTAGAGCTTGGCGCGGAAGAAGTCGATCGGGTCGGTGCGGCGGACCGGCACCCGGCGCAGCCGGACCGGGTCGACACCCGGCGTGTTGCGGCCGACCTCGCCGGTCGCCGCGGTCCGGAACCGGGCCCGCAGGGCGGGCTCCATGTGCGGCACGGGGACACCCCAGGTGTAGGCGTAGTGCCGGGGGCGGACGCCGAGGTACTGCTCGACGTCGTCGTTGCAGGCGTCCAGCTCGGCGGTGGTCAGCAGCTCGGGGCGGGCATGGCTGCGGGTGTGGTTGGCGACGGTGCACAGGCCGGAGGCGGTCATCTCGCGCAGCTGCTCCCAGCTGAGCCCGGGGGCGCCCGAGGTCTTCGCGGTCGATCCCTCCCAGCGCATCTCGCCGCCGACGTGCCCGCTGGCGAGGTAGATGGTGAACGGGAGGCCGCGCTCGCGCAGCACCGGCCAGGCGTTGTCGTAGACGTCGGCGAAGCCGTCGTCGAAGGTGAGCACGGTGCTGGGGGTACGGCGGCCGCCCTCGATCCGGTCCACCGCCTCGTCCAGCGGGACCACCCGGCCGGGCGGGAGTTCGGCGAGCAGGTCGGCCTGGGCGGTGAAGTCGGCCGTGGTGACGTCCAGTTCGTCCGGGCTGCCGCCGCCGACGCGGTGGTAGATCAGGACGGTGGCGCCCTCGCCCGGCCGGGCCCCGACCCTGCGTGCCAGGTGGCGTTTGACCTGCGCGCGGATGCCCCCGGTCGTACCGGCCTCGGCGGCGGCCCCGGTCGCACCGGCCTCGGCCCTGGTGGGTGTCGTCCCGGCTTCGACCGGTGTCGTCCCGGCCTCGATCGGTGTCGCCTCGGCCTCGGTGGGTGTCGTCCCGGCCTTCGTGGGCCCGGTGGTGCCGCTCAACGTTCCCCCTCTGCCCTCTGCCGCTCTCGGCAGCGCCCTCCCCGGCGCCGTCAAGTGGCCGTTCATCCGGCGCAGTTGGCGCCCGGATGGAAATCACAGTAGGGGGAACTGTGGGGCTGGTGCCCCGGAATTGTGAAAGAAGCGAGAAGAAGTTGGCAGATGGGCTGAAAACCGGCCGATCTGACCGGTTGGAATCGATCGGCCGTTCAGGCGGCGGCCGGGCTTTCCGGCCTCCCCGGCCCGCGCGTCAGGGGATCGCGCGCCCCGGATTCAGAGGGTCGCGCCGCGCCGGTATCGCAGCAGGGCGAACGCGATCCGGCCGAGCAGCAGCACCCCGGCGGCGAGGCAGCCGGCCACCGCCATCGCCCAGGCCGGGCCGTCACTGTCCGGAACCGCCACCGCGACCACGATGCCGATCGCGAGACAGGCCAGACCGACCACCGCCAGCGGGATCTGGTGGGTGACCAGTGCGCCACCACTCCACGCTCGGGCCATCCGGGTCGCACCGTGCAGGTGGAAGTGATCACGTTCCGCGTCTGCCATGAGCCCAAGGTACCGCGAGGCCGCTCCGGAGGCAGCCCGCAGGGAGTGATTCCGACGCGACCCTGCGCAACCGAAAGGGCGCCGGAAGCACTCCGGCGCACATCCGGGGCGCCGGTTCCGGGCCCGCGAAAAATCCCTCGGCCGTCCGGTACAACCATCTACGGCGTGTAGGGGTCTCCACTACATTGAGCGATCCAGGAGCCGTCCGCGGTGCGGGTTGGGAGTCCCCGCCGAGGACCGGAAGAACCCAGGGGGCGGAGCCGCCGTGCCCTGGAGTCGGAGGCCGGGCTCCGTCCTCCGGCGGTACCGCCACGCCGCACCGGCGACCGAGGGGGAACCGTGCCGCAGTCCCAGTCCATGACATCGACCTCCAGGACCCGGACCAGCTCCGTGGTCCGAGCCCTGCCGAGCGTGAACGTGCGCCCGTTGTCGCAGGCGGCCGCCGGGCAGCCGGCCGCCCGGCAACCCGCCGTTCGCACGCCCGTCCGGCAACCCACCATCCTTCCGGTGGCAGCCCCCCGCCCGACGCCCCGGCCGGCCGCCGGGCGGGGTGACTGGCTGCGCTTCGCCCCCGTCCAGCCGCTGTTCCGGGCCCGGGCCGCGCAGCGGCTCGCCGTGCTCGCGTACCACGGCGTCACCGACCCGCGCTCCTTCGGCGCCCAGCTCGACCGCCTGCGAAGACTCGCCACACCCGTCTCGCTCGCCGCCGTCCAGCAGGCCGTCACCGAACGACGCCCCCTGCCGGCCCGCAGCGTGCTCGTCACCTTCGACGACGCCGACCGCAGCGTCCTCACCCACGCCCTCCCCGCCCTCAACGACCGGGGCATCCCGGCCGCCGCGTTCGTCATCTCCGAGCTGATCGGCACCGAGAAGCCGTTCTGGTGGCACGAGGCGGACTTCCTCGCCCGGCACGGCGGGCGCGCCCGCTCACTCGACTGCGGACCGGCCAACCAACTGCTCCCCCGGCTCAAGGCCATGCCCGACCCAGACCGGCGCCGCAGCCTCCAGGAGCTCCGGGTCAGCGCCGACCGCCGACCGCCCCGGCAGGAACAGCTCACCCCCGCCGACCTGCTCGCCCTGCGCGCGGGCGGCGTCGCCATCGGCAACCACACCCAGGGCCACCCCTGCCTGGGCCGCTGCGACGACGCCACCGTCCGCGCCGAGATCACCGGTGCCCACGAGGCCCTCACCCGCTGGCTCGGTGAGCCGCCGGCCGCCTTCGCCTACCCCGACGGCGGCCACGACCCCCGCGCGGAAACCGTCCTCCACGAGCTCGGCTACCGCCTCGGCTTCCTCTCCGACCACCGCCTCGGCCCCCGCCTCCCGGACCATCCGCTCCAGATCAGCCGCCTCCAGGTCGACTCCACCACCAGCACCCGCCGCTTCGACACCATCCTCTCCGGCCTCGAACCCGCCTACCGCCGCTGGCGCGGCCAGGCGGTGGCCTAGGGCGGCTCGGCGCCGCAGGGGACGTCGGGCGGGGCCGACGTCCCCTGCGGCGGCGCAGGGTGCGGCCGGCTGCGGGAGTGGCGGGGGTGCCGCAACGGGGTGCGGCGGCAGGTGGTCACGCCTCGCGCGCGGCGGTCAGGCTCCACGACCTGGCCGGCCAGGGAGCAGGTGCTCCGGCGACCGGCCCGCCCCGCTGCCCCTCCCGTTCCCGCTCGTCAGACCGCCGGGGCCGGAGCGGCCAGGGCGTGCCCCTGCGGGTAGCGGAGCGCTGCCGGCGGGAGCGTCGCGGGAGCGCCAGCGTGGAGGACGGTGAGGGTGGCGTTGCCGGTGCGGCCGGGGTCGGCGACGCGGCGGAGGGCCTGGGCGGCGACGGCGTCGGCGGAGCCGTGCAGCGTGAGGTGCGGGGCCGCGAGGGGGGCGACGGCGGTGCGGATGCGGTCGGCGACCAGTTCGTAGTGGGTGCAGCCGAGCACGATCGCCGCCGTGCCCGCCGGCGTACGGGCGGCCGCGTCGGCGATGGCCTCTTCGATGGCGGCGTCGTCGCCGTGTTCGACGGCGTCCGCCAGGCCGGGGCAGGCGACCTCGGTGACGGCGGCGGTCCCGGAGAAGTCGCGGATGAGGCCGCGTTGGTAGGCGCTGCCCGTGGTGGCGGGGGTGGCCCAGATGGCGACCGGGCCGCCGAGGGCGGCGGCCGGCTTGATGGCCGGGACGGTGCCGATGACCGGCAGCGCGGGCTCCAGTTCGGCGCGCAGCGTCGCGAGCGCGTGGACGGAGGCGGTGTTGCAGGCGATCACCAGGGCGTCCGGCCGAAGGTCCGCGGCCGCCCGCGCGCAGCCGAGGGCGAGCGCGGTGACCTCCTCGGGCGTGTGCGGGCCCCAGGGCATCGAGGCGGGGTCGGAGGAGAGCACCAGATCGGCGTCCGGGCGGAGCGTCCGCAGGGCGGCAGCGGCGGCGAGCAGGCCGATTCCCGAGTCCATCAGTGCGATCTTCACAGGGCAAGACTTTAGTCGATGCCCCGCCGCGGGCCCCGGGTGCGGCAGACTGCCCGGGTGACCGTCCTGCTGTGGATCGCCCTGCTCTCCCTGCTGGTCTGGCTCTGGCTGGCGTGCTGCCACGGCTTGTTCTGGCGTACCGACGTCCGGCTTCCGCCGCGTCGCCCGCCTGCCCGCTGGCCGGAGGTCGTGGTGGTGGTACCGGCCCGGGACGAGGCGGAGGTGCTGCCGCTCAGCCTGCCGGGCCTGCTGGCGCAGAAGTATCCGGGGCGGGCCCGGGTGGTGCTGGTGGACGACCACAGCTCGGACGGGACCGGCGTGCTGGCGCGGGCGCTCGCCACGCCTGGTGGGCTGGGGCTGACCGTCACCATCCCGCCCCCGCTGCCGCCGGGCTGGACCGGCAAGCTGTGGGCGCTGCGGCACGGGGTGGAACTGGCCGGTCCGGACGCCGAGTACCTGCTGCTCACCGATGCGGACATCGCGCACGGTCCGGACTCGCTGGCCGAGCTGGTGGCCGCCGCCGAGGGCGACCGGCTGGACCTGGTGTCGCAGATGGCCCGGCTGCGGGTGGAGACCGGGTGGGAGCGGTTGATCGTGCCGGCGTTCGTCTACTTCTTCGCCCAGCTGTACCCGTTCCGCCGCAGCAACCGGCCCGGGGCCCGGACGGCCGCGGCGGCGGGCGGCTGCTCGCTGGTGCGGCGGGAGACGCTGGAGCGGGTGGGCGGGGTGGCGGCGATCCGGGGGGCGGTGATCGACGATGTGTCGCTGGCCCGCGCGGTGAAGGCGGCGGGCGGCCGGACCTGGCTCGGCCTGGCCGAGCAGGTGGACAGCGTCCGCCCGTATCCACGGCTGGCCCAGCTCTGGCGGATGGTCTCGCGCAGCGCGTACGCGCAGTTGCGGCACTCGCCGCTGCTGCTGCTCGGCACCGTGGTCGGACTGGCGCTGGTGTACCTGGTGCCGCCGGTGGCGGCGCTGGCCGGCCTGGCCTCCGGCAGCTGGGCGGTGGCCGCGGCGGGCGGGGCGGCGTGGGCGCTGATGGCGGGGACCTTCCTGCCGATGCTGCGCTACTACGGCCAGCCGGCGCCGGCCGCGCTGCTGCTGCCGTTCACCGCGTCGCTCTACCTGCTGATGACGGTGGACTCCGCGGTGCAGCACTGGCGCGGGCGCGGGGCCGCGTGGAAAGGCCGGACGTACTGACCCCGGCTGGTCCACACTGTTCGGATGGACCGCCAGACGATCTCCCGCCTCGCCCATGCCCACCACCCGATCGCCGCGCCGGTCGCCGACGACTCGGTGGCCAGGCTGCTGGCCCGGGCGACCTCCCGCTCCGAGGCCGGCCGGGCGCTGGACCTCGGCTGCGGTGAGGGCGGCTGGCTGCTGCGCCTGCTGGCCGCCCGTCCGCGCTGGCAGGCGGTCGGGGTGGACCTGGACGCGGAGGCCCTGACCCGGGCCCGGGAGACCGCGCAGGCCCTCGGGGTGGAGCGGCGGATCGGCCTGCACCATCTGGACGCCCG
The DNA here is from genome assembly GCF_055561295.1 of Kitasatospora sp. NPDC022785. Classification (NCBI taxonomy): domain Bacteria; kingdom Bacillati; phylum Actinomycetota; class Actinomycetes; order Kitasatosporales; family Streptomycetaceae; genus Kitasatospora; species Kitasatospora sp. NPDC022785. Next base: position 48,072 of record NZ_JBVHHB010000033.1, on the reverse strand, counting down.
GGAGTTCACGGCCACCGAGCCGTTCGGCCTGGTGCTGAACGTCGGCGCGACGCACGCCTTCGGCGGCCTGCTGCCGACCCTGGCCGCGGCCCGCGAGCACCTGGCGCCGGGTGGCCTGGTGCTGGTCGGCGAGGGATTCTGGGAACGCGAGCCCGCCCAGGCCGTGCTGGACGGCCTGGGCGCGACCCGGGACGACTACGCGGACCTGGCGACCACCACCGACCGGGTGCTCGCGGACGGGTGGACTCCGGTGTACGGGTACGTCAGCAGCCCGCAGGAGTGGGACGACTACGAGCTCTCCTGGACGGGTTCGCTGGCCGAGTGGGCGCTGGACCACCCGGAGCACCCGGACGCGGCGGCCGCGCGTGAGGCGGCGGACCGGCACCGCGCCGAGTGGCTGCACGGCTACCGGGGCACCCTGGGCTTCGTCACCTATCTGCTGCGGCTCGGCTGAGGGCCGGCTCGTCCCGGCAGGCGATCACTTCTGCGTGCGGGCGAGGAAGTCGTCGATCAGCGGGGCGATCTCGGGGAGCTTCTCCTCCAGCGCGAAGTGCCCGGTGTCGAACACGTGCAGCTCCGCGTCGGGCAGATCGCGCAGGTAGGCGCGGGCGCCGGGCTCGGTGAAGAAGGGGTCGTTCCGGCCCCAGATGACGAGCGCCGGCGGCCGGTGGGTGCGCAGCCACTCCTGCCAGACGGGGTAGAGCGCGACGTTGGAGTGGTAGTCGAGGGCGAGTTCGACCTGGATGTCCTTGCGGCCGGGCCGGTCGAGGAAGTGCTGGTCGAGGGTCCAGCCGTCCGGGGCGACGAGTTCCGGGTCGCCGGTGCCGCCCTCGTACTGGCTGCGGGTGATCTCCAGGGTGAGGATGGAGCGCGCCCGTTCGGCGGCGCCGTCGACGCCGTGCCGGTTGGCGATGAACTCCCGGGCCTGGTCGGAGAGTCCCTCCTCGTAGGCGTTGCCGTTCTGGACCACCAGGCCGGTGATCCACTCCGGGTGGCGGGTGGCCAGCCGCAGGCCGACGGGGGCGCCGAAGTCGAAGACGTAGAGGGCGAACCGGTCCAGGCCGAGGGCCAGGCAGAAGCCTTCGACGACGTCGGCGAGGGTGTCGAAGCGGTAGGTGAAGTCGCCGGGCGCGGGGCTGTCGCTGTGGCCGAAGCCGGGGTAGTCGGGGGCGATCAGGCGGTAGCGGGTGCCGAGCGCGTCGAGGAGCCGGCCGAACTGGTGGGAGGCGGAGGGGAATCCGTGCAGCAGCAGGAGGACGGGCGCGTCGGTCGGACCGGTCTCCCGGTAGAAGACGCGCAGGCCGTCGACGTCGACGTGGCGGTGCCGGATGTGCGGGATCGTCAGCTCGCTCATGCTAACCATTAAACACCGCAGTAAGAGTTAGAAGCAATGGTCCGGCGATCACCGCCCCAGCAGCCGCAGCACGGCCGGCTTGGTGAACTCGTACCGCGTCATCTGTTCGAGGTCCTTCAGCCAGCCCGTCACCCGGGCCGGCCGGGCCAGCACCCGGCCGTACAGCTCCTCGAAGGCGGTGGTCACGCTCTCCAGCGAGAACCGCCCGACCACCCACTCCCGCCCCCAGGAGCCCAGTCGGCCCCGGCGCCCGGCGTCGTCCAGCAGGCCGCGGAGCTGGCCGGCCAGCACCTCCGGGGCGCGCGAGCCGTCGCCGAACCCGTACATGCAGCGTGAGGCGTGCGGCTCCACCAGCGGGCCCGGCTCGTGCACGGCGGTGTACCCGGCCGCGCCGTGGACCACGACCGGCTTGCCGAAGGCCAGGCCCCGCAGGGCCGAACCGCCCATGCCGAGGACGACGTCGGCAGCCTGGTAGGCGGGCCGCGGATCGGCCAACTGGCCTGGGACCAGGACGGCTTGGCGGCCGAGCGCCGCGTTCGCCCCGGCCGCTCGGGCGCGCAGCTTCTCCAGGCTGGGCCCGGCGCCGACGATGACGAGCCGCACCCTCGGGTCGTCCAACTGCCGGACGGCGTCGACGGTCAGCTCGGCGCCGGCGTCCTTCTCCAGCGCGGGCACCAGGCGGGTGACGATCGCGAGCAGCAACTCGTCTTCACCGACGCCGTGTTCACGGCGGAACGCGGCCCCGTCCACCCGGCCGGGCGCGTCGGTGGCGGTGTTGACCGGCGGCTCGATCAGGCTGACGTCCCGGTGGCCGAAGGCCCGGCCGTCCCCCATCAGCGCACCGAGTCCGAGCACCAGCGGCTGGTGCCGGGGCAGGCCGCGCAGCATCCGGATGCCGTAGAAGGTGGTGACCACCGGCATCCGGCCGTAACGCCCGGGCCCGAAGTAGGAGTTGCGGGCGGCCCGGACCTCCCAGGCGTGCAGCAGCTGGCTGCCGTGCTCGGCGGCGAGACGGCCGAGACGGCGGCGGATCTCGGCGTGCGGGGTGTCGGGCCCGCCCGCGACCACCACCTCCAGACCGTGCCCGGCGGCGACCCCGACCAGCGGGGCGGGGCCGGCCACGCCCTGCGCGAACAGCACCGGGTCGTGGCCGCGGTCGCGCAGGGTGCGGGCGATGTCGACGGCGTTGAGCTGGGCCCCGCCCAGGGCGAGGTTGTTGAGATGGACCAGCACCCGGACAGGTCGCAAGGCTCACTCCTCCCAGTGGTGCGGGACGAACACCGGCGCGGCCAGCACGACCGCGCGCGGCGGCGTGTCCAGCATCGGCCCGAACACGTCGAACTGGCCGACCGAGTGCCAGCTCATCAGCGTCCCGCCGTCGGTCCGGCCGATGCTGTAGACGCCGGCCCAGAGCGTGTACCGCCCACGCGGCAGCGGCAACCTGGGTATCACACAGGCGACTTGGTGGTCCTCGCCGGTGAGCCGGACTTCGTGGCTGATCTGGAAGATCGGGCTGGAGGTGCCCTCGCTGACACCCAGGTGCAGGGTGGCGTCGCCGCGGTAGTCGCCGCCGAGGGTCAGCTCGATCGTCATCGGCTCGTCGGTGGTCAGGCTGTCGCGGTCCTCGCCCCGGACGGCGTGCTTGAGCAGTTGCAGCGGCTCGCCGGTGCGGCCGCCGGCCTCGGACTGCGCCTCGATGGAGTCCCGGTAGCCGGCCATCGCCTCCTTGATGCCCGCGTCCACCCGCACCGAGCCCTGCTCCAACCAGATGCCGCGGCGGCAGATCGACTCCACCGCCGGCAGGTCGTGGGAGACGAAGACGATCGTGGTGCCCTGCTCCGCGACCTCACGCATCCGGTCCAGGCAGCGCTGCTGGAAGACGGCGTCGCCGACCGCCAACACCTCGTCCACCAGCAGGACATGGGGCTCCAGGTAGGCAGCGACGGCGAAGCCGAGGCGCATCTGCATGCCGGAGGAGTAGAACTTGACCTGCCGGTCGATGGCGCCGCCGAGCCGGGCGAACTCCACGATGTCGTCGAAGCGGGTGGCCACCTCGCGCCGCCGCAGACCCAGCAAGGCGCCAAACAGGTAGATGTTCTCCCGGCCCGTCAGATCCGGGTGGATGCCGGCCCGGATCTCGATCAGCGCGCCGATCCGGCCGCGTACGTCGATCACGCCGCCGTACGGGTACATCACCCGGGTCAGCATCTTCAGCAGGGTGGACTTGCCGGAGCCGTTGGAGCCGATCAGGCCGACCGACTCGCCGGGCTCGATGTGCATCGTGATGTCGCGCAGGGCCCATCGCCAGTCCTCGCCCTTCTCGCCGCGCAGCCGGCGGGCCAGCGAGTCGACCTTGTCGCGCAGCAGCATCCGCTGCTGGTCGGCCTTGAAGCGCTTCCACACCTGGTCGGTGCGGATGGTGCCCAGGGGGTGCGTCCGGCTAGGCGACATCGGCGATCCCCGTCTCCAGCTTCTTGAACAGCAGGTAGCCGCCGACCAGGAACACCAGCGAGGAGACCGCGGCGATCGAGGTGAGCGTGACGTCCGGCGCGTCCCCGTACAGCAGGGCTCCGCGGTAGCCCTCGATGACGGCGCCGAGCGGGTTGAACCCGACGTAGATCTCCTGCAGGCGCTGCGGGATCTGTGCCAGCGGGTAGGCGACGGGGGTGGCGAAGACTCCCATCTGCGTGATGATCGGCAGCAGGTGGCGGACGTCGCGCAGGTAGACCACGGCCACCGAGAGGATCAGCGCGACGCCGTAGGTGAAGGCGAACTGGATGAGCAGCAGCGGCAGGACCCAGAGGAAGGTCGCGGCGGGGGCGGTCCAGAAGATCAGGAAGAGCAGGCCGAGGACGCCGATGCCGATCACCATGTCCACGCTGGCGACCAGCATGGTGGCCAGCGGGAAGACCTCGCGCGGGCAGTAGACCTTGTTCAGCAGGCTGAGGTTGTTGGCCAGGCTCAGCGCGCCCTGGTTCATGGTGTTGCTGAAGAACTGCCAGACGATCAGGCCGACGTAGGCGAAGAGCGGGTAGGCCGCCGTGCCGGTGTCGATCTTCACCGCGCGGTGGAAGACCAGCGTGAAGATGGAACAGAGCGCGAGCGGGGTCAGCACCGCCCAGGCGAAGCCGAGCACCGCCTGCTTGTAGCGGGCTCGCAGGTCGCGCTCGGCCAGGGCGCGGACCAGCTCACGCGCGCCCCACAGCTCCCGGGCCACCTGCGCGGGGCGCAGGTGGCGTTTGAAGACCAGCTCCGGTGGCGGCCCGTCGGCGGCCGCGGGCCGCCTCGGAGCGGCCGATGTCTGGCTGTCGCGCTCGTCGACGAGCTGCGCGCGTTGTCCCCCCACGGACCCCTGCCCTCTCCGGTACCGCCGGAATCGAGAAGTGGGCCTTCCGCCACGGCAGTTCCCGGCCTGAGCGGTGCGGCCCGGCGTCCACTCTGGCACAGAGTGTGGTCGCCGGGGGTCGGTTCGGTGAAGGTGATCGGGTCGGGGTCAGTACCGCGTCCGGCGCGGGTTGCGCTGCTGATCCTGCTGCACCAGCTGGTCCATGACACCGGGCATCGCCTCGACGCCGCCGGCGTGGGTCGGCGAGGTGCGGTGCTCGCCCTGCACGACGACGGTGGGCAGCTCGTTGATCCCGTACCGGACGAACAGTGCGGCGGCCTCGTCGACGGCCTGCTGCACGTCGGCCGAGCGGTACGCGTCCCGGAACTGCTGCTGGTCGACGCCCTGGCGCAGCGCCCAGTCGGTGGCGGTGTTCTCGGTGGTGAGGTCCTGCTTGTTGGAGTGGATCGCGCGGAAGGCGCCGGTCTGCAGGCGCTCGACCAGGCCGAGGCGCTCCAGCGTGTAGTAGAGGCGCGCGTGGCCGCGCTGCGTGCCCTCCTCGCGACTGCCCGGCCAGATCGCGGGCACCCGGCGCAGGTCGACGTCCTCGCGGTGCTTCTCGGCCCAGGCCTGGAGCGGCTTCTCCAGCTGCTGGGAGTGGCCGCAGTCGTACCAGAAGAACTCGAGCGCCTCGGTGCGGGCGCTCGCGCGCGCCGCCTGCGGCTGGTCGACGCGGGTGAACCGGGAACCCTCGGTGGCGGGTTGATGGGTGGCTGCGCCGGCCTGGACAGGGGATGCGGCGATCCCGGTGGCGACGGCGAGCAGGACGGTGGACCTCAGCAGCGATTTCACACCGCGCATCCTCGCGGCCACGGTCCGCGACCGGACGGTTCCGCCGGTGCGTCGCGGACGGATTCACCCGGACGGCCCAGGGCGGCCGGCCGCCCCGCCCGGGCCCGCCCCGGAGCCGGCTGCCGCCACGGCGACGGGCGGGACCAGGCCGGACCAGGCCGGGGTCCTGTGTCACTCCGGACGCGGCGCGTGCTCCGGGCGCGGCGGGACCACCGCGGGCGTGGGCACGGACGCGGCCTTGGCGAGGGCGGGCGGCTCCCCGGCCGGTCGCTGCTCGCCTGTTCCCTGCTCGCCGGCCGGTCCCTGTTCCCCGGCCGGGCGCTGCTCGCCGGCCGGCTCGGGCGACTGCCGTGGGGCGGTGCCCGCCTTCGGCGTGGCGCCCTCGAAGAAGCGCAGCAGCTCGACCGGGAACGGCAGGACGAGGGTGGAGTTCTTCTCCGCCGCCACCTCCACGACCGTCTGGAGCAGGCGCAGTTGGAGCGCGGACGGCGTGCTGTCCATCATCTCCGCCGCCTGGGCGAGCTTCGCGGCGGCCTGGAACTCGCCGTCGGCGGTGATGATGCGGGCGCGCCGCTCCCGGTCGGCCTCGGCCTGCCGGGCCATCGAGCGCTTCATCGAGTCCGGCAGCGCGACGTCCTTGATCTCGACCCGGTCGATGTGCACGCCCCAGCCGACGGCCGGGCTCTCCAGCATCAGTTCCAGCCCGCGGTGCAGGTTCTCCCGCCCGGACAGCAGGTCGTCGAGCTCGCTCTTGCCGATGATCGAGCGCAGCGAGGTCTGCGCGACCTGCGACATGGCGAAGGTGTAGTTCTGCACGTCGACGGTGGCGAGCACCGGGTCGACCACCCGGAAGTAGACGACCGCGTCGACGCGCACCGAGACGTTGTCCCGGGTGATGCCCTCCTGGGCGGGCACCGGCATGGTGATGACCTGCACGTTCACCTTGCGCATCCGGTCGATGACCGGCACCAGCAGGGCGGGGCCGGGCTGGCGCACCCGTCCGCGCACCCGGCCCAGCCGGAAGACCACACCCCGCTCGTACTGCTGCACCACCCGTACCCCGGTGGCGAGCCAGAGAATTCCCAGGGCCGCGAGGCCCGCGAGTACCACCATGCCGGTGACCTTTCCCCGTGCCGGCGCACCCGGGCGGAGTCCCTGCTGGCTCCGTCGTACGGGCGCGCCGCGCAGCGAAGTATGCGCCTGTCCGGCGTCCGTTCCCAGGGCGGACGCCGTTTTGACGCATCGTCGGTGCGCGCCCCGGGCACGGGCCGGTCAGCTCCGGCGCCAGACCTCGGTGAACAGGCCCTGCCAGGCGTCGGTCACCACGCCGAGCTCGTTCTGCGCGAGCGTGTGCGCGCGGGCGGCGGCGCCGAGCGCGGCACGGTCGCCGGCCAGCACCTCGGCCAGCGCCTCGGCGAGCGCGAGCGGGTCTCCGGGGGCGACCAGGGCGCCGGTGACACCGTCGCGGACCACCGAGCGGACCCAGCCGACGTCGGTGGCGACGGCGGGCAGCCCGGCCAGCCCGGCCTCGATCAGGACACCGGGCACGCCCTCGCTGTCGCTGGTGAGCAGCAGCGCGTCGGCGGCCCGGTAGAGCGGGCCCGGGTCGGCGAGGGTGCCGAGGAAGTGAGCCCTGGCCGCGGCCGGATGCTGTTCGAGGGCGGCGCGCTGCGGGCCGTCGCCGGCCACGGCGAGGCGGACGTCGGGGAGCCGGTCGAGGGCGTCGAGGGCGAGGTCGAGCCGCTTCTCCGGCGCGATCGCGCCGATCCAGGCGACCAGCAGACCGTCGGCGGGCAGGCCGAGGGCGTGCCGGGCGGCCCGCCGGCCGGCCTCGCCGTCGGCGGGCGGGTAACGGTCGGCGGCACGGGCGTTGGGGATGGTGCGAACCTTGCCGGCGGGCAGCCGGAAGCGGTCCCGCAGGACGCCGCGGGCCTCGTCGGCCAGTGCGGTGACGACGGCCGCACGGTGCAGCAGGACGCCGGTGCGCAGCCGGCGCAGTGGGCTCGCCGTCCAGTGCCGGGGGTCGCCGATGGAGACGTAGACGAAGGGCGTGCGGGTGCCGGCCAGGGCGAGGGCGCAGGCCGTGAGGGTGGACGAGCCGTGCGCGACGACGAGGTCGGCGGTGCGGGCCGCGGCGCGCAGGGCGCGCAGGGTGGCCGGGTGCAGCCGGCCCGGTCCGAGCACGGTGGTGGCACGGGTGTCGGGCGCGTCCGGGTGGGCGTCGGGGTGCGGGGCGAGGGCGCGCAGTGCGGATGCCTGGCCGCGGCGGCGCAGCTCCCGGTCGAGGTCCCTGGCGAGGTTCTGGGCGCCGCGGCGGCGCGGATCGGTGATCAGGTGCAGGATGCGGGGGCGGGTTCCGGCCGTCTTCGCCGGCGTCGCGTCGGGCATGGGAACGACCTTGGCACAGGGCCCGGCGCGGTACAGCCCCTTCGCGCAAGCCCGTGGTGCCTGCGCGCCCGCGTGGGTACTCCCGCGAGGCGCCGCGGGACGCCACCGCCCGCCGGGCGCGCCGGCTCTGCGCCCTGCTGCGCGCCCCCGGCCGCCCCCGGCCGCCCCGGGAGGCGGCGGAGCGTCCTGGCCGATTCCCTGGCGGGCGGCGGCCGCCACCTGCGATGCTGATCGGCAATCAGGGTGCCGGCCGGCAGGGAGACCGGGCGCGCCCCAGGAGGGCGGGGGTTGGCCTGTGCATGTGCTCTATGTGATCGACAGCGTGAGCCGGGTCGGCGGGGCCGAGCAGGGTCTGGTGGCGATGGCCCCCCAACTGGTGCGGGCCGGGGTGAAACTGGACGTCGCGTATCTCAAGGACTCCCCCGGCGGCTTCCAGCCGGAGCTGACCGGGGCCGGTGCCGACGTGTTCGGCGTGGGCCGGGCCACCCGCGGGCGGACGGGCGCCGCACTGCACCGGCTGATCCGGGAGCGCCGGCCGGACCTCGTGCACACCACGCTCTACGAGTCCGACGTGCTCGGCCGGGCCGCCGCCCTGTCGGCCCGCACCCCGGTGGTCTCCAGCCTGGTGAACTCGTCGTACGGCCCGGAGCACCGGGGCGCGCGCGGGCTCAGCCCGTGGAAGGTGCGGGCCGCACAGGCGGTGGACGCCGCGACCGCCCAGGGCACCCGGCGCTTCCACGCCCTGACCCGGTACGTGGCCGGGGCGATGGCGCAGCGGCTGCGGGTGCCGCGGGACCGGATCGACGTCGTCCCGCGCGGGCGCGACCCGGAGCTGCTGGGCTCCGTCACCCCGGACCGGCGGGCCGCCGTCCGGTCCGCGCTGGACCTCCCGCAGGACGTCCCGGTGGTCCTCGCGGCTGCCCGCCAGCAGTACCAGAAGGGCCTGGACGTGCTGTTGGAGGCCTGGCCCGGGGTGCTGCGCGCCGAGCCGGACGCGGTGCTACTGCTGGCCGGCAGCGAGGGCGGCGAGACGGCCCGGCTGACCGCGCTCGCCGCGGCGGCGGGGAACGTGCGCTTCCTCGGGCCGCGCGACGACGTCTTCGACCTGATGGCCGCCTCCGACGCGTTCGCCGTGCCCTCCCGCTGGGAGGGGCTGGGCAGCGCCGCGATGGAGGCGATGGGCGTCGGCGTGCCGCTGGTCTGCGCGGACGTGCCCGCGCTGCGTGAGACGGTCGGCTCGGAGGACTACGCCCGGCTGGTGGCGCCGGAGCGGCCGGCCGAACTGGCGGCGGCGCTCACCGACACGCTGGAGGACCGGGCGGCGGCCCGGGTGCGGGCGAAGGCGGCCCGGGCCCGGTTCCTGACCTCGTTCACCCTGCACCAGGTGTCGGCGCAGATGGTCGAGTTCTACGAGCGGTCGCTGCGGGTGCGCGCGGTCTGACGGGTTCCGGCCACCACCGGGCCGTTCGTCGGGAATCGGCCGGTCCCAGTATCGCCAAAGCGGTTGCGCCGCACGTCGCGGCTCGGCAAGCATCGCAGGGGGGACCGGCGGGGGCGGCGGGCCGAGAGCGGGCTCGCGCGGCGACGCCGGACGGGGAACGCCGGGGAGCGAGTCGTCAGGGGGGCGAGTTGCGACATCAGCCGAGGGATCCCACCGTGCCGCGAGTCCGGCACAGGTAGCAGCACCCGGACCGTCGCGCTCCCGAACGGGCCGCCCCCGGGCGGGAGTTCCACAGCACCACCGCACACGAACGCGAGGGGATCCAACCGGTGGAACCGGCAAACCACTTCACCGTCCTGCGGCGGTACTGGCGGCTGCTCGTCGGCTGCACGCTCGCCGCACTCGTCGTCGGCTGGCTGCTGACCCCGGCCGGTGACACGGTGGACAACGCCAAATGGAAGTGCAAGGTCGCCATCACGCCGGTCGCGGGGGCCGGCGACACCGTGCGGGCCGACCAGGTGCTCTCGTACGCGCAGGGCTCGGACGTCGCGACGGCGGCGGCCAAACAGCTCGGCATCGCCGACGCCGCCGCGGTGATCGCCCGCCGGACGGTGACGGCCGACAGCGCCCAGATGCTGTCGATAGCGACCACCGGGCCGACCCAGCAGTCCTGCTCCGACCTGGCGGCCGCCTACTCGGCCGCGATCATCAAGGGCTTCAGCGACGAGTCCGCCAAGAGCGCCGCCGAGACCATCAAGAAGCTCCAGTCGCAGGCCGACGCCCAGCAGAAGGCGCTGGACGACATCCAGCAGCAGTTCAACCGCTCATCGGCCGGCGACCAGCCCAAGCTCCAGCCCAAGCTGACCGCCGCGTCCACCTCGCTGACCGCGACGCTCACCGCGATCAGCAAGCTGCAGAACGGCGCCCAGACCGACGCCATCCAGCAGTGGGGAAGCATCGACGCCCGCCAGGGCACCAGCAACCTGCTCTCCTCCCCCACCCGCAGCGTCCGGCTCGGCCTGGCGGTGGCCCTCGGCCTCGCCCTGGGCGTCGTCGCGGCGCTGATGCTCAGCCGGATGGACACCCGGCTGCGCACCCGCAACGCGGTCGAGGAGGCGTTCAACCTGCCGGTGATCGGCGAGGTGCCGCAACTCTCCCGCCGGCTGCGGCGGTTGCGCGAACCGCTGGTGCGCGCCCGGCCGTCCGACCCGGCCGCCGAGGCGTACCGTTCGCTGCGTTCCACCCTGCTGCTCACCGGCCCGGACGCGCTCGCCCTGCCGGCCCACGGGCAGGCCGGCCGGGAGCCGGCCGAAGGCGTCGCGCGCCGGCTCGGCCGACCGGCGCCGGTGGTCCTGGTCGCCTCCGGCAGCAGCGGCGACGGGCGGACCACCACGGTGGCCAACCTGGCCGCCGCGCTCGCCGAGACCGGGCGTGAAGTCCTGGTGCTGGACTGCGACTTCCGCCACCCGCAGCTGCACGCCCACCTCGGCGTGGGCGGCGGGCCGGGCATGGCCGAGTTGCTCAGCGGCGAACAGCTGGGTGAGCTGGACGAGCTGATCCGGCCGACCAACGTCGAGGGCGTCTCGCTGATCACCGGCGGCAACACCACCGCCTACCCGGCGGCGCTGGTGCTGCGGGCCGCCGAGGTGCTGCGCCGGGCCCGGCGGCACGCGGACGTGATCCTGGTCGACACCTCCCCGCTGCTGCACGCCAATGACGCGTACGACCTGGTCCAGCACGCCGACGCGGTCCTGGTGACCGTGCGAAGCGGCAACGTGACACCGGAACAGGCGGACCGGGTGGCGGAGTTGCTCTCCCGGACGGGCGTGCCGGTGGCCGGCGTGGCACTGCTCGGCACCTATGGCCCGGCCGGGCGGCGGCGGCGCAGCACGGCGGGCGGCGGTCCGGTGGCGGTCGGCGGCCGCTCGGCGCAGACCGCCCTGCCGCGCGCGGCCGCTCCGGCGACGGCACCGGCGCTGGAGCGGGCGAAGGAGCCCGGGGCCGAGCGGCCGGCGGAACGGTCGGCGCCCAGCTGGGCCCGGCGCGGCGCCGACGGCCACGGCGCCGACGGCCACCGTGTCAACGGTCAGGGCGATCAGCGCGGTCACGTCGGCCAGAGCGGCAAGGGCGGGCACGCCGCCCAGGGCGGCCAGGACCCCAAGGGCGACGGCGACCACGACGAGCCCGCCCTGCTGCACGAGGCGGAGGAGCGGTGAGCGGGCCGACGAGGGTCCTCTGGCTGGCCAAGGGCCTCGGCCGCGGCGGCGCCGAGCAGCTGCTGCTCAACTGCGCCCGCCACGCGGACCGTTCACGCTACGAGATCGAGGTCGCGTACGTGCTGCCGTGGAAGGACGCCCTCGCCCCGGCACTCGTCGGGGCCGGGGTGCGGGTGCACTGCCTCGGCGGTGCGCCGGGCACTCCCGGCCGGGCCGACCCGCGCTGGCCGCTGCGGCTGCGCCGCCTGCTCGCCGGCCGCCGCTACGGGCTGGTCCACACCCACATGCCGATCCCGGCCGCCGCCGCCCGGCTGCTGGCCCCCACCGCCGGGTCCCCGCGGTTGGTGCACACCGAGCACAACGTCTGGGAGCGCTACCGGCCGGCCACCCGCTGGGCCAACGCACTGACCTACCGGCGCAACGACGCGGTGATCGCCGTCTCGCACGCCGTCGAGCGGACCATCCCCGCCGAACGCCGACGCCCCGGTGACTGGGTGCACGTGGTGCACCACGGCCCCGACCTGGCCGGCGCCCCCGGCGGTCCGGCCGCCCGTGCCGCCGCGCGCACCGAACTCGGGCTCCCGCAGGACGCGTTCGTAGTCGGCACGGTCGGCAACCTCACCCCGAAGAAGGACCAGGCCACCCTGCTCACGGCCCACGCCACGCTGCGCCGCCGGCACCCGCAGGCCCGGCTGGTGCTGGTCGGCGCCGGCCCGCTGGACGGCCGGCTGCGGGCCCGCGCCACCGAACTGGGCGTCGCCGACAGCGTGTTGTTCGCCGGTTCGCGCTCCGACGTGCCGGTGCTGCTGCCCGGACTGGACGTGTTCACCCTGAGCTCCCGGCAGGAGGGCCTGCCGGTGGCCCTGATGGAGGCGATGACCAGCGGCCTGCCGTCCGTCGTCACCCGGGTCGGCGGCATGCCGGAGGTGGTGGACGACGGTGGGCAGGGCCTGCTGGTGGAGCCCGGCGACCCGGCCGCGCTGGCCGAGGCCCTGGCCCGGCTGGCCGGCGACCCGGGGCTGCGCGAGCGCCTCGGCGCGGCGGCCCGGGAGCGCGCGAAGGGCTTCGACGTGGCGGGCGCACAGCGGGCCGTCGAGGCGGTGTACGAGCAGGTCCTGCGGCGCTGAACCCCCGACCACCGCCTCCTCCGGAGGCCCGACCCCGAAATGAGTGCGAGTCCGGACGTGAGTGCCCTGCCCTCCCCCGCCGAGCCGACCTTCCGCCCGCTCACGGACGCCGACCTCCCGGCGGTACTCGACCTGCTGACCGCCTCACTGGCCGGCGGCCCGACCGGCACCCGCACCGCCGAGTTCTTCATCTGGAAGCACCGGCAGAACCCCTTCGGCGCCAGCCCCGGCCTGCTCGCCGAGACCCCGGACGGGCGCCTCGCCGGCGTCCGGCTCTTCCTGCGCTGGCAGTGGCACGAGGGCGCCACCGGTCGTACGATCGCCGCCGTCCGGCCGGTGGACACCGCCACCCACCCGGACTTCCAGGGCCGCGGCATCTTCCGCCGGCTCACCCTGGACCTGCTCGAACAGGTCTCCGGTGAGACGGAGTTGGTGTTCAACACTCCGAACGGCAAGAGCCTGCCCGGCTACCGGACGATGGGCTGGCAGGAGCTCGGCGCGGTCCCGGTGGCGCTGCGGGCCGTGCGCCCGGCGGCGTTCGCCCGCGGCGTGCGCGCCGCACTGGACCGCCGTCCGGCCGGGCCGGCGGCGCCGGTCGCCTGCCAACTCCCCACCGCCGTGGACTGGTTCGACGCCCAGCCGGCCGACGGCCCGCTGGCCGAGCTGCTGCGCGAGCGGGCCGCGGCCGACGCGGCCGACCCCCGCCTGGCCGTGCGCCGCACCCCGGAGTTCCTGCACTGGCGCTACGGGCGGGCCCCGGGCCTGGACTACCGCGTCCTCACCGCCCACCGCGGCGGCGAACTGACCGGCCTCGCCCTCGGCCGGCCCCGCCGGCGCGGCCCGCTGGCCGAGTTCACCCTCGCCGACGTCCTGGTCCGCCCCGGCGACCGGGACAGCGCCGCCCGGCTGCTGCGCGCCGCCGCCCACGAGTCCGGCTGCGACCACGTCGCCACCCACCTCTCCCCCGGCACCGAGGCGGCCGCCGCCGCACTGCGCACCGGCTACCTGCGCGCACCGCGCACCGGCATGCGGCTGGCCGCCCGCACCCCGGCCGGCCGCACCGAACTGACCGTGGCCGACTGGCGGTTCACCCTCGGTGACCTGGAGGTCTTCTGATGCCCTGGCCGGCCCCGGCGGCCCGGGCCGCGCTGCACCCCGCCCGGGCCGCACTGACCCGCGTGCCCTGGCCCTCCACCGTCGCGGCCGCGCTGGTGACCGGCTACGTCACACTCTTCGTGCTCGCCCTGGTGCACACCTCGTACGACACGTGGGGCGCACTGCTGATCCTCCCGGCGCTGATGGCGGTCGGTACCCCGATCCTCGCCCGGATCGCCGCCGCCAACCCCGAGCGGGACGTGTTCCGCCTGCTGCTGCTGGCCATGACGGCCAAGCTGCTCTGCGCCTTCCCCCGCTACCTGATGGCGTTCGTGCTGTACGGCGGCGCGGCCGACGCCAAGATGTACCACCAGAAGGGCACCGAGCTCGCCGCCTACCTCGACCAGGCCGACCTGTTCGCCGGCGTCCACTACGACCTCGGGATGAAGGTCGCCGGGACCGGCTTCGTCATCATCGTCACCGGCGTCGTCTACGCGATCACCGGGCCGTCGCTGATCGGCGGGTTCCTCGTCTTCTCCTGGCTGGGGTTCTGGGGCCTGCTGCTGTTCTGGCGGGCGTTGCAGATCGCGTTCCCCGAGGCGGACACCCGAAAGTACGCCAAGCTGGTCTTCTTCCTGCCCTCGCTGCTGTTCTGGCCGTCCAGCATCGGCAAGGACGCCTGGATGATGTTCTGCCTGGGCCTGACCACCTACGGCACCGCCCGGCTGCTGGACCGCCGCTTCGGCGCCTTCGCCTGCATCGCGCTCGGCTCGCTCGGCACCGCGATGGTCCGCCCGCACGTCACCGCGCTCGCCGGGGCCGGACTGATGGTCGCGTACGTGCTGCGCAAGCGCCCGCAGCAGGCGAGCGCGCTCGGGCCGCTGCGGACCATCCTGACCGCGGTGGTGCTGGGCGCGATGGCGGTACTGATGCTCCAGCAGGTCTCCACCTTCTTCGGCACCGACGGCACCGGCGGCGACGCCGTCAACCAGGTGCTCTCGGAGACCTCGCGGCGCACCAGCCAGGGCAACTCCATGATCAGCGCGACCGCGCCCGAGGACACCGCGCCCAGGATCAGCCTCAATCCGGCGGGGCTGCCGGTCGCCGTGGTCAGCGTGCTCTTCCGGCCGTTCCCGTTCGAGGCGTCCAACATCCAGAACCTGATCCAGTCGGTGGAGTGCTTCGCGCTGCTGGTGATGTTCATCCGCAGCTGGCCGCGGCTGAGCCGCCTGCCCCGGCTGTTCGTGCAGCGCTCGTACCTCGCCTTCACCGCCGTCTACACGCTGCTGTTCTGCTGGGCCTTCTCGACCATCAACAACATGGGCATCCTGTCGCGCGAGCGCGTCCAGGTGCTGCCGCTGGTGCTGGTGCTGCTGGTCGTGCCGGCGGCCACCACCGCCCGCGGGCCGGCCAAGCGCCGCTCGCCACCGGTCTGGCGGGTCGCGCCGGGGCAGTGGGGTGGGCGGCTGCGGCCGCCCGAGGTCCACGCCGTCGGCCGCGTCGGCGGTCCGGGCCGCCCGGAGGCGGCTGCGTCGTCCGGCTCGCCGCCTCCCTCCCCACCACAGAAGCCCTCGCCCCGGTCAGTGTCACAGTCCTCGACCCTGCCCTCGCCCCGGTCATCGTCCGGGCCACCGTCGGCGGGCAGGCTCCCGTTCCCGCGCAACTCCGAGTCCCAGTCACCGTTCCAGGGGGGATCCACCGCGCCATGACCACCGACACCCTTGCCCTGCCCGCCGCCCTCGGCGGCACGCCCGCGTTCCCGGACGGACTCCCGCTCACCCGCGTGCGGGTCCCCGACCGCGCCGCGCTGCTGGAGCGGCTCGGCACCGTCCTCGACAGCGGGCAGCTGACCAACGGCCGCACCGTCGCCGAACTGGAGGAGACCGCCGCCAAGCTGCTGGACGTGCCGCACGTGGTGGCCGTCTCCAACTGCACCGCCGGCCTGATGCTGGTGCTCCAGGCCGCCGGGGTCGGGGGCGGGCGCCCGGTGGTGATGCCCGGCTTCACCTTCTCCGCCACCGCGCACGCCGCCCACTGGGCCGGCGGCACCCCGGTGTTCGCCGAGGCCCGCGAGCAGGACATCACCCTCGACCCCGAGGACGCGGCCGCCCGGCTCGCCGCCGCCGACCGCCCGGCCGCGCTGATGGCCACCCACGTCTACGGCACGCCCTGCCAGGTCGAGCGGCTCCAGGAGGCCGCCGACGCGGCCGGCGTGCCGCTGGTCTACGACTCGGCCCACGGCTTCGGCAGCCGCCGCAAGGGCGTGCCGGTCGGCAACTTCGGCTACGCCGAGGTGTTCTCGATGAGCCCGACCAAGGTCGCGGTGGCCGGCGAGGGCGGCCTGGTCGCCACCCGGGACGCCGGCCTCGCCGGCCGGCTGCGAACCGCCCGCGACTACGGCAACCCCGGCGACTACGACACGCTCTTCCCCGGCCTGAATGCCCGGATGAGCGAACTGCACGCCGCCGTCGGCCTCAACTGGCTGGCCGGGCTGCCCGAACGGGTGGCCCATCGAGGCACTCTTGTGGCCGAGTTCGCCGCGGAGACTTCCGGCCTGCCGGGGCTGCGGCTGGCCCTGCCGGAGGAGGGCGACGTCTCCACCTTCAAGGACCTCACGCTGATCCTGGACGCCGCCGCCTTCGGGCTCACCGCGTCACGACTCGCCGACGCCCTGAGGGCCGAGGGCATCGACTCGCGCCGCTACTTCCACCCGCCGGTGCAGCGCCAGCGCGCCTACGCCCACCTCGGCCAGGCCGAGGCCCTGCCGGTGACCGACCGGCTGGCCTCCGCGGTGCTCACCGTGCCGCTCTGGTCGCACATGGACGCACCCGTCGTCCGCCGGATCGCCGCGGCGGTGGCCCGGATCCAGCCGTACGCGGAGCGCCTGCGCACCGCCTGACCGGCCGCCCGCCGGTTAGGCGGATCGGGTGAAACACGGTTGGACCGCGGGCACCCCCGGTCGGCAGGATGTCCGGCCGGGGCCCGCGGTCCCATCTCACCCTCCCCCGTACGGATTTGGAGTCACCCGGTGCTCAAGGGATTCCGCAGCTTCCTGCTGCGCGGAAACGTCGTCGACCTCGCGGTCGGCATCGTCATCGGCGCGGCCTTCACCGCCGTCGTCACCGGGTTCGTCACGGCCTTCCTCACCCCGCTCATCGGCGTCGCCACCGGCGCCGTCGGCGACTTCACCCAGAAGACCTTCGCGGTGGCCGGCACCGCCTTCCCGTACGGCGTGTTCGTGAACGCGCTGATCAGCTTCGTGCTGGTGGCCGCGGTGATCTACTTCATCGTGGTGGTGCCGGTCGGCAAGCTCCAGGCGAGGCTGGACGGCGCCAAGCCGGCACCGGTCGCCAAGGCGGACTGCCCGGAGTGCCTGAGCCCGATCCCGGCGGCGGCGGTGCGCTGCTCGTTCTGCACCTCCGAGGTGGCCGGCCGGCCGGGCTTCCCCGCCCAGGCGTCCCACCCGCAGCCGGCCCAGGCCCGCTGACGCCCGGGCCCCCGGCACACACGCCCACGCCCCGCACACGACGGCCCGCACACCAGGGCCCACACATCCACGACACACCGGCCCGCGGCCGCGCAGGCTCGCTGACCTCGGGCTTCGCGCCCCTGACCAGCCCTCACGGGAAATTTATTCCCGAAACATTCACGAGCCCCTGTCGGCCCCCCGGCAGGGGCTCGAATGCGCCAGCGCACGCCCCGCCCGCAAAAGTTTCTTCGCCGGGACCGGAACCGTCCACTGCCCCGTCACCGCACCGGCCTTCGCGGGCCCCGTCCGGGCTCCGTTCGAGGCCGCACCCCGGCCCGAACCTGGCCTGAACTCGCTGCCGGAATGTCCGTTCTTACTACTTTCGAAACCTTTGTGCGAGCGAAGACTGTGTAAACACTCGAACTGCTCGGCCTCCCACTCTCCTCAGCAGGCGCATTGTGGGCTTACCGTATGCCCCATGACCTCGCCCCGCTCCTACGACGGAGTCGGCTACCCCTCTCCGTCCTTCTCCTCCGGCACGCCCATCTACGACTCCCTCGTCGCAGAGCGCGGTGTCCCGCAGATCGCGCCCATCAACGTGCCGGCCGCCCTGCCGCCGGCACTGTCGTCCGGTTACGGATCCGGCCTCGGCCCGTCCTACGACAACCGGTACGGCGGTGGGTACGACACCCCCGGCAGCAACCTCCCCGCGCTGCCGCCCGCCCGCCTCGCCCTGGGCCCCGGCCCGAGCAGCGGTCCCTCCGCCGGCCCCGCCACGGCGTACATCCCGGCCCAGCCCGCACCGGCGTACGCCTCCGCGCCCCAGCCGCCCGTCCCCGGTTACGGAGGCCCGCAGCCGTACCTGTCCGGCCAGCGTCCGCAGGCTCCCGCCCCCGGCTTCTCGCAGGCCACCGGCGGCGGCTACCAGCCGTCCGGCGGCCAGAGCTTCGGCGGGCAGAACACCTTCGTCGGCGCCGGCCAGGGCGGCCCGCAGTCCTTCGGCGCGCAGCCGATGGGCGGCCCGGGCTCCTTCGGCGGCCAGCCGCAGCCCGCCGGCCAGCCGAACGGCGGCCCGCAGAGCTTCGGCGGCCAGCAGTCGTTCGGCGGCCAGCAGTCCTTCGCCGGCGCCGGCCCGGCCGGCGGCCCCGGCTTCCAGGGCCAGGGCGGCGACCAGGGCTTCGGCGGCGCCCAGCTGCGCCCGGCCGTCTCCCCGGTCGCGCCGGTCCGCCCGATGCAGCCGCAGCGCCCGGGCGCGTACGGCGAGCCGGGCCAGTTCCAGCAGGGCTACCAGCCGCAGGGCCAGGGCTACTGACGCCCTTGGGCCGGCCCCACCCGGCCCGAACCCGCACCACCTGAGCACCACCCGGCGCCACCGCGCGCCGGGCGTACGGAGAAACGGGTCATCCACGGACCGCCCGGACCGCCCCCCACGGCGTCCGGGCGGTCCGTGCGCGTACGGGGTGCCGCAGCCCCGGCCACCGGGGGTGCCGGCGGTCCGGCGGGTGCTGGCAGGATGGGGGGATGCTGCTCACCGGACTCCACGTCTACCCCGTCAAGTCGATGTACCGCCTGAGCCCCGCGAGCGCCCGGGTCGAACCGTGGGGCCTGGTCGGCGACCGCCGCTGGATGCTGGCCGACGCCACCGGACGCTTCGTCAGCCAGCGCGAGAACGCCGCCCTCGGCCAGATCCGCGCCGAGCTCTCCGAGGACGGCACGCTCACCCTCACCGCCCCCGGCGGCTCCCGGATCGACGTCCCGGCTCCGGCCGTCGCGGACGGCGACCCGCTCGCCGAGGTCGAGGTCTGGGGCACCCGGTTCCGCGCCGCCGAGGCGGTCAAGGAGGCCCACCTGTGGATCGCCGAGCACCTCGGCGACTACCGCCTGGTGCACCTGGACGACCCTCGGGCCCGCCCGGTCGACCCGCAGTTCTCCGCGCCCGGCGACACCGTCTCGATGGCCGACGGCTTCCCGCTGCTGCTCGTCACCACCGCCTCGCTGGAGAAGCTCAACGCGCTGATCGGCGAGGAGCACCCGGAGGGCCACGAGACCCTGCCGATGGAGCGCTTCCGCCCGAACGTGGTGGTCGGCGGCGCCGAGCCGTGGGCCGAGGACGGCTGGCGCCGGATCCGGATCGGCGGGCTGACCTTCAAGGTGGCCAAGCCGTGCGGCCGGTGCGTGGTCACCACCACCGACCAGGAGAGCGGCGAGCGGCGCGGCCCCGAGCCGCTGCGCACCCTGGCCCGGCACCACAAGCTGCTCAAGAAGGCGGCGTTCGGGCAGAACCTGATCCCCGAGCGCCCGGCCGGCACCGACGGCGACGTGCTCGGCACGCTCCGGGTCGGTGACGAGGTCGAGGTGCTGGAGGACGGCGCCCACTGGCCGGCGAACGAGCCGGTCTGAGCCTCCCGGCCGCCTCCTTCGTTCCCGTCCCGTCCGGAACCGGAACTGTGCGCGCTCGTTGAAGCATGTGGTGAAGACGAAACGGCCCCCGGCACCTCTCTGCGCCGGGCGGCCGGACCACCCGCGCGGGCGCGCTACGGTGGGCGGGCGGCCCGCGCACCCACGCGCACACGGCCCGTTGATCGCCGGCTCGACGAAGGTGGGGACGACAGACCGTCATGGCTGAGCACAGGGTCCGGGTCACCCAGGACAGCGCATCCCGCTGGCGGCGCCGCGCCGGCGAGTACGACACGCTCGCGGAGGCCCTCGCGGCCGCCGAGCCGGGCGACACGGTGAGCGTCCGGCCCGGCACCTTCCGGGAGAACCTGGTGCTGGACAAGGCGGTCACCGTCGTCCCCGCGCAGGGCCCCGGCACGGTCCGGATCGACCCGCCGGGTGGCGTACCCCTGACCGTCACCGCCGCCGCCATCGTCCGTGACCTGGTGATCGAGGGCAGCGACAGCTCCGTCCCGGCCGTGCTGGTCACCGGCCCGGAGGCGACTCCCTCGCTCAGCGGCTGCCGGGTGGAGACCCGCTCGGCCACCGGCATCGAGGTCACCGGCGGCGCCCGGCCCACCCTGCGCGGCTGCGTGGTCACCAACCCGGCCGGTCTCGGCCTGCGGCTGCGCGGCGAGGGGACCGCGGCCGCCTTCGAGGACTGCGAGGTCGCCGCCGCCGGGCAGGCCGGACTGGCCGTCCTCGACGGCGCCACCGCCGCACTCGAACGCTGCCGGATCCACCACGCGGGCGGCGCCGGCGTGCTCCTGGCCGACCCGGGCAGCGCCGCCGAGCTGACCGGCTGCGAGATCTACGAGATCCGGGGCAGTGGGGTGCAGGCCGAGGCGCAGGCCGGCGGGCGGCTGGTCGACTGCGAGATCCACCGGGTCACCGGCAACGGCGTGACCCTGGACAGCGAGGCCGAGTTGGTGCTGACCGGCTGCCGGGTGCACGACCTTCCGGAGAACGGCGCCGACCTGCGCGGCCGGGCCCGGCTCAGCCTGGTCAACAGCACCGTGCGGGACTTCGGGCGCGGCGCGCTCTCGGTCTGGGACCAGGGCACCGAGGCCACCGCCGAGTCCAGCGAGATCCACGGATCGTCGGGCGAGTACCCGGCGCTCTGGGTCAGCGACGGCGCCCGGCTCACCCTCACCGACTGCTCGCTGCACGACCTGCCGGACGCACTGTTCGTCCTGGACCGCGACTCCACCGCCACCGCCGAGGGCTGCTCGTTCAGCCGGATCCGCAGCTCCGCGGTCTCGGTCAGCGGCGGCGCCGGGGTGACGCTCACCCGCTGCCGGGTCCAGGAGGCCGGCACCGGGCTCTGGTTCCGCGACCACGGCAGCGGCGGGCTGCTCACCGACTGCGAGATCTCCGACGTGGCCACCGGCGTCATCGTCACCAAGGGCGCCGACCCGGTGGTGCGCGACTGCACCGTCCGGGCCAGCTCGGACGCCGGTGTGTACGTCTCGGCACAGGGCCGCGGCACCTTCGAGGACTGCCGGGTCTCGCACGGCAAGGGCTTCGGCTTCCACATCATCGACGGCTGCCGCACCGTCCTGACCCGCTGCCGGGCGGAGCAGAACGAGCGGGCCGGCTTCGAGTTCTCCGAGCCCGGGCCGGTGGTGGAGGCCTGCACCTCGGACGACGTCGCGCCGGCCGCGCCCGGGCCTGAGCTGCCCGCCCCGCGGACCGCCCAACTCGCGGCACCGGCGCCTCCGTTGACCGCACGGGTGGCTCCCGCCCCGGCGTCGGCACCGGTATCGGCGGCGATCGGGCCGATTCCGGACTGCCGGCCCGCCGACGAAGCGCTCGCCGAACTCGACGCGCTGGTGGGCCTGGCCACGGTCAAGCAGGAGGTGCGGACGCTGATCGACCTGATCTCGGTCGGCCGGCGCCGCCGGCAGGCCGGGCTCAAGGCCCCCTCGCTCCGCCGCCATCTGGTCTTCACCGGCGCCCCCGGCACCGGCAAGACCACGGTGGCCCGGCTCTACGGCGAAATCCTCGCCTCACTCGGGGTGTTGCAGCGCGGCCACCTGGTCGAGGTGGCCCGCGTCGACCTGGTCGGCGAGCACATCGGCTCCACCGCGATCCGCACCGCCGCCGCCTTCGACCGGGCCCGCGGCGGGGTGCTCTTCATCGACGAGGCGTACGCGCTGGCCCCCGAGGACGGCGCCCGCGACTTCGGCCGCGAGGCGATCGACACCCTGGTCAAGCTCATGGAGGACCACCGGGACGAGGTGGTCGTCATCGTGGCCGGCTACACCGCCGAGATGGAACGCTTCCTCTCCGCCAACCCCGGTGTATCGTCCCGGTTCTCACGGACCATCACCTTCTCCGACTACAGCGCGGACGAGCTGCTGGAGATCGCCCGCGCCCAGTGCGCCGAGCACGAGTACGCGCTGGCCGAGGCCACCGAGGGCGCGCTGCTCGACCACTTCGCCGGCCTGGAGCGCGGCCCCAACTTCGGCAACGGGCGCACGGCCCGGCAGGTCTTCGAGACGATGGTCGAGCGGCACGCGATGCGGGTCGCCCACCTGGAGGACCCGTCCACCGAGGAGCTCCAACTGCTCGTCCCCGCCGACCTCCCGGGCGCCCGGCTCCCCTGACCGCCTGCCCCCGAGCGGCCGCCCCGAGCGACTGCCCTGACCGGCTCGGCGTGGCACCGTCCGGCTCGGCGTGGCACCGTCCGGCGAGGAACTCCCCTCCACCCGCCGGGCGTTGAACCGGCATGAGCATGCTTCTCACCGGCGCGGCGGGCGGACTGCTGCTGCCGGCCGCCCTGGTCGTGGTGTTCTTCCTCGGCGCGGTCGCCCGCCGGCTGCTCGCCCGGCCGGGGGCGGACGGCGCGCTTCCGGGATCGCGCACGGGATCGCGCGCGGGTGGGGGCGGAGCGGGAGCGACCGCCACCGAGGAGCTGCACGCGCTGCTCTACCCGAGCAAGCGTGTGTAGCTGGAGCAGCGGCGGATCGAGCTGGTGCTGCGGGACGACGAGCACGACGGCGCGCCGAAGCGGACCGGCGTCGACCTCACGGGCGGCAGGGCGGTGCTCCGCCGCACGGGCAGGCAGGGCACCTGACCTGCGGAGCGGCAGCCGACAAGCGGCAGAGGACGACATCCGCCACCTGTTCTCTGCCCACAGCGCCTCTGTCGCGGCGTCCCGTCACCCCCGACGGGCCGCACCACCCAGCATCCGCTCCACCAGCAGCGCCAGCCGCTGCTCCGCGAAGTCCGGGCGCAGCCGGCCGCTCCGGGTGAGGGTGACGAGGCCGTGGAGGGCCGCCCAGACCATCTCGGCGAAGGGCTCCGGATCCTCGGCGCCGGCCACCTCGGCGATCGGCCCGACGAGCGCGGCGAAGGCCTCTTCCAGCGGGGCGGGCGAGTCCGGCTTCCCGAACGGCAGGTCCGTCGCGAGGGTGAACATCGCGTCGTAGAGCGCCGGATTGGCAGCCGCGAACGTGAGGTAGGTGCCGGCCACGGCGCCGAAGGCCTCGGCCGGCCCGTCGGCCTTCCGTACGGCGGCCCGCAGGTCGGCGGCCAGCGCGGAGAAGCCCTCCAGCGCGACGGCCGCCACGATCGCGTCCTTGTTGGCGAAGTGGCTGTAGAGCACGGGCTGGCTGTACTCGATCCGCTCGGCGAGCCGACGGGTCGTCACCGCCTCCCAGTCCTCGCCCTCGGCCAGTTCGCGGGCGGTTCGGATGATCAGCTGCTGCCGCTCGGCGCGTTCGCGCTCGCGGCGCTCCCGGATTGACATAGGACGAATCCTAGCGGCGCTAGACAAGGGAGCGTCGATAGAGCTAGCCTCGATTCAGTTCCTAGCGGCGCTAGCAAGCAGTGCGGCGCAGGCTTCCGGTTCACATCAAGGGGGATCCACCATGTCCGGCACCACCACCGTCGCCCCGGCCGCCACCATCGCGGCCTCCACCGGCACCCGCCCCGTGCGCACTACCCGCACCGCCCGCACCGCCCGCGAGAGTACCGCCACCGTCCTGGCCGTCCTGCTCGCCCTCGGCATCGGATACGTCGGCGTCAGCTACCTGTTCGCCCCCGAGACCACCGTCACCGGCTTCGGCCTGCCCGAGTGGCCGCACGGCGGGGCCGCCGCGTTCTTCGACGTCAAGGGCATCCGCGACCTCGCCTCGGGCATCGCCGTCCTGGCCCTGCTCGCCACCGGCCACCGCCGCGCCCTGGGCATGCTCCTGCTGGTCGACGCGCTCGTCCCGCTGGACGACGCGCTGAACGTGCTGAGCCACCACGGCTCGGCGGCCGCCGCCTACGGCATCCACGGCGCCACGGCCGTCCTCGTCGCGCTGACCGGCGCCCTGTTCCTCACCGAGCGCCGGCCCGGCGCCTGACCCGAGCGGGCCGTGGCCGGCGTCAGCCCGACCAGGAGCCGCCGGCCAGGAAGGACTCCAGGCCGGCCCGGTACGGCGCGATGTCGATCCGCTCGCCGGCCAGCCAGTCGTCCGAGTAGTACTTGTCGAGGTAGCGGTCACCCGGGTCGCAGATCAGGGTGACCACGCTGCCGCGCTCCCCCGCCGCCCGCATCTGCGCGACGATCTTCAGCGCTCCCCACAGGCCCGTCCCGGTGGAGGCGCCGGCCTTCTTGCCGAGCACGTCCTCCAGCACCCGCACGGCGGCGATCGACGCGGCGTCCGGGACCTTCATCATCCGGTCGATCGCCCCGGGCACGAAGCTCGGCTCCATCCGGGGCCGGCCGATCCCCTCGATCCGGGAGCCGCTGTCACAGAGCGCCTCCGGGTCGTGCTGGACCCAGCCGTCGAAGAAACAGGAGTTCTCCGGGTCGGCGACACAGATCCGGGTGTCGTACTGCATGTAGTGGACGAACCGGGCGATGGTCGCCGAGGTGCCGCCCGTCCCGGCCGTGGCGACGATCCAGGCCGGTTCGGGGTGCGGCTCCAGGCGCAGCTGGGCGAAGACCGACTCGGCGATGTTGTTGTTGCCGCGCCAGTCGGTGGCCCGCTCCGCGTAGGTGAACTGGTCCATGTAGTGGCCGCCGGTCTCCTCGGCGAGCCGGGCGGACGCCTCGTACACCTCGTCCGAACGCTCCACCAGGTGGCACTCGCCGCCGTGGAACTGGATCAGGTCGATCTTGGCCTGGCTGGTGGACTTGGCCATCACCGCGACGAACGGCACGCCGATGAGCTGCGCGAAGTACGCCTCGGAGACGGCGGTGGAGCCGCTGGAGGCCTCGATCACCGGCTTGCCGGGGCGGATCCAGCCGTTGCAGAGCCCGTACAGGAAGAGCGAACGGGCCAGCCGGTGCTTGAGCGAGCCGGTGGGGTGGGTGGACTCGTCCTTGAGGTAGAGGTCGATGCCCCAGTCGGCGGGGAGCGGGAAGCGCAGCAGGTGGGTGTCGGCGGAGCGGTTGGCGTCGGCGTGGACCTTGCGCACCGCCTCCTTGAGCCAGCTGCGGTAGGCCGCGTCGGAGCGGTCGACGTCGTCGGTCCGCGCGGTGCTCGTCCGCTCGGCGCTCAGCTGGCTTCCCATGGTTGCTCTCCTCGCTCGACCCCCCGAATTGCTCACTACGAGTGTACGAGAGTCACGATAAGTAACCGTTTCCGTAGCCCCAGCTTCCGCTTATCGCCCTGCCGGTCCTCGCCCCGCCGCCCAGGCCACCGAACCGCGGAACCGTCGAACCGCGGAGCCGCCAAGTGGCCACACCACACCACGCCCCGGTCGCCTCCGTGGATGGACGCGGGCTACACCCCCGCCGCCACCGACTGCGGGTCCGCCAGGTACGGCCGCCAGGCGAGCTCCGCCGCACCGGCCAGCGCGCCGTGCGCCAGCTCCGCGCCGACGATCGGCACCCGGCCGCTGCGCCCCCAGAGGCAGCGCTCGGCGACCACCGCGCGCAGCCGCTCGGGGGCGGCCTCCAGCAGGTCGAGGTGGAGCCCGCTGAGCACCACCCGGTCGGGGTTGAGGATGTTGGCGACGCCGGCCAGCCCGAGGCCGAGCCGGTCGATGACGTGCTCGACGGCGGCCCGGGCGCGCTCGTCGGTGGCGGCGGCACGGCAGAGTTCGCGGGCCTGGTCGAGCAGCGGCCGGTCCTGGTCGGGGGTGAGCCCGGCGGCGGCGAACAGGGCGTCCGGGTCGGTCTCGGAGTTGAGGCAGCCCCGGTTGCCGCACTGGCAGGGTCGGCCCTGCGGGTCGACGGTCAGGTGGCCGACCTCCAGCGCGAGCCCGGCGCTGCCGGTGTGCAGCCGGCCGTCGATGACCAGTGCGCCGCCGACGCCGCGGTGGCCGGAGGTGACCAGCAGCAGGTGGCGGGCGCCGCGGCCGGCGCCGTGCCGGTACTCGGCGAGCGCGCCCAGGTTGGCGTCGTTGGCGATGGCCGTGGGCAGCGGGTCGAGCGCGCGCGGACCGTTGTCGGCGCGGCCGACCTCGACGTCGTACAGGTCGGCGACGGGCGTGCCGCTGGGCCAGGCGAAGTGCAGGGCGGCGAGCGCGGTGCCGTCGGGCTCGGTGACCGGGTTGGGCAGGGCGAGGGCGGCGCCGAGGCAGCGGCGGCTGCTGTTGCGGGCCAGTTCGGCACCGGCCTCGGCGACGGCGCGCAGCATCCGGACGGGGTCGGTGGCGGCGGGCAGCGGCCGGTGGACCGGCGGTTCCAGCAGTCCGCCGAGCCCGGCGAGGGTGACGCTCAGCCCGTCGGCGTGGATCTGCCCGGCGATGACGACCGGACCCTCGGGGTCGATGGCCAGCCGGTGCGAGGGGCGTCCGCGTCCGCCGCCGGCCGGGCGGGAGTCGACGGTGATCAGGCCGAGCGCCTCCAGCTCCGCGGTGACGGCGCCGGCGGTGGCCCGGGTGACGTCCAGCGCACGGGTGAGGGCCGAACGGGTCGGGGTCTGGCCGGTATGGATGAGCGCGAGCGCGGGGCCGAGCAGCGTCCGGCCGCGATCGGGGGCGGCGCGACGGTGGGCTTCGCGCTGCGCGTCGTGGTCGGCCTCAGCGCCGGGCCGCGGTCCTGAGGGCTTCGGACTCGAGGGCTTCGGACTTGAAGGAGTGAGCTGCACGCCCCTATTGTTACTTTGTGCCGCTCCGAAACAAAATCCAAGACCATGCCCGCACCGACCGGCCGTCCCCCAAGTCTCGCAGCACACCCGCCCTCTCCGACACCCCCCGGGGAGCCGACGGCTCCCCACGGGGCGCCACCGGCGGCTCCTGGGGCGCCGCGCGCCTGGCGCTCACCGCCTTCTTCGCCGTCGACGGCTTTCTCTTCGCCGCCTGGGTCGTCCGTATCCCGGACATCCGAAGCCAGGTCAGCGCCTCGCACAGTGCACTCGGGCTCGCCCTGCTCTGCGTCTCGGCCGGCGCCGTCGCCACCATGCCGCTGGTCGGCCGGCTCTGCCTCCGGTACGGCTCCCGGCCGGTCACCGTCGGCTCGCTCGCCCTGCTCAGCCTCGCCGTCCCGCTGCCCGCGCACGCCCACTCGGTGGCGGCACTCGGCGGCGTCCTGCTGCTGTTCGGCGCGGGGTACGGCGGGGCCAACGTCGCCATGAACAGCGCCGCCGTCGACCTGGTGGCGCAGCTGCGACGCCCGGTGATGCCCAGCTTCCACGCCGGGTACAGCCTCGGCGGCCTGCTCGGCGCGGGCGTCGGCGGCCTCCTCGCGACCACCCTCACCACCGCCTGGGCACTCGCCCTGGGCGGCCTGCTCGGGCTCGCCGTCACCGTGGCCGCGGGTGTCGTCCTGCTCCGCGGCCCGGCCGCGCCGGTGATCGCCCCCGGCCGCGCCCCGGCACCGTCGGCCTCCTCCGACGCGCCGGACAACCGCCTGCCGCACGCCCGGCTGCTCGTGCTGCTGCTCGGGCTCACCGCGCTCTGCACCGCCTACGGCGAGGGCGCCATCGCCGACTGGACCACCCTGCACCTCACCGACGACGTGCACGCCGGTGCCGGCACGGCCGCCGCCGGGTACGCCGCCTACGCCTTCGCGATGACCAGCGGGCGGGTCGCCGGCACCTGGCTCTCCATCCGCTTCGGCCAGACCCGGCTGATGCTCTTCGGCGGACTCACCGCCGCGGCCGGCATGCTGCTCGCCGCGCTCGCCCCCTCGGTGCCGCTCGCCCTCACCGGCTTCGTCCTGGTCGGCCTCGGCCTGGCCAACCTCTTCCCGCTCGCCATCGCCCAGGCCGGCGCCACCGGCGGCCCGCAGGGCGTCGCCCTCGCCTCCACCCTCGGCTACGGCGGCATGCTGATCGGCCCACCGGTGATCGGCTTCCTCGCCGACGCCGTGGGCCTGCCGCTCGCCCTCACCACCGTCGCGGTGACCGCCGCGCTGGCCGCCTTCCTCCCCCTCACCGTCCGCACCCGCCGCTGACACAGCGCGCGGCGCCGCTCCCGGCACGGCCGCTGACGCCCCCTCACCACCGGCCCCGGGGAGCGTCACCCGTACCCTGGCACGGTGGACGGAGCCCTGTACCGCCTGACCTGCGGCGAAGACAGCCTCCACTGCCACCGTGCCGACCTCGCCCGCACGCGGCGGCCGCGCCTCCCCGTCGTGGTGGAGATCCTGCGGGAGAGCCGGGTCGAGGTCGTCCTGCTCTGACCTCTCCCCCGGCCCCGTGGCAGGATGCCGCCATGACGACCAGCGGGCGGATCCAGGTACTGCGGGCGGGCGAGCGCCCGGCGACGGCGTGGCTCAACGGGGGCGGGGTGACCAGGGAGGTCGCCGGCTTCCCGGCCGGAGCCGGGCTGGACGCCTTCGACTGGCGGGTGAGCCTCGCGGATGTCGCCTCCGCCGGGCCGTTCTCGGTGTTCCCCGGAATCGACCGGGTGATCACGCTGGTCGACGGCCCGGGGATGGCGCTGACCGTCGACGGCGCCGAGCACCGCGTCGACGCCCCGTTCCGCCCGTTCGCGTTCTCCGGCGACGCGGCCACCGACTGCCGTCTGCTCGGCGGCCCGGTGGTGGACTTCAACGTGATGACCCGCCGCGGCCGCACCACCGCCGGCCTCGCCCTGGTCACCGCGCCCGGGCCGGTGGAGGTCCCGGCCGGCGCCACCGCCCTCGTGCTCTGCCTCGCCGGCACCGCCGCCCTCGCGGACGGCACCGCCCTCGACCGCTTCGACGCCGCCCTGCTGG
The DNA here is from genome assembly GCF_055561295.1 of Kitasatospora sp. NPDC022785. Taxonomy (NCBI): domain Bacteria; kingdom Bacillati; phylum Actinomycetota; class Actinomycetes; order Kitasatosporales; family Streptomycetaceae; genus Kitasatospora; species Kitasatospora sp. NPDC022785. The sequence continues at coordinate 19,263 of NZ_JBVHHB010000033.1, read as the reverse complement.
ACGGGCCGGGCACGTACGAGCTGCGGCCCGACGGCGTGACCGCCGTGATCACCTTCCACACGGCCACCCCCTGAAACGCCGCTGCACAGGACGTCGGACCGGCCGACTTCCTGTGCAGCGAACTCCGCGGACACAGCGAACGCAGCGAACGCGGCGGCTGGGGATCAGCCGCAGAACGCCGGTGTCGCGTGCGCCGGGTCGAGCGCGTTGGTGACCAGGTGCAGCGCGGTCGGCGAGAAGGCGATCGCCACATGCTCGGCGAGCGAGACCGGGCAGCTGTCCTGGAGGACCACGTTGTCCACGTTCGGACCGCTGAGGAACTGGGTGCGGTACGGCGTGACCACCTCGTCGTACACGGTCGAGATCACCGTGTAGCGGACGCCCGGCACGGTGTCCGGCACCGAGGCCATCTTCTGGTTGAACGCGGAGCCCACTGCCTGGTCCCGGCAGGCGTTGCAGGCGGTGTAGATCAGGTCGGCGGCCCCGGGGAAGTACGGCGCCAGCTTGGTGATGCCGTCGAGCGTGGTCCCGTGGTTGGACGGCGCCAGGCCGACGACCTTGTCGACCTTGGCCGCGCCCCCGAGGAACTTCAGGTAGTAGTTCGGGAGCATGCCGCCCTGCGAGTGGCCGACGAGGTCGACCTTGGCCGCGCCGGTCGCCGCACGCACCAGGTCGACGAAGCGGCCGAGTTGGGCCGCCGACCGGTCGGCCGGACCGAGCCCGCCGATCGGAAGCAGCAGGCCGCTGCCGGACGAGGTGATGCCCGGCACCGTGCCGTAGTCCAGGGCGAAGACGCAGTAGCCCTTGCTCTTGAGCAACGGTGAGAGGGCGAGCCAGTTCTCGTACCGGTTGGCGAAGGTGCCGTGCACCAGGACCACCGGGTCGGGGTGCGCGGCCGTCGGCTTGCAGGACCAGTCGTTGGCGCCCGGCGGCGAGGCCACCGTGTCACCGTCCGGCGGTAGTTGGGCCGAGGAAGGCTGTGCCTCCGGGAGCCGGACCGACGGGGCGGACGCGGTGGGGGCCGCGTCCGTCCCGGCAACCGCGTACGCGGCACCGGCCTGCCCGCCCGCGAGCAGCGCACCGGCCAACAGGGCCGGGCCGAGGGTGCCGAGCAGCCTGCGGCGGACCGGTCTTGCGGAGAAGCGGAGAAGTGGGGTTCCCAACTGTTGCCTCCACAGCGGAAGTTTGTTACCAACAGGTAACCCGAGTGCCTCCATCATGCGGTCGCCCCTCCGGCCCGGCCCTTGGGTGTCCCCCAGACCTGGACGGTGTTTTCTGTGACCAGTCACAATTCACCCGCTTGCGCCCCCGGTTGGCGGATCCCGGTGATCGGTGGAGTGCCCGCCGACCAACGGCTGCTCGGCGCCGTGCCGGAGTTGGTCGAGACCGTCATCGCCGCCCTGCTGGAACGCGTACCGACCTACCGCCGGCTGCCGCGCGAACAGGTCACCGGCGAACTCGCCCAGGTCACCGAGCGCCGGATCCGCGCCCTCGCCCAGGCCGTCCGCACGGGACTGCCCGCGCCCGAGGCCGAGTTCGCCGCCGTCCGGGAGGCCGCCGCCCGCCGGGCGGAGGAGGGGCTGCCGCTCGACGCCGTCCTGCTCGCCCACCACCTCGGCATGGAGGTCTGCTGGGAGCTGGTCACCCGGCAGGCACGGGACGGCGACGCCGCCGACCTGCTCGTCCTCAACCGGCTCCTGCTCGACCAGCTCCGCCAGGCCACCTCCGCCGCCGGCGCCGGCTACGTCGAGGAGCACCGCGGCCTCGCCGACGAACGGCACGCCACCCGGCACGCCCTGCTCACCGCGCTGCTCGACGGCGCCCCCGCCGACGAGGCCGCCGCCCGCGCCGGCCTCCGGCTCCCGCCCGCGTACGCCGTGCTCTGCCTCGCCGTCGCCGACCACCCCGACGAACGGGCGCCCGGCGTCGACCGGACGGTGGCCGGCCACCGCAAACTCCGCCGGCTCCGCGCCGAACTCGACCACCGCACCCGGCAGTCGGCGCTCACCTCGCTCACCGTCTCCGGCGGTGTGGCACTCGTCCCGCTCGACCACCGGCCGGACGCCGTCCCCGCCACCACCTGGCAGCAGCTCGCCGACACCGTCCACCGGGCGGCCCGCACGGCGGGCGCCGCCGTCCAGGCCGGCGTCGCGGCGGCCACCCCCGCCGGCGTCCCGGGCGCGGCCGCGCTCGCCCACGAGGTGCTGGACGTCGCGCAGGCCTTCGGCCGCCCGCCCGGGCTGCACCGGCTCGACGACCTCCTGCTGGAGTACCAGCTCAGCCGGCCCAGCCACGCCCGGTCCGGACTCGCCTCCCTGATCGAGCCGTTGGCGGGCTCCGGCGACCTGCTCGCCACCCTCCGCACCCACCTGGCCGGCGGCCTCAACCGCCGTCACACGGCTCGCGCCCTCCATCTGCACCCGAACACCGTCGACTACCGGCTGCGCCGCATCGCCGTCCTCACCGGCCTCGACCCCACCCGCCCCGCCGACCTCCTGCGCATCACCGCCGCCATCGCCGCCCACGACGCCGAGCGCACCCAGGAGCCGGCCTGACGCCGGCACCGGCACCAGCACCGCGGGCAGAGAACGGGGTGCGGAGCTGTCGCCTCCGCCCGCGAGCAGCCGACCGCGAGCAGCCCGCGGGGCCCGGCAGCGGCTCGCCCCGGCCCGCCGGGCCCCGCAGCGACCCGCCCCGGGCAGCTCAGGACCCCGACGGGCCCCTCACGCCCCCGACTCGCCCGGCAGCCTCAAGTCCCAGCCCGCCAGCGCCCGCAGCTGCTCGGCGGTGATGTCGTCGGCGAGCGGGTTGGGCGGGTCGTGGCGGAACGGCGGCTGCCACCCCTCCTCGGCGGTCCAGCGCCGGACGATCTTCGCGGGCGCACCGGCGACGACGCTGTGGTCGGGCACCTCACCGCGGACCACCGAGCCGGCCGCGACCACCACGTTGCGGCCGAGCCGGGCGCCGGGGAGGATCACCGCGCCGGTGCCGATCCAGCTGCCGGCGCCGATCTCGACGGGCTCGTTGCGCGGCCACTGCTTGCCGATCGGCAGGTCGGTGGCGCGGTATTCGTGCGCCTGGTCCGATATGTAGACGCCGGGGCCGGTCCAGACGTCGTCGCCGAGGATGATCGACTGGTGGCCGACGATGTGGCTGTCGCGGCCGATCACGCAGCCGCCGCCGATCCGGATGATCGGCTCGGGCCCGAGGTCGAGTCCGGGCAGGAAGCCGGCGCTGATGGTGACGCGCTCGCCGATGATCGAGAACGGGCCGATCGTGATCCACTGCTCGTTGAACACCGCGCCCAGCGGGAAGGTCAGCTTCGTCCCCGCGCCCAGTTCGCCGAACCGGTACGGCCCGGGGCTCTCGCTGGACACCGCACCGGCCCGCTGCACCCACTGCCAGCCCCGGTGAACGAGGCGGCCGGCGGCGCGGCGAGCGCCGGACCGGACGGCGGAGAACAGGGAACGGGTGATCGACATGCGGCCACGTTACCGGTCCGTAGGGCGCCGCCACCGGGCAGGCGGCCAACATCACACCCGGCCCGGCCGGCCCGGAACCCCGTCCGAAATCCGCCGGCGGGTGCCACGCTCGTGCGCCACGGAGATCACCGAGCACCTCACCTCGCCGCGCCGCACACCCCCCTCAGCGGGCCCAGGGCGCCGGCCGCTTCTCCAGGAAGGCCCGCATGCCCTGCTGCGCCTCGTCCGAGCCGAACAGCCTGGCCGACAGCTCGACCAGCTCGTCTGCGTCCCGCTCGAAGGAACGCACCACCTCGGCGTTGGCCAGCCGCTTGGACTGCGCGAGGCCCTGCGGCGAGCCGAGCCGCAGCGCGTCCAGCAGTCCCTTGAGCGCGGTGCCGGTGGACTCCGCGGAGTCCGTCGCCTCGGTGATCAGGCCGATCCGGGCGGCTTCGGCGGCGTCGAAGACCTCGCCCGTCAGGTAGTACCGGGAGGCGGCGCGCGGGTCCAGCTTGGGGCGCAGCGGCAGCGAGATGACTGCCGGCGCGAGGCCCAGCCGGACCTCGGTGAACGCGAAGGTGGCGGCCGGCCCGGCCAGCGCGAGGTCGGCGGCGCCGACCAGCCCGAGGCCGCCGGCCCGGACGTGCCCGTCGATCACGGCGATCACCGGCTTCGCGCAGTCGACGATGGCCCGCTGGAGGTCGACCAGGCCGCGCGGGCCGACGGTCGGGTCCGCACCGGTCGCCTCGGAGAGGTCCGCGCCCGCGCAGAACACCTTGCCGGTGTGGCCGAGCACGACGGCGCGGACCTCCGGGTCGGCCGCGGCGGCGGTCAGGCCGGCGGTCAGTTCGGCCATCAGCCGGGTGGAGAGCGCGTTGCGGTTGTGCGGCGAGTCGAGGGTGAGGGTGGTGACGGCGTCGGTGGTGGTGACGCGGACGAAGGGCACTTCGCGGGTCATCGGTGCGGGCCTGCTTTCCGGCTGAGGGTGGGTCGGATTGCCGAGACGTCGGTCCTGCTCGGACGGCGCCCGGACGACTCTGACATGCCCACCCGCCACTCGGCCAGAGCCACCCGCCGCGAGACCCGTCACCCTTTCGCCCCGAAAACCGGTGGTCGGCCCGCCTCCCGGCACGGCAGCATCGGCGCATGACCACCGACGCCGTCCTCCTGCTCGCGCCCCGGATCAACGACACCGGTCTGCAGCTCCGTACCGCCGCAGGCCGCCGCGGCCTGCACGCGCACACCGCGACGGCCTGGCGCGCCCCGGCGGAGCTGCTCGGCGCGTCCGTGCACGTCTACGGCGGCCCGCTGTTCGGCGATGCGGTCGGCGGCGCGTTCGGCCTGGGCCTGCTGCAGCCGCCGGACGACTGGCCGGCCCTCCTGCCGCAGGAGCTGACCGGCCGGCCGCTCTCCCTCACCACGCTGGCCGAGGCCCGCCGGCTGCGCCGCCCGATGTTCCTCAAACCGCCGGGCGACAAGCTGTTCCCGGCCAAGGTCTACCCGGACGGCTCCGGCCTGCCCGGCCCGGACGCGCTGGAGGACGACACCCCGGTGCTGGCCAGCGAGGTGGTCCGGTTCCTCCGCGAGTACCGGCTGTTCGTCCTGGACGGCGAGGTGCGCACCGCCTCGCGCTACGCCGTGGACGGTGACCTCGACGTCGCGCCGCTCGACGAGGACCGGTACCGCGCCGAGGTGACCGCCTTCGCCGCGGACGTGCTCGCCGCCTCGGCCGGGACGCTGCCGAGCGCCGTCGTGATCGACGTCGGCCCGCTGGACGGCGGCCGCTGGGCGGTGGTCGAGGCCAACGCGGCCTGGGCGAGCGGCGGTTACGCATGCGCCCCGGACGCCGTGCTGGACGTGGTGCTGCGGGCCGGCGGCCCGGCCGCCGGCCTCCCCGCGGCCGACCGTCCGTACTGCCGCGAGCTGCCCGAGGTGGTCCACTGACCGGCCGGGCGGCGAAAGGCGCTGGTGCGGTGATCATTCGTCGGCCACGATGGGGGCCATGAGCTCCCGCACCCCGCACCTCACCCACATCACCGAGCCGCCCGGGGTCGCCCCCGGCACCGGCTACACCCAGGTCGTCACCGGCACCGGCCGCCTGGTCGCCGTCTCCGGCCAGGTCGCGTTCGACGAGCAGCGGCAGCTGGTCGGCGCCGGCGACCCGAAGGCGCAGGCGCGGCAGGTCTTCGAGAACCTGAGCCGCTGCCTGGCCGCCGCCGGTGCCGGCTTCGCCGACGTCGTCAAGCTCACCTACTTCGTCACCGACATGGCGTTCATGCCCGCCGTACGCGAGGCGCGGGACGAGCACTTCGGCTCCACGCCGCTCCCCGCCAGCTCGGCGATGCAGGTCGCCGCGCTGTTCCTGCCCGAGGTGCTGATCGAGATCGAGGCGCTCGCCCTGGTCCCCGGCCAGTCCTGACAGGCCCGGCGGCTGTCCGTCGGCCCCGCCCTACTCGCCGGTGGCCCGGCCGCGTCGCCGGGCCCACCGGACGGCGGGGCCCATGGCCAGCCCGGCCGCCGCGAGCACCCCGCCGAGGACGGACCAGCCGATCAGGCCGTGCGCGATGACGGCGCTGCTGACCACGGCCGGCCCGATCATCATCGCGCCGGAGCTGCCGGCGTTGTAGACGCCCTGGTAGGCGCCGTGGTCGCGGTCGCCGGCCAGGTCGTAGCTGAGCGCCCAGCCGCCGGCCTGGCTGAGCACCTCGCCGAGCGCCTGCAGGGCGACGCCGCAGAGCACCACCACCGCGGCGACGGCCGCGGGCAGGCCGTGGGCGAGCGCGAGCACCAGGCAGGAGGCGGCCAGGATCAGTCCGGCCCGGCCGCAGACCCGGGCGGCGGTCGCCGGGTCCTCGGTGCCCCGGGTGGCCCGTACCTGCAGGGCTATGACCAGCACGGTGTTGACGACCATGGTGGCGGCCACGGTGATCCTGGGCGCGTCGGTGTGGTGGACGATCCAGAGCGGCACGCCGACCTCCAGCATCGCGAACTGCAGGCAGAGCAGCGCGTTCAGCACCGTCACCACCAGGAAGGGCCCGTCCCGCAGTGCGGGGTTGCGCCGCCGTCCGCCCCCGACGCCCTCGCCTTCCGCCGCCCGGGCCGACGCCCCGGCCGCGGACCCCTCAGCCGGCCCCTCGGTCGGCCCGCCCGCAGATCCGACCGCGGATCCTGCCGACGCCGCCTCGGCCTTCCGCGCCGCCCGCGCGTCCGGGAGCCGGTGGAACAGCACCGCGACCACCGCGTACGAGGCGGCGTCGGCCAGGATCGCCGTCAGATACGCCGGCCGGGTGTCGATCTGGAGCGCGATCGCGCCGATCCCCGTGCCGAGACAGATCCCGACGTTGGTCACCACCCGCAGGTAGGCCCGGCCGGCCACCCGGCGGTCGGCGGGCAGCACCTCGGCGTAGAGCGCGTTGCGCACGGCGGCCGAGCCCCGGTCCACGGCGGTGACGACGCAGGCCAGCGCCAGAAAGGCCGGGTAACTGTGCACCAGGGCGTAGCAGGCGGTTCCCACCGCGTCCACGGCGACCAGCACCACCAACACCGGCTGTGCACCCCACCGGTCGGCGGCCCGGCCCGCCGGCAGGCTGGCGGCGACCCCGCAGAGCCCGGCGGCGGTGAGGCCGAATCCGAGCTGGGTGGCGCTCAGCCCGAGGACGCGGGTGAAGAAGAGCACGCCGACGGCGAGCGAGAGCCCGCCGCCGACGGTGTTGACGAGGGTGAGCCCCGCGAGCCGGCGCACCATCGGATCGGGGTGCAGCAGCCGTGAGGCGCGGGACGGACCGGCGCCAGGCGAAGCGACGCCGGGCGACCCGGGGCCGGACGCACCGGCGCCGGTCAGGTCGGAGTCGGGTGCGGAGGTCTCCGCCTGTGAGGTGGTCATGCCGATGATCACACCCCGTTCTCCCACCCCGCAGTACTGATTTAGGCTCTGGCTAAAAGTGGCAGCCACCGGGGGGCGGGACATGCACAGGTTCAGGCTCGGCCTGGCCGACCTCGCCACCACCTGGTTCGCCTGCTCGCCGATCCAGGAGGCCGCCCTCAGCCTGCGGATGTGGACCCACCCGGGCGTCTACGTGTTGCAGGCCCCCGCCTTCGAGCGGCTGCGCCCGGTCTTCGAACGGCTGGACTCCACGCTGCTGCGCTCGCTGGTCGCCGGGAACCGCTGGATCCCGGACTTCCTCACGCCCCGCCCCGCCACCCCCTCCGCCGACTTCCGCAGCGAGCTGGCCGTGGTCCGCGCACTGCCGCCGGAGCAGCTGCGCCCCGAGCTGGAGCAGACCTTCCTGCCGCAGGGCGCACCGCTGCCCGCTCCGCTGGCGGCCGGACTGGCCGATCCGGCCCGGCTGCTGGCCCGGATCGCCGACGCGCTGGAGGAGTACTGGGAGGTCTGCCTCTCCCCCACCTGGTGGCCGCAGGCCCGCGCGGTACTGGAGGCGGACCTCGTGTACCGGGCGCGGGTGCTCTCCCAGCACGGCGCGGCGGCGCTCTTCGCCGACCTGGACCACCGGCTGTACTGGGAGGACGGCGTGCTCTCGATCAACCGCCGCTGGTCGGCGCAGGACCACGACATCACCGTGGACGGGCGCGGGCTGGTGCTGACCCCGACCTTCTTCGCCCGCGGGGCGGTCACGATGATCAGCAACGACCGTGCACCGCAGATCGGTTACCCGGCGCGCGGCCAGGGCGGGATGGCCGGCCGGCCGGCCCCGGTCACCCCGCGCGCGCTGGAGCAGCTGCTCGGCGCCCCGAAGGCCCGGCTGCTCGCGGTGCTGGCCGAACCGGCCTCGACCACCGACCTGGCCTACCGGCTGGGGGTCACCCCGGGTGCGATCAGCCAGCACCTGGCGGTGCTGTACCGCACCGGCCTGGTGACCCGGGCCCGGCACGGCCGCTCGGTGCTCTACAGTCGCAGCCCGCTCGGTGACGAACTGAGCGGCGTCCCGCGGCGGGCGTAGGGCCGCCCCGGCCCTGATGACCCAACTCCCCAGTGGTACAGACCTGTTGACGCATTGGCCCAGTCCTCCTACAGTGCCCATGCCCCCGCATCCCCACGGCGCGGGCACCGGTCGGCCACGCACCACCGGCCGGGCGCCGTCACCACCGGCCACGCAGCACGGCCGGGCACCACTCGTACGGTTCTGCGTCACCCTGTCCAACCCCCACAGTCACAGGGAGAACCATGTCCGCTCGATCCAGGGCCGCCCGCCCCCGGGCCGCCCGCCTCCGGGCCCGCCGCCCGCGAGCGCGCAGCAGACTGCTGACGCTGCTCTCCGCCCTGCTCCTCCCGCTGGCCGCGCTCACCGCGCTGGCCACCCCGGCGAACGCGGCCGGCAGGCTCACCGCCACCTTCACCACCGCCGACGACGGCTCCTGGTGGAAGGGCACGTACATCGTCCACAACGACGACGCCGCCGCCGTCTCCGGCTGGACGCTGGAGTTCGACCTGCCGGCCGGCGTGACGATCCAGAGCAGCTACAACGGCACCGCCACCGTCAACGGCCGGCACGTCACCGCCGCCAACGCGTTCTACAACGCCAACGTCCCCGCGCACAGCACCACGGAGCCGTACAGCTTCTGGTTCGTGGCCGGCGGCCCGATCGGCGCGCCGACCGGCTGCCGGGTCAACGGCGCCAAGTGCGACGGGAGTTCGGACGTCCTGCCGTCGGCGCCCGGGACGCCGGTGGTCACCGGGGCGACCGCGCACACCCTCGCGCTGACGTGGTCGGCCGCCACTGCCGGGGACTTCCCCGTCGCCTCCTACGAGGTGCTGAACGGCGCCACCGTGGTGGGCACCGGCGCCGGCACCGACACCGTGGTCACCGGGCTCACCCCGGCCACCTCGTACACCCTGACCGTCCGGGCCAAGGACACCCGGGGCAACACCGGCCCGCCGAGCGCACCCGTCACCGCCTCGACCTTCGACCCGGCCACCGACCCGGTGCCGCCCACCGCTCCCACCAACCTCCGTGCCACGGCGGTGACCTCCTCCGACGTGACGCTGGCCTGGAACGCCGCCACCGACAACACCCGGGTGGCCGCGTACGACGTCTACCAGGGCGCCGCCCTGGTCCGGTCCGTCACCGGAACGACCCTGACCGCGACCGTCAACGGCCTCTCCCCCTCGACCGGTTACACCTTCACCGTGAAGGCCCGCGACCGCGCCGACAACGCCTCGCCCGCCTCGGCGCCGCTCGCCGTCACCACCGCGGACCTGGTCGGGGCCGGGAAGTACGCCCGGGTCGGCTACTTCACCCAGTGGGGCATCTACGGCCGCCAGTACTTCGTGAAGAACCTCGACACCGGGCTCCCGAGAGCGTGGCCGCACGCCCTCGGGAGCCCCCGCGCAGACCGCTACCGCGAGGCCAGCGACGTCAGCTTCCGCGCCGCCCGGTACTGCCGCAGCACCTGCGCGAAGGTGGTGTGCCCCTGGGTCGTCCGGGCGAACGCCCGCCAGGCCGGGGCGACCAGGCAGACCGCGGCGTGGAACAGGTACGGCCGGCGCTCGAACGCGGCCAGCATCTGCTTGCCGGCCCGCATCTCCACGCCCAGCCCGGCCTTGATGGCGAACGCGTAGTTCAGCGCCTCGCGCCGCACCTGCGCCGCGTTGCCCGCCTCGGCCACCTTGACCGCCCACTCGCCGGCCAGCCGGCCCGAGCGCAGCGCGTACGAGATGCCCTCGCGCGTCCACGGTTCCAGCAGGCCGGCCGCGTCGCCGGCGACCAGCACCCGGCCGCGGGAGAGTGGCGAGTCCTCGGCCCGGCAGCGGGTCAGGTGCCCGGACTCCACGCTCGGCGGGAAGCCGGCCAGGCCGAGCCGGCGGATGTAGTCGGCCAGGTACTGCTTGGTCCGCTCACCGTCGCCGCGGGCCGAGATCACCCCGACGGTGAGGCTGCCGGCCTCGGTCTTGGGGAAGACCCAGCCGTAACTGCCGGGCAGCGGCCCCCAGTCGAGGTGGATGCGGCCGGCCCAGTCGGCCGCCACCGAGGGCGGGACGGGGATCTCCGCCTCCAGCCCGAGGTCGATCTGGTCGAAGGAGACCCCGACGTGCCGGCCGATCCGGCCGGCGCTGCCGTCCGCGCCGACCACCGCGCGCGCCTCGAAGGTGCGGCCGTCGGCGGCGGTGACGACCGCCGTCCGGTGCTCGCCGCCGCGCTGCTCCACGCCCGTGACGGTCACTCCGGTGACCAGCACGGCGCCGGCCTGCTTGGCCGCCTGCACCAGGCGCAGATCGAACTCGTCCCGGTTGACCAGCCCGAACAGCATCCGCTTCGAGCGCCGCGTCCGGGTGAACCGCCCGCCGTACGCGAAGGTGACGGCGTGCACCCGGTCCTGTAGCGGCAGCCGGAAGTCCGGCGGCAGGCTGTCCCGGGAGGGGCCGATGATGCCGCCGCCGCAGGTCTTGTAGCGGGGGTGTTCGGCCTTGTCGAGCAGCAGCACCCGGCGGCCCTGCGAGGCGGCGGCGTGCGCGGCCGAGGACCCGGCCGGTCCGGCACCGACCACGACGACGTCCCAGACGCCGTCGAGGCGGTCGGTCCCGGGCGCCGCCCGGTCGGGCTGCGGCTCGTGGGACTGCCGCTCGAACGGCTGTCCGGACGCCGCGGCGTCGAGCGGGCTACGGGAATCGGAGCTTCCGGAGTCAGTCACGTCGAGCAATCCTATGCGGCCGGGTGAGCCGGAGCCCGCCGCGCCGCCCCGAGCGTCCGCGGGACCCCCGGGGCCGCCCGTTCGACTCGGCCTATGATCGGCGGTATCCCCGTCAGCACCGTCCGCCCGGACCATCCCCCCCGGACGGACCAGCCCTCCCGGAGCATCCGCATGCCGCAGCAGCCCCTGGCCGACGCCGTCCGGTCCCTGATGGACCGTGCCCGCACCGACCTCGCCGAGCTGGTCGCCTTCCCCTCGGTCGCCGACCCGCGCCAGTTCCCGGTCGAGGAGTGCGAGAAGGCCGCCCGCTGGGTCGCCGACGCCTTCGCCGCCGAGGGCCTGACGAACGTGCAGCTGCTGGACACCCCGGACGGCACCCAGTCCGTCTACGCCGAGCTGCCCGGCCCGGCCGGCGCACCGACCGTGCTGCTCTACTCCCACTACGACGTGCAGCCCCCACTCGACGAGTCCGCCTGGCTGAGCCCCGCCTTCGAGCTGACCGAGCGCGACGGCCGCTGGTACGGGCGCGGCGCCGCCGACTGCAAGGGCAACATCCTGATGCACCTGACGGCCCTTCGGGCGTTGCGCGAGGTGTACGGGGACGCCTACCCGGTAGGACTGAAGATCATCGTCGAGGGCTCGGAGGAGCAGGGCACCGGCGGCCTGGAGCGGTACGCCGAGGCGCACCCCGAGCTGCTCGCCGCCGACGCCATCGTGATCGGCGACACCGGCAACTTCGCGGCCGGCCTGCCCACCGTCACCGCCTCGCTGCGCGGCATGACGGTGGTCGAGGTGGCGGTCACCACGCTCGCCGGCAACCTGCACTCCGGTGCCTTCGGCGGCGCCGCCCCGGACGCCCTGCAGGCCCTGGTGAAGGTCCTGGCCTCGCTGCACGACGAGCACGGCGACGTCGCGGTGGCCGGGCTGGTCAGCGACCAGACGTGGTCCGGCGTGCAGTACGCGGACGAGCAGTTCCGGGCCGACGCCAAGGTGCTCGACGGCGTCGCGCTGACCGGCACCGGCACCGTCGCCGACCGGCTCTGGGCCCGTCCGTCGGTCACCGTCCTCGGCATCGACGCCCCGCCGGTGATCGGCGCGACCTCCTCCGTCCAGGCCGCCGCCAAGGCACTGGTCAGCCTGCGGGTGCCGCCGGGCACCGACACCGCCGCCGCGCAGGACGCGCTGGTCGCCCACCTGGAGGCCCAGGTGCCGTTCGGCGCGCAGATCCGGATCGAGCGGCAGGGCAACGGCGCGCCCTTCAGCGCGGACACCTCCGGCCCGGCGTACGAGGCGATGGGCGAGGCGATGGCCGAGGCCTTCGGCACCGCGATGGTCGCGTCCGGCGAGGGCGGCTCGATCCCGCTCTGCAACACGCTGCGCTCGCTCTACCCGCAGGCCGAGATCGTGCTGATCGGCGTCGAGGAGCCGACCACGCAGATCCACGCCGTCAACGAGAGCGTCGACCCGCTGGAGCTGGAGCGGATGGCGCTCACCGAGGCGCTCTTCCTGCGCCGCTACGCGGAGCTGCGCAAGGCCTGAGGCCGCCCGGCGGTCACACCGGCACCCGCTCGTGCTCGCGCTCGCGATCGCGATCGCCCGAGCGGGTGCCGCCCCACCTCCCCAGCCGCCGTGCGGCGGCGTGCACCAGCGCGTAGCCGACGGCGCCTACCGCGAGGCCCGCTCCGGCCCCGAAGCAGAACTCGGGGATCAGGTTCCGTCGAAGCGGCGCGAGCCGGTGCACCACCCCGGCCGCCATCGCCGCACTTAGCGCCACGACGGCCGTCCGCCGCACCCCCGCGGGGAGCACCACCTGCGGCCGGACCGGCTCCACCGCCCGGGCCGCCCGCCCCAGGTGCCCGGCCAGGGCGGCCAGCGCCAGCGCGGAACTGCCGTACTGCAGCACGGTGTACAGCGGCAGCCCGGCGACCGTCCGGTCCAGCACCGGCAGCAGCGTGACACCCAGCCGGCCCTCGTGGGTGAAGGCGTCCCAGCCGACGTGGGTGGCCGCGCCCAGTGCCGCCGAACCGGCGAACCAGGCCGCGTCCACGACGCCGCCCGCCCTCGTGGCACCGCCCCGACGGGCCGTCAGCGCCTCGGCCGCACCCGCCCACCGGTCGGGCAGCAACCCCACCAGCGGCCCGCGCACCAGCCCGTGCCACCCCGCCACCAGCACGCCCGCGATCGCCACGTCCACCGTCGGCACCGCCCACCACTGATGGGTCAGCCAGCCCTGCCCGTAGAGGCCGGGCAGCAGCGAATCCGCGAAGAACGGCACATCGGGCGCCATCGACCCGGCGACCAACGCCGAGGCGACCAGCGGCCCGCGCGCCCCCGCCGCGCGCAGCAGGGGCAGGACGGCCGCCGGATGGCTCAAGGTGAACGGCATGCCCCTATCCTGCCGTCACCGGTCCACCGGTGCGGCCTGCCCGGGCATCCCCCGGCCGCCGCGCCACAACCAGCCCGGGGCCGCCACCCCGGACCGGTCCGGCCCCCGCACCGCCCGCCCCGCCCCCGCCGCTACGCCGCGTCGGCCGCTCTCGCCAGGCCCAGGGCGGCCCGCCGCCCGGCCTCCAGGTACCGCAGCTCACCGCTGCGCCGGGCGTCCAGCGCGGCGGCGAGCCGGCGGTAGCGGCCCGGCGGCAGCAGGCCGGCGGCCTCCTCCAGGCTGACGAAGCGCCAGCCGCGCAGCTCCTCCTGCGGGAGCAGCAGGCTCTGGCGGGCGTCGGCGTCCAGCAGCCCGCCGTCGTACACCAGCCGCAGGCCGCCGCGGCGCGGGCCGGTGCGCGGTTCCCAGTCGACCGCGAGCAGGCGCAGCGCGGCCGGGTCGAGGCGCAGCCCCAGCTCCTCGGCGGTCTCCCGCAGGGCGGCGTCGGTCGGCGCCTCGCCGCGCTCGACCACGCCGCCGGGGAACTCCCAGTCCGGCTTGTAGACCGGGTCGACGAGCAGGACCCGGTCCTGCTCGTCGAAGAAGAGGACGGCGGAGGCCACGGTGTCGCCGGTCGGGTCGGGGGTCTGCACGATCGGACAGCGGGCGGAGCCGTCCCGGACCAGCTGGGCGAGCCGGGCGGCGGTCTCGCGCGGGGTCAGGGTGCCGTTGTCGACCAGCCGGGCGTCTCGGCCGAGCCAGCGGCGGGCGGTCAGGTAGCGGGGCACCTGCTCCAGGCACCACTGCCGGATGCGCGCGCTGTGCTCCGGATCGCCGGGGACCTCCTCGCGCCGGGATATCCGCTCTCGCAGGATCGTTTCTTCAGGGTCCAGCACGAGATGGTGCACCGTGATGCCGTTCGAGGCGAGCGCACCGAAGATCTCGTCCCGGTACTCCTCCCGCAGCAGCGTCATCGGGACGACCAGCGGGCCCGGCACCTCGCCGAGCAGCGCGGCCGCCGTCTCGGGGACGAGCCGGCGCCAGGCCGGCAGGTCCTGGAAGTCCGACACCGTCGCCAGCCGGTCGGCCGGCAGCATCCCGCGCAGCCCGAACCCGATCAGCTCCGGGTCGAACAGCATGCTGCCGGGCAGCAGCTCCACCAATTCACGACAGGCACTCGTCTTGCCCGCGCCGAACGTGCCATTGACCCAGACGATCACAACGTCCCCTGCCCCTCGACTTCCCCCGGTACCGTTCGCACCGGGCGGCGCCCCCGTCAGCCGTGCCGGCGCCACCCGAGGTGGTACCCCCGCCGCGCCGGTCCCCATGCCTCGGAAGCGGGCCCTCCCGCCGAACTGTGCCCCGCCCCGTGACAGCGGCATGTGCCCAGGCCAGGCGGCCTACCCTACCCGCCGCACACCCTCGCGACCGCCGGTCCGCACGCCCCCGATCACCGGCGTTCACCCGCTCCGTACGCGCTCCCTCTGCGCCCTGCGCGCCCCCTCCGTACCCGACCCCTCCGCGCAGGAGGTCGGCCCGTCCGACTTCCTGCGCACCGCCCACCCCGAACCCTCACACCGAACGCCCGGGCCGGTCGGGAGGCGATGTGCCTCCCGACCGGCCCGGGCGTGGCACCGGCGGGCGCAGGCCTCAGGGCCGGCCCATGTGGGTGGGGTAGTAGCCGCTGCTGATGCCGGAGATGCGGATGTTGGTGCCCGGCCGGGCGGCCTCCACGTACTGGTTGTTCCCCAGGTAGATCGCCACGTGCTGGATGCCCCGGGCGGTACCGTCGGTCGACCAGAAGAGCAGGTCGCCGCGCCGGAGCTCGCTGGCGCGGACCGGCGTGGTCGCCGCGTACTGGTCGTTGGCCACCCGCGGCAGGTCGATCCCGCCGCGCCGGAAGGCCTGCTGGACCAGGCCCGAGCAGTCGTAGCCGTCCGGCCCGTTGCCGGCCGTGATGAACGGCTTGCCGAGCTGGGCGAGCGCGAACAGCACGGCCGTCTCGACGTCCCCGTCCGCCGCGGGCGCCGCGGAGTCCGCGGACGCCGAGGTCGAGGAGCCCGAGCCCGACGACGACCCGCCGCCGGTCCGGTCGAGGTAGACGTCGTAGTGCGTGGTCCAGCGCCACTCGCCCTTGCTGTTCTTGAACCAGTACCGCGAGCCGTCCCAGCCCTGCTTGATCCCACCGGACGAGGACGCCGAGGAGGTCGAGGCCGCCGAGGACGACGAGCCCCCGGTCCGGTCGAGGTAGACGTCGTAGTGCGTGGTCCAGCGCCACTCGCCCTTGCTGTTCTTGAACCAGTACCGCGAGCCGTCCCAGCCCTGCCTGATCCCACCGGACGAGGAGCCCGAGGAGGTCGAGGCCGCCGAGGACGACGAGCCCCCGGTGCGGGCCTGGTAGACGTCGTAGTGCGTGGTCCAGCGCCACTGGCCCTGGCCGTTCTTGAACCAGTACCGCGAGCCGTCCCAGCCGGCGTGGGCCGGCGCGGGCTCGGCGGCTGCGCTGCCCACGCTGGTGCCGAGGCCGATCACGCCGGCTCCGGCCGCGATCACGGCCACCATGCCTATCCCCCGGCGGACCCGCCCCGCCCGGGAGGGACGGGCGGCACGGGGCCGCGCGTCGGTGGTGGCGTGCTGCCCGGTCGGGTCGTCGGCGGCGCCCGGTGCGCCGGTGTTGACGGTCGTCATCCTGCTGTCTTCCTTTGCTGAGCGGGAACTGCAGAGACCCCCCGGCCGACATGCCACGGCTTCCGGTCCTGCGACCGGAAGCCGCCGCATGTCGTCCAGGGATTCGGTTCTGCCTGCGTGTCACGGTAGGCACGCGTCCGCTCACGGCGCGCAGTGGAGTGCGCCAAAGGAAGGGTTCACGGATGGTGAGCAGGGAGACGGTCGATCAGGTGAGCGTCCGTCACCGGACGACCGTCCGGACGACCACGGGGTGACCTCCCGTCACCCGTGTGCCGACTCCGCCAGCAGCTGCTTCTTCAGCACCTTTCCCATGGCGTTCCTGGGCAGTTCGGGCACCAGCACGACCTTCCGGGGCCGCTTGTGCACCGAGAGCCGCTCCGCCACGAACGCCGTCAGCTGTTCCCCCGTCACCGCGCCGTCCGGGATGACGTAGGCGACCACCGCCTGGCCGAGGTCGTCGTCGGGAGCTCCCACCACGGCGGCGTCCGCGACCGCCGGATGGTCGCGCAGCGCGGCCTCCACCTCGCCGGCGCCGATCCGGTACCCGCCGCTCTTGATCAGGTCGACCGAGGCCCGCCCGACGATCCGGTGGAACCCGTCCTCGCCGATCACCGCGACGTCGCCGGTGCGGAACCAGCCGTCCGCCGTCCACGACTCGGCGTTGGCGTCCGGCCGGTTGAGGTAGCCGGCGAACAGGGTCGGCCCGGCGATCTGCAGCTCGCCGACGCTCTCGCCGTCGGACGCGACGGGCTCGCCGTCCTCGCCGACCAGCCTGGTCCGCACGCCGGCCACGGGCAGGCCGACGCTGCCGGGGCGGCGCTCGCCGTCCGCCCGGGTGGAGACGGTGATCAGGGACTCGGTCATGCCGTACCGCTCGATCGGGGCGTGGCCGGTCAGCGCGGTCAGCTTCCCGAAGACCGGCACGGGCAGCGGGGCGCTGCCGGAGACCAGCAGCCGGGCCGAGGCCAGCTGCCCGGCGGCCTCCGGGTCGGCGGCCAGCCGGGACCAGACGGTCGGCACGCCGAAGTACAGGCTGCCGCCGGCGGCCGCGTACCCCGCCGGGGTGGGCCGCCCGGTGTGCACCAGCCGGCTGCCGGTGCGCAGGGCGCCGAGCACGCCGAGCACCAGACCGTGCACGTGGAAGAGCGGCAGTCCGTGCGCGAGGGTGTCGTCGGCGGTCCACGCCCAGGCCTCGGCGAGCGCGTCCAGGTCGGCGGCGACGGCCGAGCGGTGGATCATCGCCCCCTTGGGCGCGCCGGTGGTGCCCGAGGTGTAGAGCACGAACGCGGTGGCGTCCGCCGCGGGCTCGGCGTAGGTGGTGGCGGAACGCTCCGTCAGGTCGACCGGCAGCGCCGCCACCCCGGCGTCCTGCGGCACCGTGTCCGCGGCCGCGTGCGCGAGCAGGGCCGCACCCGAGTCGCGCAGGATGTGCGCGCGCTCCTTGGGGCCGGAGTCGGGCGGCAGCGGTACCACGGGCACGCCGGCCAGCAGCCCGCCGACCACGGCCGCGACGGTCTCGGCGGTGGGCCGGGCCAGCACCGCCAGGGCGGGGGCGCCCGTCACCCGGTCGGCCACCGCGGTCGCCGCGCCGAGCAGCTCCTCGCGGGAGAGCTCGCGGCCGTCGATCCGCAGCGCGTCACCGGAATCGCCGAAGTCGCCCTGAAGTGCCGTCAGGAGTGTCATGCCTCTGCCCTCGCCCTTGCTCACGGTGTGCGGCCCTGTCCTTGCCGGCCCTGTCGTGGCCGGCCCCGTCCCCGCCGGCCGTGTCATGGCCGGTCGTGTCGTGGCCGGTCGTGGGGCCGACTCTACGGGCCGGGCGGCAGACCCCGGCAAGACCGCAGGGCGCGCCCGGGAGGTCCCGGACGCGCCCTGCGGTTGTGACGCACGCGGCGGATCAGCCCTTGCGGGCCTTCACCTCGCCGGTGAGCTGCGGCAGCACCTCGAAGAGGTCGCCCACCACGCCGTAGTCGACCAGCTCGAAGATCGGGGCCTCGGCGTCCTTGTTGACGGCCACGATGGTCTTCGAGGTCTGCATGCCGGCCCGGTGCTGGATCGCGCCGGAGATGCCGGCCGCGATGTAGAGCTGCGGGGAGACCTGCTTGCCGGTCTGGCCGACCTGGTTGCTGTGCGGGTACCAGCCGGCGTCGACGGCGGCGCGCGAGGCGCCGACGGCCGCGCCGAGCGCGTCCGCGAGCTCCTCGACCACGCCGAAGCCCTCGGCGGCACCGACGCCGCGGCCGCCGGAGACCACGATGGCGGCCTCGGTCAGCTCGGGGCGGCCGGTGGAGACCCGCGGGGTGCGCGAGGTGACCTTGGCGGCGTTGCCGGTGAAGGCGACGGTGACGTTCTCGACGGCGCCGGCGGCCGGAGCGGCCTCGGGGGCGACGGCGTTCGGCTTGACGGTGATGACCGGGGCGCCGTGCGACACCCTGGACTTCACCTGGAAGGACGCGGCGAACACCGACTGGGTGGCGACCGGGCCGTCCGCGCCGGCCTCCAGGTCGACGGCGTCGGTGATGATGCCGGAGTCGAGGCGCAGCGCGACGCGGGCGGCGACCTCCTTGCCCTCACCGGAGGAGGTGACCAGCACCGCGGCGGCCTCGGTGGCCTTGGCGATCTGGGCCAGCGCGTCGACCTTGGGGACGACCAGCTGGTCGGCGAACTCGGCGCCGTCGGCGACGTACACCTTGGCCGCACCGAACTCGCCGACCTTGGCGGCGATGTCGGCGGCGGCGGCACCGGCACCCAGGACGACGGCCGACGGCTCGCCGATCCGGCGGGCCAGGGTCAGCAGTTCCAGGGCCGGCTTGCGGACCACACCGTCGGCGTGGTCCACGAGAACCAGGATCTCAGCCATGATTCGTTGCTCCTGATCGATCGTTGGAAACGCGAACGCGTGGGATTAGATGAACTTCTGGTCGGCGAGGAAGGCGGCGAGCTGCTTGCCGCCCTCGCCCTCGTCCTTGACGACCGTGCCCGCGGTCCGCGCCGGACGCGCCGCCACCGACTCGACCGCCGTCCACGACCCCGCCAGACCGACCTCGCCGGCCTCGATCCCCAGGTCGTCCAGGTCCAGCGACGCGACCGGCTTCTTCTTCGCCG
>NZ_JBVHHB010000032.1:0-109312 GCF_055561295.1 Kitasatospora sp. NPDC022785 | reverse complement strand
GTTTCCAGCTTACCAGACGCTTTCCGCTCCGTTTCCGGCGCTTCATTCATCCAACTCGCTGCTGTCTTCTGCGGCTTGACGCCCCGTCCGACGTTCCAAACTCTAGCCCATCCCCGCCTCGAAAGGCGAATCCGGCCGCAATCCATATAAACGGGCACACCGAATAAGACCCGAGCCACACCGTCAAAAAGACAAGGCGCAACCCAGCCCGAACCGGGAAGTGATGTTTCTAGGGATTGGCCGCCCCGGGACCGTCCGCGCCGATGCGTGTCCGGTGCTCCCTGCCGAGCGACTAGAGAACACTACGCCCGTCTGGGACGGGAGGCAAACCGGTGGCCCGGATGATCCGGGTGCAGAGCGAGCGGCCGGCCTTCACGTACTCGCCGTTGGGGTGATCGTTGGTGGTGACCCAGTGCCGGGCCGTGGCCTCGTCGCGGCCGCCGGCGCGGTGGCGGCGGATCAGGCGCTCCTCGCGCACGGCGTCGTCGGCGTCCACGTACCAGAGCTCGCGCAGCAGGCGGCGGGCGTCCGGCCAGGGGTGTTCGGCGGCGGCGAGGTAGTTGCCCTCGGTGATGACGAGCCGGGCGTGCGGGGGGACGACGTGACTGGCGGCGACGGGTTCGTCGAGCTCGCGGTCGAAGTCGGGGACGTAGATGTCCTGGAAACGGTCCGACGCGACCCGGCGCAGCAGGGCGACGTAGCCGTGGGCGTCGAAGGTGGCGGGTGCGCCCTTGCGGTGGCTCAGGCCCACGCGGTCGAGCTGGGCGGCGGAGAGGTGGAAGCCGTCGAGCGGGAGGTAGGCGGCGCTGCCGGGGCCTTCACGGCGTTCGACCTCGGCCACCAGGTGCCGGGCGAGGGTGGACTTGCCGGCCCCGGGCGGGCCGGCAAGTCCGAGGATGGTGCGGGCGTTGCTGCCGGGGCCCCGGAGGAGACCGAGGGCGAGCGCCGCGAGATCGGGGTCGGTGAGGGTGTCCTCGTTCATGGGCGCACCCTACTGAGAAGGAGCGCCCTCCTGACCGGTCCCTCGTGCCGTCACCCCCGCGGGGCGAGGGCCGGGGTCTCCAGGGTGAGCGTGCCGGCGTCGGCGTCGAGGAGGGCGGGGACGCCGAGCGGGACGGTCAGGGTCGAGGGGCTGTGGCCGAAACCCAGCTCCCAGATCACGGGTATGCCGAGCGGGCCGAGCCGGTCGAGCATGACCTCCCTGACCCGCTCGGGCCGGCCGCAGCCCTCCCAGGAGCCGAGGGCGACGCCGGCGACGCCGTCGAGCGCGCCGGAGCGCAGGAGCTGGGTGATGAGGCGGTCGAGCTGGTACGGGTGCTCGTTGACGTCCTCCAGGACGAGGACGGTGCCGGCGTAGGAGGGCCGGGCGGACGGTGTGCCGCGCTCGGCGGTGATGACGTGGACGCAGCCGCCCGCCGTGATGCCGCGGGCGCGGCCAGGGACGAGGGTCTCGGCGGTGGCCGAGGTGAGGACCGTGGTGGCCTCGGGGTCGAAGAGGGTGCGGCGCAGGTGTTCGGCGGTCGGGCCGTCCTCGATGAAGGAGGCGCCCGCGCTCATCGGCCCGTACAGCGTGGCGATGCCGAGCCGCTGGGCGAAGGCCTCGTGCAGCGAGCTGACGTCGCTGAAACCGATCAGCACCTTGGGCGGTACGGCGCGCATGGCGTCCCAGTCGAGCAGGTCGACCATGCGGTGCACGCCGTAGCCGCCGCGGGCGCAGATGACGGCGCCGACGGCGGGGTCGAGCCAGGCGGACTGGAGGTCGGCGGCCCGGTCGGCGTCGGTGCCGGCGAGGTGGCCGAGGGTGGGGTGGGTGTCGAGGACGTGGTCGCCGACCGTGACCTCCAGTCCCCAGGAGCGCAGGATCGCGGACCCGGCGGTGAGCCGCTCGGGGTCGATGGGGCTGCTGGGGGCGACCACGGCGATGCGGTCTCCGGGGAGGAGGCGGGGCGGACGGGTCAGGCCTCGGGCGGGCGCGGGAGTGCGCTGATCCATTGCCAGGTTCCTTACGGGAAGAGGTGATTCGTGTCCGGTCGGCGACGTCCGTGCGGCGCCGACCAGACAAGATATGCCCCGCAGGCTTCAGATCGACCCCATCACTGTCCTGACCTCGGCAAGGGTGGCCTCAGCGACGGCGTTGGCCCGTTCGGCACCCGCCCGCAGCACCTGCCGGACGTAGCCGCGGTCGGTGGCGAGTTCGGCGCGGCGGGCGCGGAGCGGGCGGAGGTGTTCGTTGACGGCCTCGGTCACCGTGCGCTTGAGCGCGGCGCCGCCGCCGTTACCGATCTCCTCGGCGACCGCTTCCGGCGCGCGGTCCTGGCAGAGCGCGGCGAGCAGGACGAGGCTGGAGACCTCGGGGCGGGCGGCCGGATCGTAGGTGATCCGGCGCTCGGTGTCGGTCTTGGCGCCCTTGATCAGCTGGGCGGTGGCGTCCTCGTCGGCGCAGAGCGAGACGGCGTTGCCGCGGCTCTTGCTCATCTTGCCGCCGTCGGTGCCGAGCAGCAGCGGGGCGGCGGAGAGCAGTGCCTCGGGGCGGGGGAAGACGCCGGAGCCGTCCGGGTGCGGGTAGCGCTCGTCGAAACGGCGGGCGACGGTGCGGGCGACTTCGAGGTGGGGCAGCTGGTCCTGGCCGACGGGGACGACGTCTGCCTTGCAGAAGAGGATGTCGGCGGCCTGGTGGACGGGGTAGGTGAACATCAGACCGTTCACGGCGGCCTGGCCCGAGTGGGCGATCTCGTCCTTGACGGTGGGGTTGCGGCTCAGCTCGGCGACGCTGACCAGGCTGAGGAAGGGCAGCAGCAGCTGGTTGAGGGCGGGCACGGCGCTGTGGATGAAGATCGTCGCCCGCTCGGGGTCGAGGCCGGCGGCGAGGTTGTCGAGGACGACGTTCTCGGTGTGCTCGGCGAGTCGGTCGGCGAGGTCGCGGTCGGTGATGACCTGGTAATCGGCGACGACGACGAACATCTCGACGCCGAGGCGCTGGAGGCGGACCCGGTTCTGCAGGGTGCCGAAGTAGTGGCCGAGGTGGAGCGGGCCGGTGGGGCGGTCGCCGGTGAGGACGCGGTGGGCGCCCGGGTCCCGGCGGATGCGCTCGTCCAGGTCGGCGGCGGGAGCGGCGGTCGGATCGTCCGCGGGAGCGGCGGTCGGATCGACGGCGGCAGCCACGGTGAGACCGGCGGCAGCGGAGACGAGAGCGGTCATGGGGGTTTCTCCTCGGTACGGCGATGGTGGCGGCCGTCCGGGGCTCGGGCCCGTCCCGTGGGGAAACGCAACAGGGCCGTCCATCCGGACGGCCCTGTTCAGGCGTGGCTGGTGGCCGTCCTAGGACGGCCACCAGGTGAGACCTGCGAAGCACTTCATGTGCCGAGGATACCCGTCAGTCCTCCACGACGAGGGCGGGCGTGTCCTTGCGGAGCGTCTCGCCGCGGAAGAACTCCGGCCGGAACGCGCCGTACCAGGTCATCAGGACGCCGCCGAGCAGCAGGATTCCGACGCCGATGACGAAGACCGAGCCGATGCCGAAGACGGCGCCGCTGCCGTACTCCGGGTCCCAGGCGTCGGTGAGGGTCTGCAGGAAGACGGCGCTGAGCAGCACGCCGCCGAGGAGCGGGGCGACGCCCCGCAGGACGAGGTCGCGCGGGCTGCCCAGGAGCGAGCGGCGGAAGTACCAGACACAGGCGAAGGCGGTGAGCGCGTAGTAGAAGCAGATCATCAGGCCGAGCGCCAGGATGGTGTCCTGGACGACGTTCTCGCTGATCAGACTCATGCCGACATAGAAGACGGCGGTGGCGGCGCCGGCGGCCACGGTGGCGTAGCCGGGGGTGCGGAAGCGCGGGTGGACGGAGCCGAAGCGCGGCGGGACGGCCCGGTAGGAGCTCATCGCGAGCAGGGTGCGGGCGACCGGGATGAAGGTGGTCTGCAGGCTGGCGGCGGCGCTGGCGACGACGGCCAGGAAGAGCAGGACGCTCCACGGCGAGCCGAGTACCGGGCGCGCCAGCGCGGCGAAGACGTTGTCGGCGGTGGCCGGGTTGCCGAGCCCGTTGCCGGCGGCGCCGACGCCGGCGAACATCTGGGAGGCGATCGCGACCAGCAGGTACGAGCCGACCAGGGTGACCATGGAGATCATCGCGGCCCGGCCCGGGGTCTTGGCGCTGCCGAGGGTCTCCTCGTTCATCGTGAGGCAGGTGTCCCAGCCCCAGTACATGAAGATCGAGAGCGACAGGCCCGCGGTGAACGCGCTGAACGAGGTCACCTGGAGCGGGTCGAGCCAGGAGGCGGAGAAGCCGATCGAGTCGGGCAGGTCGCCGGCGGCGGCCTTGCCGATGGCGATGGCCGCGAAGAGCAGCAGCACCGCCAGCTGGAGGCCGACCAGGCTGTACTGGAACCACTTGGTGGCCGTCATGCCCCGATAACTCATCGCGGTGGCGGCGGCGATCAGCACGACCACGGTGAGGAGGTGGACGGCCTGGTTGTCGTTCAGCCCGGCGATCCCGCTGCTGCCGGTCATCTCGCCGAGCATCAGGTAGAGGAAGTCGGTCGCCACCCCGGCCAGGTTGGAGAGCACGATGATCGTGGCGACCGTCAGGCCCCAGCCCGCCATCCAGCCGGCCCGGGGGCCGAACGCCTTGACCGTCCACGTGAAGGACGTGCCGCAGTCCGGGAAGTCCTTGTTCAGCTCCTTGTAGGCGAACGCGACCAGCAGCATCGGCAGGAAGCCGGCCAGGAAGACCGCGGGCATCTGGACGCCGACGGCGGTGACGGTCGGGCCCAGCGTCGCGGTCAGGCAGTAGACCGGGGCGACCGTGGAGACGCCCAGGACCACGCTGCTCAGAAGGCCGACCGAGTTGCCCCGTAGGCCCTTGTCCCCCGCTGCCCCCGTCGCCCCCGGGTCAGGGGCTCCACCACTGGCGCCACTGACCGGGGCACCCTGCGGAGCGGCGGGCGCCATTGCCCAGCCGCTGCTTCCGTGCTCTGAGAGCTGCTGATCAAACACCAGCGCACCCTAGGTGGGTGCACCGAAGGTTGTGTAGGCCAACCCTTGGTGATCTGAACCACTTGCTTCGATTCATTTGCCGATAGAGGAGGAAGGTCGATGGATTAATGGCGCGTTAACTCATGTACCTTGATTTCGAAGGGCTCATGGCGAGTTGATTTCTCCCTTGTGTCACGACTTGAGACGTTTTGACCCTCGCCTGGACAGCCTCTCGATCGGTCCTCCCGGGGGTTTGGATAGGTTTGCCTCACCTAACATCGATCGAGAAGGAGCGTCGTGTGACCCCCCACCCCGCCGACCGGACCGTCGTCAGCCGCACCCCCTCCCGCCGCAGGCTCCTCACCGCCGGGCTCGCCGGCGGCGCCGCCCTCGGCCTGGGCGGACTCCTCTCCGGCTGCGGCAGCTCGGGCGGGTCCGGCGGGACCGCCGCCAGCTCCACGAAGACCTCCTCCGGCGCCTCGGGCGGCTCGTCACCCGACCAGAAGTCGGTCAAGCAGGGCGGCGACGACTACGCCACCGTGATCGAGCAGATGAAGGGCTTCGGGACAGACGCTGCCCCCGGCGTCTACCCGCGCACCATCAAGCACGCCATGGGCGAAACCCTCATCCCCGCCAAGCCGGTCCGGGTCGTGGTGCTGGACACCGGCGAGCTCGACAACGTCGTCTCCCTCGGCCTCCAGCCGGTCGGCGTCGTCTACACCGACGGCTCGAAGAACATGCCGTCCTACCTCAAGGACAAGGCCGGCAACCCGGCCAACGTCGGCACCATCAACAGCCTCAACCTGGAGGCCATCGCCGCGCTCAAGCCCGACCTGATCCTCGGCAGCCAGCTGCGCGCCCAGGACCAGTACGCACAGCTCTCCAAGATCGCGCCGACCGTCTTCTCGCTGCGTCCCGGCTACCCCTGGAAGCAGAACTTCCAGCTGAACGCCGCCCCGTTCGGCCTGGAGCCGGAGGCCAGGGCGCAGCTCGACGCCTACCAGGCGGCGGCCGCGGCGATCGGCGCCAAGACGGGCGACAAGCGGCCCACGATCACGCCACTGCGGTTCATGCCCGGCAAGACCCGGCTGTACGCGGAGCTGTCCTTCATCGGAACCATCCTCGCCGACGTGCCGCTTCCGCAGCCCAGGATCGAGCAGGTCAAGGAGCTGGCCGTCGAGATCAGTCCGGAGCAGATCGACAAGGCCGACGCCGACTGGGTCTTCTACGGCGTCTACGGCACGCCCAGCTCCACCAACCAGGACGCCGTGCTCGGCGGGCCGCTCTGGAAGACCCTCGGCGCGGTCAAGTCCGGTCAGGCCCGGCCGGTTTCGGACGAGACCTGGTTCCTCGGACTCGGCGTCACCGCCGCCAACGCCGTCCTGGCCGACCTGAAGGGCTTCGTCGTGCCGGGTGCCTGAGGCGGACGGCGGAGCGGTGGTGAGGCGGCGGGTGGCGGCGGGCCGCGGCTGCGACCGCCTCGGGGAAGGGTGGCCGGGTGTCGTCGCCCACACCCGGCGGAAAGCGGCTTGGAGCTGATCACGGGGTGCGGGAGGATCGTCGGGACCGTACCCCGAAGGGCTCGTGCCGATGACCACGCTCGACCAGACCTCGACCGCTTCCGACCCGCCGTCAGCCGGCCTGCCCTCCCCCGGCCTTCCCGTGGGCGGCGTGTCCGGCGCCCGCCGACTCTCCGCTGACCTGTCCGCCTCGGCCGCTGCCCTGTCCGCCCCGCCCGCTGCCGTCTGCTCGATCGCGGTGGCGGCGTCGGAGCCCGTGGCGGCCGGCGGTGCTCGGGCCGACGCCGTTCCCCGGCCGCGAGCCGGCGACGGCGCGGAGGGGTCTGCCCAGGCCTCCGACGGGGGCCTCATACGGCTCCAGCCACCGGTGCCGGCGACGGCGGACCAGGACGTGCCCGTTCTGAGGGCCGTGCAGGAGGACTCGCGGACCGCCCTGGCCAGGCGGCCCTCACCCTCGCGGCGGCTGCGCCGGATGCACCCCGAGGTGGCGTCGGCCGGCGAGGTCGCGGCCGCGGTCGCGGTCGCGGTCGCGGTCGCGGAGAAGCGTGGGGCGGCGGCTCCGGCGGTGTCTGCGGCCGTCCCGGTGGTCGAGCCCGCCCCGGCCGCACCCGTGATCGGAGCCGCGCCCGCCGGCCGCGCCGTGGCCGCGGTCGGAACCACGGCTTCGGTCGGAACCACGGCCGCGGTGGGGGTCGTGACCGCGGCGGCCGAGACGCCGCTCGGCATCCTGATCGGCGGCAGTCCGAACCTCCCCGAGGTCGCCGGCCGCCCCGAGGAACGGCAGCCGGTCCGGGTGACGGCCGAGCTGGTACGGATCGGCCGCGGCACCGTCCTGGTGGTGCTGCCCGCGTGGCGGCCCGCCATCGCCGTCTCGGTGCCGACCGAGCACCTGTTGGAGACCACCGGCCTCGCCTTCGACCAGCTGGCCGGGGCGCAGCTGTCGGTGCTGATCAACCCGGGTGCGTTGCACGACCGGGAGCTGGACCTCCACGGCTGGCAATCCGGCCAGGCTGCCCGGCCGGGCCGGCGCGGCGGGCGGCCGCCGCTCCAGGATCCGGGCCGGCCGTCCACCGGGCCGGCGTGAACGCACCGCGGGTCCGACGTACCGAAGGGTCCGGTGTTCGGCGGGTTCTGCCCTGGTGCGCCTTCGGCGCCCTATGGCCTGGCCGTGGTGCGGGGTCCGCCCGTGGGTGCGGGGCCCGTGCGGTGCGGTTTCGGCGGTCAGGCGGCCGGGGTCGGGGCGTTCGGGATGTAGCCGAGGTGGACGGGCACCGGTTCGCGTCGGTCGGTTAGCCAGCCGTCCCGGACATCGGCCAGCAACTCCGGGAGTCTGGGCGGCCAGAGGGCGTCGGCGTCCTCGTCGGCCAGCTCGGCCTGGGTCCACCAGCGCCAGTCGAGGATCCGGTCGACGGCGTGCACCGCGCTGACGTCGCCGACCGGGCCCCGGTGCGGCCCGCTGGTGAGGTAGATGTGCTCGTGCTGGCGGACGGGCGTGCCGTGCCAGGTGAAGTCGTGCTCCCAGGTGCAGAGCAGCGGCCCGGGTTCGAGGTCCGTCCAGCCGGTCTCCTCCCAGAGCTCGCGACGGGCGCCGGCCCACGGTGTCTCACCTGCCTCGATGCCGCCGCCGGGCATCGTCCAGTGCACACCCACCTCGCTGTTGTCCGAGCGGAGCAGGAAGACGGAACCACTCCCGTCCAGCACCACCGTCCGGGCCGCTTGCCTGGGGGTCCGCCTCGCACGACGCAGCAGATTTCGCATCGGATCACTCTCGCAGGGCCGGTGCCGGGGCGTCGAGCGGATCGAGGGCGGCCTTGGAGGCGAGCGCTGAGTGCGGCCTGCCGGCGTGGAGTCGGGGGTCATCGGTGCCGCACCGACCACGGGGCGAAGGGGTGTTGGCGGCGACGCGAACGTCCGGTGGCCGTACTCTGACGCCCATGCCCGCACCAGCGATCCTCTTCCCGGCCGACCCGCTCAACCCGCGCCGGCCCGACCCGCACTTCGCCTGGGAGGCCCGGACGCTGCGGGAGTTGGGCGGTGAGCAGCACCTCGTCGACCACGACGCGCTGCTCGCCGGCGACGTCGCGGAGGCGATCCGCCGGGTGCCGAGGGACGCCGGCCCGCTCTGGTACCGGGGTTGGATGATCCCCTCCGCCGATTACGCCTCCTTCGCCCGCGCCCTGGCCGACCGCGGCGCCAACCTGCTGACCAGCGCTCCCGGGTACGCCTCGGCGCACGAACTGCCCGGCTGGTACGGCGTGTTCGAGGGTGCGACACCGCCGAGCACCTGGATCCCACTGGCGCCGGCGGCGGGCCGGCCCGGTCCCGAGCAGCTGGCGGCCGCCGTCGCCCGGCTGGGCGGGCGCGGGCCTGCGATCGTCAAGGACTACGTGAAGTCCCGCAAGCACGAGTGGCACGAGGCCTGTTACCTCCCCGAGCTCTCCGACCTGGCCGCCGTCGGGCGGGTGGTGGCGCGCTTCGTCGAGCTGCAGGGCGAGTACCTGGCGGGCGGTGTGGTGCTGCGCCGCTACGAGGAGTTCGCGCGGGCCGGGGACGGGGGCGGCACCGGAGCGGTGGCGGAGCCGGGCGACGGACCGGGGGCAGGGGCGGAGCCGGGCGACGGACCGGGGGCAGGGGCGGGGCCGGGCGACGGAACAGGGGCGGGGCGTTCGGGTAGGTCGTCGGGCGGGTCCTCGGATGCGCCGGGCCGCGGCGGGACCGGGGAACGGCCGGTGGAAGCCCGGGTGTGGTGGCTGGACGGTGAGCCCGTACTGGTCGGACCTCACCCGGACGCGCCCGGGCAGACCGCCGAACCCGATCTCACCGCGGTCCGGCCGCTGGTCCGGGCCCTCGGCTGCCGCTTCGTCACCACCGACCTCGCCAGCCGGGCCGACGGCTCCGGCTGGCGGGTGGTCGAGGTGGGCGACGGACAGGTCAGCGACCTGCCGCGCGGGATCGACGCCTCCGGGCTGCTCTCCTCCCTGCTCGCGGCCTGACCCGTTCGGCAGCCCCAGTGCGCGGGCAGCCTGAACGCCTGTTCAGCCCCAGCGCACGCAGCCCCAGCGCACGCAGCCCCGGCGCGCGTAGCCTCCACACCCGTGCAGCCTCAGCGGCCGTGCAGTGGCTGGGCCACTGGTTCCGGTGCCGGGTGGCCGTCGGCGATGAACGCCTGCCAGAGCCGCGCGTAAACGCCGCCCTGTGCGACGAGTTCGGCGTGCGTGCCGTCCTCGACCACCTTGCCGTGGTCCAGGACCACGACACGGTCGGCGCGTTCGGCGGTGGTGAGGCGGTGGGCGATGACCAGCGTGGTGCGGCCCCCGCTGAGCCGGTCCGAGGCGTGGTTGACGGCTGCCTCGGTGGCGAGGTCGAGCGCGGCGGTGGCCTCGTCCAGGAGCAGGATGTCCGGATCGACCAGTTCGGCCCTGGCCAGCGCGATCAGCTGGCGCTGCCCGGCGGAGAGGTTCCGCCCCCGCCCGGTGACCTCGTGGTCGTAGCCGCCCGACAGGCGGACGATCATCTCGTGCGCGCCCACCGCCCGGGCTGCCGCCTCCACCTCGGCCGCCGAGGCCGAGGGCCGGCCGTACGCGATCGCCTCGCGCACCGTGCCCGCGAACAGGTACGCCTCCTGCGGCACCACGCCGAGCCGGTGGCGGTACCGCGCCAGGTCGTACCGGGTCAGGTCGACGCCGTCCACCCGGACGGTGCCGGCGGTCGCGTCGTAGAACCGGGCGACCAGCTTGACCAGGGTCGACTTGCCCGCCCCCGTCTCGCCGACCAGCGCCACCGTCTGGCCGGCGGGAATGTGCAGGCTGACGCCGGTGAGCACGGACGGGGCCCCGTCGGCGCCGCCGTTGTAGGCGAAGCTGACGTCCTCGAAGTCGATGTCGCCGCGGAGCCGCTTCTGCACCGGCACCGGATCGGCCGCCTCGGCGGTGGTGGTCGGCGTGCGCAGCAGCTCGCGGATCCGGCCCAGACCCACCGCGGCCTGCTGGTAACCGTCGAAGACCTGCGAGAGCTGGTTGACCGGCGCGAAGAACAGGTCGATGTAGAGCAGGTAGGCGACCAGCGCACCGACGGTGAGCGTCCCGGCCTCGACGCGCGAGGCGCCCACGATCAGCACCAGCGCGGCGGCGACGCTGGAGAGGAACTGCACGAACGGGAAGTACAGCGAGATGTAGAGCTGCGCCCGGACCCGGGCCTCGCGGTAGGCGATGCCCCGGGCGACGAAACGGTCGGTGTTGGCGTCCAGCCGGCGGAAGGCCTGGACGATCCGCATGCCGGCGACGTTCTCCTGGAGATCGGCGTTGACCGTGCTGATCAGGTCGCGGGAGATCTCGTACTGCGTCTTGGACTTCTTGCGGAAGACCAGTGTCGCGACCACCAGCAGCGGCAGCACGGCGAAGACCACGAGGGCCAGGCCGGCGTCGATGACCAGCAGGACGGCGAAGATGCCGAGGAAGGTGAGCAGGCTGACCACGGCCGTGACCACGCCGGTCTGCAGGAAGGACGTCAGCGAGTCCAGGTCGGTGGTCATCCGGGTCATGATCCGGCCGGACAGCTCGCGCTCGTAGTAGTCCAGGCCGAGCCGGTTGAGGTGGGCGAAGATCTTGAGGCGGAGCGTGTAGAGCACGCGCTCGCCGGTGCGGCCGCTGACCCGGTTCTCGGCGCCCTGCACCAGCCAGTCCAACAGGACGATCGCCAGCGCGGTCAGGGCGGCGACGGCGACGCCCGACATCAGGGCCTTGCTCACGCCGTCGTCGATGCCGTGCCGGATCAGGATCGGCAGCACCAGGCCGGCGCCCGCGTCCAGGGCGACCAGCAGAAGGGCGAGGGCGAGCGGGCCGCGGAACGGGCGCAGCAGGCGGCGGAGGGAGAAGTCGGAGTCGCCTGCCTCGGCCTCGGCCCGGGAGATCGCCGGGTTGTCGGTGGCCGGCGGGAGGGCGGCGACCTGGGCCAGGAGGTCCGGGTCGGCGGCGCGGGCCGCCTTGGCCAGGGCCGGGGTCGGCAGCTCGGGGAGGGGCTGCGCCGCGGGGGTGTCCGCGGTGTCCGCGGTGTCCGCGGTGTCCGCGGTGGGCTCGCTTGGCCCGGTGGGGTCAGTGAGCGTGGTGAGCTTGGTGAGCTTGGTGGGGCCGGTGAGCTCGGTGGGGTCGGTGGGCTGCGAGTCGGCGGGCTCGGTGGTGGTGCGCTCGGGAGTGGTGCCCTCGGCCGGGGGGTACTCGGCGAGCGGTCCGGTGAGCGCCTGGGCCGGTGATTCGAGGGTGGCCGGGGGCTTGGTCCTTCCGGCGGCCTCGGGGTCGGAGATCAGGACCCGGTACTGGGGACATCGGACGTCGAGTTCCTCGTGCGTTCCGATGTCCAGCAGCCGGCCGTGGTCCAGCACGGCGATCCGGTCGGCCAGTTGGAGGGTGGAGCGGCGGTGGGCGATCAGCAGGGTGGTACGGCCGGTCATGACCGAGCGGAGGGCATCGTGGATCTCCGCCTCGATCTGCGGGTCGACCGCCGAGGTGGCGTCGTCCAGCAGCAGGATGCTCGGGTCGGTGAGGATGGCCCGGGCCAGGGCGATGCGCTGGCGCTGGCCGCCGGAGAGCGTGAGGCCCTGCTCGCCGACCTTGGTCTCGTAGCCGTTGGGCAGCTCCCGGACGAACTCGTCCGCCTGCGCCGCGCGGGCCGCCGCCACGACCTGCTCGTCGGTGGCCTCGGGCCGCCCGTACGCGATGTTGGTGCGGACCGTCTCGGAGAAGAGGAAGCTCTCCTCGGGGACGATGCCGACGGCTGCCCGGACCGAGTCGAGGGTGAGATCGCGCAGGTCGTGGCCGTAGAGGCGGACCGCTCCGGCCGCCGGGTCGTAGAAGCGGGGCACCAGCTGGGCCACCGTCGACTTGCCCGAGCCGGAGGCGCCGACCAGGGCCAGCGTCTCGCCGGGGGCCAGCTTCAGGCTGAGGCCGTGCAGGACGGGTGCCGGGTGCTCGGGGTCGTAGCGGAACTCGACCTGGTCGAACTCCAGCGCCGTGTCCGGCGTGCGCGGGCCGACGGTGCGCTGCGGTTCGCCGTGCGCGGCGGTTTCGGCGGTACCTGTGGCCGTCGCGGTCTCGGGGGCCGCCGTGCGCTCGGGGGCCGTCGCGGTCCCGGCGGCCGTCGCGGTCCCGGCGGCCGCGATGGCCGGGGTGGCCGTCGTGATCTCGGCGGCGGGGGAAACGGTGCCGGCCGCCGAGGCCGCGTGCCCGGCGGAGAGGTGGGCGGCGGTGAGGTCGAGGGCGGCCGCGTCCGGGCGCTCCTGCACCAGCGGGCGCTCGTCGATCAGCTGGAGCACCCGCTCCACGCCCGCGCGGGCCTGCTGACCCACCGTGATGACCATGGTCAGCATCCGGACCGGACCGGTCATCTGCGCCACGTAGGTGGAGAAGGCGACGAAGGTGCCGAGCGAGACCTGGCCGTCGACCGCCAGCCAGCCGCCGAACGCCAGCACCGCGACCTGGGCCAGCGCCGGGATCGCCTGCATCGCCGGGTTGTAGCGGCTGTTGAGCCGGATTGAGCGCAGCCGGGCCGCGAAGAGGTTGCGCGAGGCCGCCTCCAGCTTGCCCAGCTCCTGGGCCTCCTGGCCGAAGCCCTTGACCACCCGGACGCCGCCGATCGCCTCGTCGACCACGCCCGCGACGGCCGCCGCCTCCTGCTGCGCCGCCCAGGTGGACGGGAACAGCCGCTTGCGGCTCAGGACCGAGACCCACCAGAGGGCCGGCCCCATGACCAGCGCGACCAGTGTGAGCGGCGGCGAGAGCCAGAGCATCACGGCCAGCGACATCACGAACATCAGCAGGTAGCCGGTCATCATCGGCAGCATCGAGAGCAGGCCGTTGATCAACTGGAGGTCGGAGGTGGCACGGCCGACCACCTGGCCGGTGTCCAGCCGGTCCTGCCGGTGCCCGTCGAGCCGCCCGAGCGAGCGGAAGAGGTCGCTGCGCATGTGGTGCTGGACGTCGAGGGCGAGCTGACCACCGTAGTAGCGGCGCACCTGGGTACAGGCGAACACCAGGGCGGCCGCCGCCAGCAGCGCCACGGCCCACGGGGCCAGCGAACGGGTGCGCTGGGTGATGACGTCGTCGATGATCAGCTTGGTGACCAGCGGGACCAGCGCGGTGACGGCCATGCCGACGAGCGACGCCCCGAAGGCCAGCAGAAGGCTGCGGCGCGAGCGCCAGCAGTAGCCGACCAGCCGCCGCAGCCAGCCCTGACCGCTGCCGTCGGGGGCCTCGGCCCCACTCGGGCTGCCGCCGGCGCTCTGGTTGCCGCCGGCGCTCTGCTCGCTGTCGCTGCTCCGCGTGCCGTCGGCACCGTTCGGCGCACCCCGGGTACCGGTTCGAGGGCCGCTCGGGGAAAGCTCCACCGTAGATCCGTGAGTCTCAGGCATATTTAGGGATGCTAACCATTCCGTCGAGTGGCCGCCATGGTTTATCCGGCCAGAGCACGCCGGGTGTCCGGCCCGGCTGAGGGGCCAACAGCCCGCAGCCTGCGGTGATTCCCGGCCGGCCGTCGGCCCGCGCCCCTGCTACCAGGGTGGACGATGGCGCGCCGAACGCCCACCCTCCACCGGCGCAGCGGGCCGCCCTCCTTTGGACCTAGGCCGCATGCCGCAGCGCACCACGAGGCAGCGCAGCGGATGCCCGGCGACCGGGGGGCTGGGGCAGGAGCGCCGGAGTAGGAGCAGGGGCGCCGGGGCAGGGGGCGCCGGGGCATGAACGGGCGGGCCAGGCCGGGGGCGCCGGCCTGTTCAGCCGCGCGCCGCGGCGTCGGCCGCCGCGGAGAAGGCGCCGTGCGCCAGGGTGTGGAGCAGGGCGGCCATGCCGTCGCGCTGCAGAGCGGCCCGGTCGCCCTGGGCGGGGTTGGGGCCGGCGCTGTGCGGGGTCGAGTTGATCAGACCGAAGACGGCGTGCACGGCGGCCCGCGCGACCGGCTCGGCGTCCGGTCCGGCCAACGGCGGGTAGGCCTGCCGGACGACCTCCACCCACAGCTCGACGTAGCCGCGCTGGAGTCGGCGGACGGTCCGGCGGTCCTCCTCCTTGAGGTTCAGCAGCTCACGGTCGTGCAGGGTGATGAGGTCCCGGTCGTCGAGCGCGAAGTCGACGTGCCCGCTGATCAGCGCATCGAGCGCGGCGGCCGCGCCGTCGCCCCCGCCCGCCCGGCGGCGGCCCTCCTCCAGGAGACGCTCGCTGATGCCGATCAGCAGGTCGGCGAGCATCGCGTCCTTGCCGGCGAAGTGCCGGTAGAGCCCCGGCCCGCTGATGCCGACCGCCTTGCCGATCTCGTCGACCCCCACGCCCAGGAAGCCACGCGCGGCGAACAGCCGGGCAGCCTCCTTGCGGATCTGGTCACGGCGTGGGAGCGCGGAGGCGGCTGGGACGTTCGGCATGCTGCCCATCGTAGACAGTGGGGTTATCGGCCGTTAACCTGGGCCGCACGAGTTAACGCTCATTAACGTGGGGGTCGCGGGCTCATCCGGCCCTGCTGCCCACCTGGTGCCGAGGGCAAGGGAGCTCTTGGGAATGGTCATCTCCACCGCCGGTGTACCCACCGGCGTCAACGGCAGCGCGGCAGGCGGAGCCGCGGCAGGCGCGGGCGGCTCGCCGTCCGGTACGGCCGTCGGATCCGTCGCCCCGGGAGCCGCCGCTCCCGCACCCCGGCTCGGCACCGCCGTCGACCCGGGCTCGGAGGCCTTCCGGGCCAACACCGAGGCACACCGTGCGCTGGTCGCCGAACTGCGTGAGAAGCTCGGCGCGGCCGCCCTCGGCGGCGGGGCCAAGGCCCGGGCCCGGCACACCGCACGCGGAAAGCTGCTTCCGCGCGATCGCGTCGACACCCTGCTCGACCCCGCCTCCCCCTTCCTCGAACTGGCCCCGCTGGCGGCCGACGGGATGTACGACGGGGCCGCACCGGCAGCCGGCGTGATCGCGGGCATCGGCCGGGTCGCGGGGCGCGAGGTGGTCGTCGTCGCCAACGACGCCACCGTCAAGGGCGGCACGTACTACCCGATGACGGTCAAGAAGCACCTGCGCGCCCAGGAGGTCGCGCTGGAGAACCGCCTCCCCTGCATCTACCTGGTGGACTCCGGCGGCGCCTTCCTCCCGATGCAGGACGAGGTCTTCCCGGACCGCGACCACTTCGGCCGGATCTTCTACAACCAGGCCAGGCTCTCGGCCGCCGGGATCCCGCAGATCGCCGCCGTGCTCGGCTCCTGCACGGCGGGCGGCGCGTACGTCCCGGCGATGAGCGACCAGGCCGTCATCGTCCGCAACCAGGGCACGATCTTCCTCGGCGGGCCGCCGCTGGTGAAGGCCGCCACCGGCGAGGTGGTCACCGCCGAGGAACTGGGCGGCGGCGACCTCCACTCCCGCACCTCCGGGGTGACGGACCACCTGGCCGAGGACGACGCCCACGCCCTCTCGATCGTCCGCACCATCGTCGCCGGGCTCGGTCCGCGCGCACCCCGGCCGTGGCCGCTCGCCCCGGCCGAGCCGCCCGCCGTCGACCCGGCCGGCCTGTACGGGGCCGTCCCGGTCGACCCGCGCACGCCGTACGACGTGCGCGAGGTGATCGCCCGGCTCGTCGACGGCAGCCGCTTCGCCGAGTTCAAGGCCGAGTACGGCGCGACCCTGGTGACCGGGTTCGCCCGGATCCACGGCCACCAGGTCGGCATCGTCGCCAACAACGGCGTGCTCTTCGCCGAGTCCGCGCTCAAGGGCGCCCACTTCATCGAGTTGTGCGATCAGCGGGGCATCCCCCTCCTCTTCCTCCAGAACATCACCGGGTTCATGGTCGGCCGGCAGTACGAGGCGGGCGGCATCGCCAAGCACGGCGCCAAGATGGTCAACGCCGTCGCCTGCACCCGCGTCCCGAAGCTGACCGTGGTGATCGGCGGCTCGTACGGAGCCGGCAACTATTCGATGTGCGGACGGGCCTACTCACCCCGCTTCCTCTGGATGTGGCCGGGCGCCAAGATCTCGGTGATGGGCGGCGAGCAGGCGGCATCCGTACTGGCCACCGTCCGCCGTGACCAGCTGGAGGCGCACGGCGAGGAGTGGCCGGCCGAGGCGGAGGACGAGTTCAAGCGCCCGGTCCGCGAACAGTACGAGCGCCAGGGCAACGCCTACTACGCCACCGCGCGCCTCTGGGACGACGGGGTGATCGACCCGATGGACACCCGCACCGTCCTCGGGCTGGCGCTCACCGCCTGCGCCAACGCCCCGCTCCCGCAGCCGGGCCCGTACGGCGTCTTCCGCATGTAGCCCCGCCGGGCGTGGCCGCGCCCGGCGGCAGCCTGCGCCGGACGTGACCGCGCCCGGCGCAGCTCGCCCCCGCGCTGCCGTCCCCTTCCACCACCTCCTTCGTACGGCTCCCCTCGACCCGGAGGAACGCCTCCCATGTTCGACACAGTTCTGGTCGCCAACCGCGGCGAGATCGCCGTCCGGGTGATCCGCACCCTGCGGCGGCTCGGCGTGCGCTCCGTCGCCGTGTTCAGCGACGCGGACGCCGACGCACCCCACGTCCGCGAGGCCGACACCGCCGTCCGGCTCGGACCGGCCGACCGCAGCGACAGCTCGGCCGCCGAGACCTACCTGCGGACCGACCAGATCCTCGCCGCCGCCCGCCGCACCGGCGCCCAGGCCGTCCACCCCGGCTACGGCTTCCTCGCCGAGAACGCCGCCTTCGCCCGCGCCTGCGCCGACGCCGGCCTGGTCTTCATCGGACCTCCTCCCTCCGCGGTCGAGCTGATGGGCGACAAGATCAACGCCAAGGAGGCCGTCCGCGCCGCCGGCGTGCCGGTCGTCCCGGGCAGCCGGGCGACCGCGCCCACCGACGGGGAACTCGTCGCGGCCGCCGAGGAGATCGGCTACCCGGTGCTGCTCAAGCCGTCCGCCGGCGGCGGCGGCAAGGGCATGCGCCTCGTGCGGGACCCCGCCGACCTGCCGACCGAGATCGCCGCCGCACGGCGGGTCGCCCGGACCGCCTTCGGCGATGACACGCTCCTGCTGGAGCGCTGGATCGACCGGCCACGCCACATCGAGGTGCAAGTGCTGGCCGACGCCTACGGCACCACCGTCCACCTCGGCGAGCGCGAGTGCAGTCTGCAGCGCCGGCACCAGAAGCTGATCGAAGAGGCACCCTCCGTTCTGCTCAATGCCGAGACCCGCGCCGCGATGGGCGCCGCGGCCGTCCGCGCCGCGGAGTCCTGCGGCTACACCGGGGCCGGCACCGTGGAGTTCATCGTCCCCGGCATCGACCCGGACTCCCCCGCTCCCGCCGAGGGGGTACGGGACTTCTTCTTCATGGAGATGAACACCCGTCTCCAGGTGGAGCACCCCGTCACCGAACTCGCCGTCGCCGTCACCACCCCGGCCGCCGGACCGGCTGCCGCCCAGACCGGGCGACTGGACCTGGTCGAGTGGCAGGTGCGGATCGCCTCGGGCGAAAGCCTCACCTTCTCCCAGCCGGACATCTCCTTCCTGGGCCACGCCATCGAGGCCCGTATCTGTGCCGAGGACCCGGAACGCGACTTCCTTCCCACCGGCGGACGCATCCTGGTCCTGGACGAGCCGCAGGGCGAAGGCATCCGGGTGGACTCCGGTGTCACCGCGGGCACCGTCATCACCAGCGCCTACGACCCCATGCTCGCCAAGGTCATCGCGTACGGGCCCGACCGCCCGACCGCGCTGCGCCGCCTCCGTGCCGCGTTGGCCGACACCCGGATCCTCGGCGTGACCACCAACACCGGCTTCCTGCGGCGACTGCTCGCACACCCCGAGGTCACCGCAGGCCGACTCGACACCGGACTGGTGGAACAGACGGCCCAGCAGCAACCCGCTCTGCTCGCCTCGCCCTACTCGCCTGCGTGCTCCGACTCCTCCGCCGACCCGGCGGAGACCGCGGACACCACCGGCTCCCGGCCCGCCGAAACTCCGACACCCACCCACCTCCTCTACTACGCGGCCGCACTGGCGCGGCAGCTGGACCTCACCCCCGCCACCGACGGCGGCGGCTGGACCGACCCCTTCTCTCTTCCCTCCGGGTGGCGCCTGGGCGGCGAAGCCGCCTGGACCACCCACCGACTCCGCGCCCCCGGCCAGGACCCGGTGTCGGTGCGCATCCGCCCGATCACTGCGAGCAACGTAGCCGAGGGCGCTGACATTCCCCCGGGCGTCACTCCCGAGGTGGACATCCGACTCGGCTCCGGACCGGCCCACCGCGCCCGGGCCGTGCGGACCGGCGACCGCCTGCACCTCACCGTCGACGGCCTGCAGACGACCTTCGCCCTGACCACCGACGACGCTCCGGGCCGGCCCGGCGGGTCCCTCGGCGGCCCGGTCACCTGGCTCGGGATCGACGGCGACGCGTGGCCGGTGCACGCCTACGACCCCGTCGGCGAGAGCACCGCCGTCGGCGCCGCCCATCACGGCGGCCTCACCGCCCCGATGCCCGGCACCGTCACGGTCGTGAAGACCACGCTCGGCGAACAGGTCCGCCGGGGCCAACCCCTGCTCGTCCTGGAGGCCATGAAGATGGAACACGTGATCGCCGCCCCGCACGACGGCACCGTGAGCGAGCTGCGGGTCGCCGCCGGGGCCACCGTGGCGATGGAGGAGCTGCTGGTCGTGGTGGCCCCGGCCGAGGACGGCCCGGCGGACGGGTCGGCCGACGGCGGGGCGGCCGCCGGGGCGCTCGGCGCGGTCGCCGCCGAGGTGCGGTCATGAGCACCGCCGCCTCCCCCGCGCACGAGCCCGACGCACTCGACCTCGGCCTGCCGGACCCCGTCCGCTCCGCGGGCCTGCCCGCGGAGGTCCGGATCCACGAGGTCGGACCGCGCGACGGACTGCAGAACGAGAGCGCACTCGTCCCCGTCGAGGTCAAGGCCGAGTTCATCGCCCGGCTCGCGGCCGCCGGGCTGCGCACCGTCGAGACGACCAGCTTCGTTCACCCGAAATGGGTACCCCAGCTCGCCGACGCCGAGGAGTTGGTGCCCCGGCTCGCCGGACTGCCGGAGCGTCACCCCGGGCTGCGCCTGCCGGTACTGGTGCCCAACGAGCGCGGGCTGGACCGCGCGCTCGCCCACCACGCGGCCGACATCGCGGTGTTCGCCAGCGCCACCGAGACCTTCGCCCGCCGCAACCTCAACCGCTCGGCGGACGAGGCGATGGCGATGTTCCGGCCGGTGGTGGAACGGGCCACGGCGGACGGGGTCCGGGTGCGCGGCTACCTCTCGATGTGCTTCGGCGACCCGTGGGAGGGCCCCGTGCCCGCCGATCAGGTGGTCGGCTTCGGCGTGCGGCTGCTGGAGATGGGCTGCACCGAGCTGAGCCTCGGCGACACCATCGGGGTGGCCACCCCGGGCCAGGTCACGGCACTGCTGGACGGCTTCGCCAAGGCCGGCGTGCCGGTCGGCAGGCTCGCGGTGCACTTCCACGACACCTACGGCCAGGCGCTCAGCAACACGCTCGCCGCACTGCGCAGCGGCGTCACCACGGTCGACGCCTCGGCGGGCGGCCTCGGCGGCTGCCCCTACGCCAAGAGCGCCACCGGCAACCTGGCCACCGAGGACCTGGTGTGGATGCTGCACGGCCTCGGCATCCGGACCGGCGTCGACCTCCGCGCCCTGGTCGCCACCAGTGGCTGGATGGCCGAGCGGCTCGGCCGCCCCAGCCCGTCCCGCACCGTCCAGGCACTGCTCGGCGCGAACCGGGGCTGACGCGCCGGCGGCCCGCCCCCAGCGCCCCCTCGTAACTCCACGCACCCCTCTGCGACTTCCGTTGTCCCCGCGATGGTCAGGCGCCGGCCGGAGCCCTGCCCGGCCGGCGCCCGCCCCGCACCACCCCTTCTCTCTCCGCGCTCCGTACGCCGGTCACACCATCCGACCGGCGCGCGGTCATCCCGATCACGCCCGCGGCCAACCCGGCCGGGCCACAGGAGGATCACCATGCTCGATCACCGGCTGAACAGCGAGTACGAGGAACTGCGGCGCACGGTCGCCGAGTTCGCCCAGGACGTCGTCGCGCCGAAGATCGGCGAGTTCTACGAGCAGGGCGAGTTCCCCTACGAGATCGTCCGGGAGATGGGGCGGATGGGCCTCTTCGGCCTGCCGTTCTCCGAGGAGTACGGGGGCATGGGCGGCGACTACTTCGCGCTCTGCCTCGCCCTGGAGGAGCTCGCCCGGGTCGACTCCTCGGTCGCGATCACCCTGGAGGCCGCGGTCTCGCTCGGCGCGATGCCGATCTACCGCTTCGGGACCGAGGAGCAGAAGCGCGAGTGGCTGCCCCGGCTGACCTCCGGCGAGATGCTCGGGGCGTTCGGCCTGACCGAGCCCGAGGGCGGCTCCGACGCCGGCGCGACCCGCACCACGGCGCGGTACGACGAGGCCACCGAGGAGTGGGTCATCAACGGCACCAAGTGCTTCATCACCAACTCCGGCACCGAGATCACCGGCCTGGTCACCGTCACCGCCCTCACCGAACCGCTCGCTCGTTCGAGTGAAGAGGGCGAATTCTCCTCGCCACAGCGCGAAATCTCTTCCATCATCGTGCCTACCGGAACCCCGGGGTTCCAGGTGTCGAAGAAGTACTCGAAGGTCGGGTGGAACGCATCCGACACCCGCGAACTGTCCTTTACCGACTGCCGCGTCCCCGCGGCCAACCTGCTGGGCGAGCGTGGCCGCGGCTACGCCCAGTTCCTGCGGATCCTCGACGAGGGCCGCATCGCGATCGCAGCCCTGGGCACCGGCCTGGCCCAGGGGTGCGTCGACCAGTCCGTCGCCTACGCCGGTACGCGCCGCGCCTTCGGCCGGCCGATCGGCGCCAACCAGGCCATCCAGTTCAAGCTCGCCGACATGGAGATGCGCGCCCACACTTCCCGCCTGGCCTGGCGGGACGCCGCCTCCCGGCTGCTGCACGGCGAAAAGTTCAAGAAGGAGGCCGCGATCGCCAAGCTGTACTCGTCCGAGGCCGCCGTCGACAACGCCCGCGAGGCGACCCAGATCCACGGTGGGTACGGCTTCATGAACGAATTCCCGGTCGCACGTTTCTGGCGCGACTGCAAGATTCTCGAAATCGGGGAGGGCACGTCCGAGGTCCAGCGCATGCTCATCGCCCGGGAGTTGGGCATTCCCTCCTGACGCCGTTCCCATCCTGAAGAGGCTCGTTCTCCGATTCTCCGGCCGCCCGGACTGCCGACCCCTACCTCGGCCGATTCCAGGCCCGTCGGAGAATCGGGGCGGCCCACGCGCCTACGCGGCGCACCGGGCCGCACAGGCCGCACGAGACTGACGGCCGCGCGAGACTGACGGGCCGCACGTCGGGCCGTCAGGGGATCACGATCACCGGGCGGTTGGCACGCCGGGCTAGCCGCCCGGAGACCGAGCCGAAGATCTTACCGAGCAGGCCGTGGGTGCTGCCGACCACGATGGCGTCGGCGGCGTACTCGCGGCCGACCTCCTCGATCTCATGGCAGATGTCGCCACCCCGCTCGACCAGGATCCAGGGGACGCCGGCGAGGAAGTCCGCACAGGCGAGCTCCAGACCGAGGACCTCGGTCCGGTGGTCGGGGAGGTCGACGAAGACGGGAGGTTCACAGCCGGCCCAGACCGTGGCGGGCAGGCGGTTGGCGACATGCACGATCACCAGGCCGCACTGTGAGCGACGGGCCATGCCCACCGCGTAGGCGAGGGCGCGCTCGCTCGACAGGGAGCCGTCGAAACCCACCACCACACCGTGCTGGAACGCGGGATCACAGGAACGGACCGGCGTCTCCTGGAGCTCCGGCACGCCCGACTCACTGGGCAGGCCCGGGGCCCCCGGGTGCTCGGCACCCGGACCCAGCCGGCCCGTCACCGCCGACTCCGCAGGGTCGGCCCGGTGCTGGTCCCGTCGCTGGCGGGAGCCGGGGCGACCCCGGCGCGCGATGTTGCGAACAATGCGGGAAAGAGCCCGAGCGTCCACGGCGACCGGCTCTCCCCCCGGCCTTCCGCCGACACGGCCGTCACCACCGACTCGACCGGCCGCTGCGCCCATGCCACGGACAGCGTCCGGCTCAACCGGTCGGGAGGACTCAATACCAGCCATGGCTCAAGGCTCTTCGAGGGAGATGGGCCGACAGGAGAGGACAACGCTGCCCAGACAGCAGGGCCGCCCACGGGACGACGTCGGACTGCGCCGAGCACCACCGTTTGTGACCTATTTCCTTTCAGAGTACGACGGGCGGGAGCCTCAGCACAGCGGCGAAGCCTCCGACCGACATTGTTCCCGCTAACGGAGGATGCGCCCGCAGGCCGCAGTGCGCCCCCGCCCGCGAACGATTGCGCCCCCTCTGGCAACGGGAGGTTCTCTGGAGCTTGACTGAGCGGACCGGGCGACGCAACAGGCCACCGGGACACCGTGACCGGACTGTCATGGATCGACAACGATCGGTTGCCACCCGTCACTGGCCGCTGCTCCCGGGATGGGGTTGACCCGCCGGCGCTCCGGCGGCGCCGGCATCCCTTTCAGCCAATTCGCACGGGTTCGCGACGGCGTCTGGCATTTGCCAG
Organism: Kitasatospora sp. NPDC022785; assembly: GCF_055561295.1. Taxonomy (NCBI): domain Bacteria; kingdom Bacillati; phylum Actinomycetota; class Actinomycetes; order Kitasatosporales; family Streptomycetaceae; genus Kitasatospora; species Kitasatospora sp. NPDC022785. Next base: position 86,265 of record NZ_JBVHHB010000032.1, on the reverse strand, counting down.
GTGCATAGGCGCGGCCGCTGGCACCATGCTCGGCATGCCCCTGCTCCTGCTCGACCTCGACAACACGCTGCTCCCCAGGGATGCCGCTTTCCGGGCCTGGGCTCAGGATTTTCTGGCCGAACGAGGGCTGCCGCCCGGCGACCTCGACTGGCTCGTCACCATCGACGGCGGCGGTTACGTGCCGCGCAGCACCGTACTGTCCGCCACGCAGCGCCGCTACGGGTTGGACGACTCCCTCGAATTCCTTCTCGCGCACTACCGACGTGGCATCAACTCCCATATCCACTGCCCGTCCAGGCACGTCGAAGCACTGCAGGCCGCGCGCGCGGCCGGGTGGACGCTCGGCATCGTGAGCAACGGCGGCACCCGGCCCCAGCTGGAGAAGATCCGCCGGACCGGGCTCGGTCCGATGGTCGACGGCTGGGTCATCTCTGAGGAGGCGGACTGCATCAAGCCGGACCCGCTGATCTTCGAGATTGCCGCGCAGCGCTGCGGCATCGCGCCCACCGGCAACTGGGCCGCGGAGACCTGGATGATCGGGGACCACGCCCCCGCCGACATCGCGGGGGCGGAGCTGACGGGGCTGCGCAGCGTCTGGCTGCACCACGGCCGCCCCTGGGCCGAACCGGGCTACCGGCCGACGCTCAAGGCGGCCGGCCTGCCGGAGGCCGTCGGGCTGGTCCTGTCCGCGCGCAGCGCGCCGGGGCCGCGGCCGGGGATCCGGGCGGGCGGGGCGGACCGCCGAAGGGCCGCGGGCGCGGCATCGGTGAGCCTCTGGTCCCGGAACGGGACTGTGGCGGCGCTGCCCGGGGCGCGGTCCGGCGCACAGTTCCCGCCGTCCGCCCCGGACGGCCCGCGCGCGCCTGTTCCCGTGCACGGACCGGACGGCGGCGCTCCGGGCGCGACGGCGGAGGTCGGTGTCCGAAACCGTTCCGGCGAATTTGCGGTCAGCGACGACGGTCGCTCCGCCGGCACCGGGCTGCCCGGCACAGCGGCCCGGTCGGCGACGGCGGACCCCTCGGGCACGGCGGACCCGTCGGGCAGGCGTTCGGACCGGTCCGGGCTCCATCCCGACCGCCCCGTCGCGACCGGCGCCCCTGCCACGAGCGTCGACGCCGCCACTGCCCAACCCGCCACTGTCCAACCGGCCGCCGAACTCCCCGCCTCCGGGCACGCCACCTCCGGCCACCCCGCTCGGACGAGGTTCGTCAAGCCGCAGGCGTGGTTCGGCCCGCGTCCGGCCGTGCCTGCGGTGGAAGCCACGGCGGTCTCGCCGTGACCCGGGACCTCCGTGGCCGGGGCTCCGGCCGGCAACCGCGGGAGCGCAGCTCGCCACCGGGCCGGACCGGCCGACCGGCCGCCTGACCGGCCCACCGGCCCACCGGCCCACCGGCGACCAGCCACCAGCCACCAGCCACCAGCCCGGCAACGTGCCGGCCGCCGAGCTGCCGACCCGTCGCACCCCCGCCCCGCCGACCCCGCCTCGCACCGCACCACCCCGCCACCCCGCCGGCCCGCCAGCCCGCCGGCCAAGGAGTCGCTACGCGTCCGAGGGGTCGGTGAGCGTCCACCAGTGGGTGCGGCCCCACTCGGTGAAGCCGAGCTTGCGGTACAGCGGTTCGCCGAGTTGGGTGGCGACCAGGGTGGCCGGGCGGTCGGGATGCGCGGCGGCCAGGGCGGTCTCCAGAACGGCGCGCGCCACGCCGCGAGAGCGGTGGTCGGGGAGCGTCGCAACCCAGTACACGCCGGTGGCCCGGCCGTCGTCGTAGGTGAGGCAGGCGCCGGCCGGTGCACCGTCGATGCGGCCGAGCCAGCCCCGGAGGCCCGGCTCCCGGAGGAGTTCCGCGGGCAGCATCCCGCCCCGGGTCCAGGGCTGGTGGGCCTCGATCGGGAAGCCCTCGACCACTGCGTGCTCGACCTCGGCGAAGCCGTCGGCGTCCAGCACCTCATCGACCGTCAGAGGGCCGCCGCCCTGGTCGCCGGAGCGCGGGAGCGAGCTGGGCAGCGGTGCGTCGAGCGGACCGGGTTCGCGGACCATCACGGCCATGCCCCGGCCGTGGCCGCAGCCGTGGCGCGTCATGTCCAGGCGGCCGTAAGGGTCCTCCAGGGTGAGCCGGACGGTGGACCACTCGCGCAGGAGGGCCGCCAACTCGTCTTCGAGCGGTGCGGAATCGCTGTAGGGGCGGGTGATCACGATGCGGTGGGCGTCGTCCGGCGAACGGTCGCAGCGGACGGCGGTGAACCGGGGGTCTATGAGTTGCTGCCAGCCGTGCGCACGGGCTTGGGCGAGCCAGAATGCGGCGGCGTTGTCGTTGGCCTGTTCGAGCCGGCTGATGTTGTCCACGCCTGGACGGTAGCGCGGGCCGCCGATCGTCGCTCTGCCGCCCCGGCACTGGCCGGATGAAGCCAGGGAGGCGCACGGTTCGACCAACGTGCGCCCTCCTGTGCACCGCCTATTTTCAGTCAATCTCACGCGGCTCCCCCGGCCTTGGGCAAAGTCGCAGCCCAGACCCGCCGGCCGGGCGCGCCGAAGCCGGACGCCCCAGGACCGGTCCCGCGACAACCAGCCACCGTTGCACCGGCCCCCTTCCCAGAAGGGTCGACGGGTGCCACGCTTCGTGATCGAATGCATCACGCCAAATTGCCATGTCGACATAGCGTCGGATGGTGAACTTGTCACAACGGCAACGGTCCACCCGATAGATTCGATCTTGGCTAGCAGTGCCGCACCACCACACCACACCACCGAGGGGGCTTGAGCGCCTTGAGCAGGGTGAGCAGGAGCGACGCGGGTCCTGACAGCGGCCAGGCCGTGGCCGGTATCACGGGTCGTTCCCCGAGAGCCACCGGCGCCTCGGCCATCGCTGCCAACCCCCGTTCCTCCAGCACCTCCAGCGCCGCCCCGTACCCCTCGTACACCTCTGCGGCCGCCTCCGCCCCTTCCGTACCAGCGGCCTCCGCGGCATCCGGTTCCACCGGAGCGCCGGGCTTTCCGGTGACCACGGAACAGGGTGGACGGACCGTCAGTCGATCGGCCGTCAATCCGTCTGCCGCTCACGGCGGCGGGCCGGTCGGCCACTCCGGGCAGTCGCTTCCCGGCCATCCTGGCGCTCCGGGCCACGGCCAGAACCACGGTCAGTACGGCGCCCCGAGTCACAGTCAGGGCGGCCAGGACACGGGGTTCCCCGTCTACTCCGGCGGCCCCGCGCCCGTCTCCCCGTCCACGGGCCTGACGCCCGGGGGCATGGCGGGCGGCGGCACGGCGCCCGGCGGCGCGGCCGGTCCGCTCGGACTGGGCGGGACGGGCCACGGCCCGGCCGGTCACGGCGTCGGCGGCGGACCAGGTGCGGCCGGCTCCTCGGCCGCCGTGATGGCCGCCGCGCCCCGGAAGCTGTCCGGCCGGCGCCGACGCGAGACCGTCGCCGTACTGATCTTCGGCGGCGCCCCGATCTTCGAGAGCTCGATCCCGCTCTCCGTCTTCGGCGTCGACCGCCAGGACGCCGGGGTCCCGCGCTACCGCCTGCTGGTCTGCGCCGGGGAGGAAGGGCCGCTCGCCACCACCGGCGGCCTCACGCTCTCCGCGCCGTACGGGCTGGAGGCGCTCGCCCGGGCGGGCACGATCGTGGTGCCGGCCTGGCGCTCGATCTCGCAGCCGCCGCCGGTCGAGGCGATCACCGCACTGCGCAAGGCGCACCACGAGGGTGCGCGGATCATCGGGCTCTGCACCGGCGCGTTCGTCCTCGCGGCCGCCGGCCTGCTGGACGGACGCCCGGCGACCACGCACTGGATGTACGCGCCGACCCTGGCCAAGCGCTACCCCCGGGTCCACGTCGACCCGCGCGAACTCTTCGTCGACGACGGTGACGTACTGACCTCGGCCGGCACCGCCGCCGGTATCGACCTCTGCCTGCACGTGGTGCGCAGCGACCACGGCGCCGAGGCGGCCAACGCGCTGGCCCGCCGGCTGGTGGTGCCCAGCCGGCGCAGCGGCGGCGGACAGGCCCAGTACATCGATCAGTCTTTACCGGAGGAGATCGGCAACGACCCGTTGGCCGAGGTGGTCACCTGGGCGCTGGAGAACCTCAACCAGCAGTTCGACGTCGAGGTACTTGCGGCCCGTGCCTACATGAGCCGCCGAACCTTCGACCGGCGGTTCCGGACGCTGACCGGCAGTGCCCCGCTGCAGTGGCTGATCACCCAGCGGGTGCTCCAGGCGCAGCGGCTGCTGGAGACCTCGGAGCTGTCCGTGGACGACGTCGCCCGCCGTTGCGGGTTCCGGTCGCCGGTGGCCCTGCGCGGGCACTTCCGGCGCCAGCTCGGGGTCTCGCCGGCCGCGTACCGGACCAGTTACCGGGCCCGTCGCCCTGGGCCGGCGTCGCCGACCCAGGCTCCGTCGCACCCGGGTGACCTCCGGCTGGCCGGGGCCGCACCGCAGTCGGCGGGAGCGCATGCCGCGGCTGCCGCTGCCGCCGCCGCGGGCGGGGCGCTGCTCGGACAGCCCGGGCAGCACGGTCCGGCGGGCCAGCCGTCCGCGCATCCGCTCGGGGCGGGCAACGCCGGGCACCCGGGCCAGCACGGTCCGCTGGGGCAGCACGGGCAGCCGTCCGCCCCGGGGTACCACGCGCGCGCCGCGCAGCCGTACCCGCACCAGCAGGCGTCGCACCCGTCGCACCCCGGCCAGCCGGTGGCCGGGCGCGGTCCGGGACGGCCGCCGCTGGTCCCGGCGCAGGCCGGGCCGGGGGCGGGCCGTCCGCCGCGCACGGCGGAGCACGCCGCAGCGGAGGACGGTCACCCGCAGCCGGGCGCCCGCGGTCAGGGGCAGGGGCATCGCAGTACGGCCGAGCGACCGTCGGACGAGGGCGGCGGGACCGGCGCCACCGGAGTCGGCTCCGGCGGCGCGGCCGGCAGCCGGGGTCATGGTTCGGCCGCCGGCCGGATGCCGGCGTCCTCGGCTTCGGGGACGCCGGAGGGCCGGGCCCGGCAGGGCCGCGCTCCGCAGGTCCGTCCGCAGGGCGGCCGCACCGGAGCCCCGGACGGCGTCCGGGAGCCGCGCGACCCGCGGACCGCCCGGGACGGCCACCAGGCGCACCCGGCCCACCCGGTGGACCAGGCCGACCAGGCCGACCAGGCCGCACCGGCCCGCGAGACGCACGAGCCGGACGGCCACGGCCAGGACGAGCACGCCGCGGAGGGCTGCGCCCCGGCGCCGCGCTCGGCTCCTCCGGTGCCCGCGGCGCGTGATCGCGCCGTAGGGTGAGTGGCGTGAATGACCGTTTGGTATGGATCGACTGTGAAATGACAGGCCTCGACCTCGACCGGGACGCCCTGGTCGAGGTCGCGGCACTGGTGACGGACTCCGAGCTGAACGTCCTCGGCGAGGGCGTGGACGTCATCATCCGCCCGCCCGCCGAGGCGCTGGCGAACATGCCCGAGGTGGTGCGCACCATGCACACCTCCTCCGGCCTGCTCGACGAACTGGAGCACGGCGTCACGCTCGCCGAGGCGGAGGCGCTGGTCCTCGCGTACGTCCGCGAGCACGCGCCGGAGGCCGGGCGGACGCCGCTCTGCGGGAACTCGGTGGCGACCGACCGCGGCTTCCTGGCCCGGGACATGCCGGCCCTGGAGGGTCACCTCCACTACCGGATCGTGGACGTCTCCTCGATCAAGGAGCTGGCCCGCCGCTGGTACCCGAGGGCGTACTACAACAGCCCGCAGAAGGGCGGTAACCACCGGGCGCTCGCCGACATCCGCGAGAGCATCGACGAACTGCGGTACTACCGCGAGGCGGTGTTCGTCCCGCAGCCCGGTCCGGACTCCGACACCGCGCGGGCGATCGCCGAGAAGTACCAGGCGCCGACGGACTGACCCTCCCGCCCGGGCCCGGCGGCGGCCTCGGTCCGGGGCCGCCGGGGGGCCGGGGAGGAGGCCTCCACCGCCCGGCCGAAACCCTGGCGCGAGCACCCTCTCGGATCCTGTAGAGTTCTTCCTGTCGGAACGGGAACGCGAAGAGCGGGAACGGACCGGACAGATGGTGGGTGTAGCTCAGTTGGTAGAGCACCTGGTTGTGGTCCAGGTGGCCGCGGGTTCGAGTCCCGTCACTCACCCCAGAGCCTGAGGGGCCGATCTCTTCAAGAGATCGGCCCCTCAGGCGTTTTCGCGTTCCCTCACATCACCCCCCACCCTCAGGACCCTTCGGTGTCCCGACGTCCCGGTCGGGCTCTCGGCAAGAGATCTGCCGACAGGTCTGCCGCCCGAAGCTACCTGCCAGTAACATTGCCGCCATGACCACACCTTCGATCGGCCAGCTGCTCGACTCCACCGTGCCGATGGCACACACCCTCAAGCTGGAGTACCTGGAGACGACGCCGGAGCGCGCCGTCCTCCGGCTGCCCGACCAGCCCGAGTACCACAACCACGTCGGCGGGCCGCACGCCGGCGCGATGTTCACGCTCGCCGAGTCCGCGAGCGGCTGCATCGTGCTGGGCGCCTTCGGTGACCAGCTCTCGCGCGCGGTGCCGCTCGCGGTCAGCGCCGAGATCGCGTACAAGAAGCTGGCCATGGGCGCCGTCACCGCCACCGCGGTGCTGGGCCGTCCGGCCGCCGACATCGTCGCCGAGCTGGACAAGGGCGAGCGGCCGGAGTTCCCCGTCACCGTCGAGATCACCCGCGCCGACGGCGCTGTGACGGGCGTCATGACCGTCATCTGGACCCTGCGCCCCAACTCCTGACCGCCACGCGGGCAACCGGCCCCGGGCATCGGGGTCGGCGGGTCGGCGGGTCGGCATCCGGGATGATGACTGTCCGTGACGGCGGGCGTGACCTCACGGCCCGTCCGCTCGTTCTCGATTCACGTGCGAGCCAATCACGCGAGCAAGGCCCTGGAACCCGCCCGACGCGCCGTCGGCGGCGCACGGCGCGCGGGCGGCCGGTGGCTGCCCCGGCCGCGTGCCGTCGCAGCGGGCGGGGCGCTCCTCGCTCAGGTCTGGGGGCTGGGGGCGCCCGGTGCGTACGCGGCGACGACCGATCCGCTGCCCGGCCCGGTGAGCCGCACGGTCGGGCGGGCGCTGGGCGACGGGCAGAGCACGGACGGGCGGAGCACGGACAGGCAGAACGCGGACGGGCGGACCGCCGGGGCGCAGGCCGCCCCCGGGCAGGCCACCGACGGAGAGTCAGCCGGACGTACCGCAGGAACGGGCCGGGGGGCCGGCGACTCGCCCGCACCGGGCCCGGCGGCGCACGAGGGACAGCCGCGGCACTCCCCCGGCCAGGCCTCCTCGCCGGGACTGCTCGGCCAGCTCGCCGACGCGACCGGCGCCGTCCCCGCGCCCGCACCCGTCCCCGGCCTGGACGCGGCCACCGCACCGGTCGGCAGCGCGCTCCAGGACCGGATCAGGGCGGGCGACCTGCCACTGCCGGGCCAGCGGGCCTCCGTCCCGGACGCGTTCGCGATCGCCTCCGGGCTGCTCGGGACCGCCCCCGCACAGGATCCCACCACGTCGGCACGCGCCTCCCGGACCACCGACAGCGACTCCGCCGAAGCCTCGGCGACGGCCGACCCGTCCGGGACCGCCACGGCACGGCCCGTCCCGCCCACCGCCGGGCAGCACGGACCGGCCGCTCCGCCACCCGCGCCCGAGGACGCCGGCCTGCGGGTCCGGAGCGGCGGACAACCCGGCGACGCCGAGGGCACCCTGGCCAGCGCGCCGGGCCGGGCCGCCCCGCACGAGGACCTCGCGCTGACCGGCGCGCTCGCCGCTCCGGCCGGCCACGGGCTCGCGGGCACCGGGACGGCCGTCCTCGCGCCGATCGCGGCGGGGCTGCTGCTCACCGGGGCCGCGATGTGCAAGCACCGGGGCCTGCCACGCGGCCACTGAGGCCGCCGAGGTCACTGAGGTCACTGAGGCTCTTCCGCCGCTTGGACGCCGATGCCCGGGCCCCCGGCGCCGGCCACCGGCCCACCGGGGGCCGTCAGTCCGCGGCGGTGATCTCCAGGGCGAGCAGCGGCAGTTCGCGGCCCGGTATCGACTCGGACGGGGTGGTACCGATCCGAGTGGCCCCCATGGCGAGGTAGAACGGCTCGGCGTACGGGTCGGCGTCGATGGTGAGCCGACGGAAGCCGAGGGCCGTGGCCTGCGCCCGCAGGTGCTCGACCAGGCGCCGACCGACGCCCCGGCCGATGCTGTCGGGCTCGACGAAGAGCATGCCCAACTCACCCTGCGGGGGCGCCCCGACGAGGGTGATGAAGCCCAGCACCCGGCCGCCGTCCTCGGCCACCGCCGTCCGGCGCCGCTCGATCCCGGCGGCGTCCAGGGTCAGCTCCTCCCGGCAGGCCTCCAGGAACGCCTCGTCGTAGCCCCAGTACGCCTTGGACCGCAGGGCGAGCGCGCTGAGCTGCTCCGCCTCGTCCGGCCGGGCCGGTCTGATCCGCACGCCACACCCCTCCCGCCTGCTCCGTCCGTCCGGATTCCGGACGGACGGAAGCCATTCTCGGCATCCGCCCGTCGCGCACCAAACGATTTACCGGGCGCACGGCGGGCGCCGGACGTCAGGTGGACGTGCGCCCGGCCGAGCCTGCCCGCCCGGGGCAGGCGGCCGTGCCGCGCCCAGGGTGTAGCCGGTCGGGCGGAGCTCAGTGGAAGACCTCCGGCGGCGGGGCCGGGGAGGGTGCTGCGGTGGCGTCGGTGGCGGGGACGGCGCCGGCGGCGAAATCGGCCAGGGCCCGGCCGTGTTCGACCCGGCCGAGGGCGGCGTCGGAGGCCACCTTGCGGCCCAGTTCGGCGAGCGGGAGCGGGGCGTGGGCGGCGGCCAGGATCAGGTTGCCGAATCGCTTGCCGCGCAGCACCGCCGGATCGGCGACCAGGCAGATTTCGGGGAAGACCGCGCCGAGGGTGGCGATCTGCGAACGGGCGAACGGCAGCGCCGAACCGTCGGCGATGTTCACCGCATACCAGCCGCCGGGGGCCAGGGCCCTGGCGGCCAACGTGGTGAACTCGACGGTCGTGCAGTGCGCCGGCACTCGGGCCCCGGAGAAGACGTCGGCGATCACCAGGTCGACGGTGCCCTCCGGGGTCCGCTCCAGGACGCTGCGGGCATCCGAGCCGCGCACCTTGATCTGCCAGCCGCGCTCCAACGGGAGTTCGGCACGGACGAGTTCGGTGAGCGCGGTGTCGATCTCGGCGACCTGCTGGCGGGAGCGCGGGCGGGTGGCCGCGACGTAGCGTGCCAGCGTGAGGGCGCCGCCGCCGAGGTGCAGGACGGTCAGCGGACGACCGGACGGGGCGACCAGGTCGATCAGGTGGCCGAGCCGGCGCTGGTACTCGAAGCCCAGATGGGTCGGGTCGGCGAGGTCGACCATGGACTGCGGGGCGCCGTCGATCAGCAACGACCAGGCGGAGGGGCGGTCGCGGTCGGGGCGGAGTTCGGCGAGCCCGGAGTCGACGGGGCGGGTGAGCGGGCCCTGGGCATGCGTCCGGCCACCGGGGCCGGTGGCCGCCGGCTCCGGCTCCGCCGCCGTACGGCCCCTGTCGGTGCTGCGGCCGGCTCTGCTGCTTCGTCCCATACCGGCCATTATCGCCGGGCCGGCGGAGGGCTCCGCAGCTCGGCGGGGGTGGGGGAGGCCGGGGGCTCGGCGGCCGGTGTCAGAACGGGCCGAGGCCGCCGGCGGTCAGTGTGCAGGCCGCCTCGCAGAGGGCCGACCGCAGGACCCAGGCGTCGGTGGGGCGGACAACGGGGTCGGGGCCCGCCGGGGGCATCACCCAGCGCGGGTCGGCGGCGGGAACGAGCAGGGCGCCCGCCGTACAGGAGCTGCCGGGCAGGTGCCACGTCTCCGCGGTGCCGGCGGGGACGAAGAAGGAGACGGCGCTGCCGTTGCGACTCTGCAGCACCGCGCCGCAGGCCCGGCGCAGCCGCAGGATGTCGACCGCCTCCAGGCCGTGCCGCAGGGCGACCGTTACGGTGTCGCAGCCGGTGACGACCACGCCGTCGCCGTTCGTGGCGAGGCGGCGGAGCGGCCCGCCGCCGCACGGGCCGCGGCCGCCCTCGACGGGCCCGCGGCCCTGACCGCGGTCGTCGGCCGGTTCGGGCAGCAGGGCGGGGGCGGCGGCGAGCACTCCTCCGGCGACCAGGCGGTGGTACTGCGGTACTCCGGTGGCCATCATGGGCCCTCCTGTCACCTCGTCCGATCGGAAGCGCCGCCGCCCGGCGAGTGGGGGGCCGCCGCTGCGGGCGGCGGGCCGGAGCGGTGGCCGGGGCTTCCTCGTACCAGGACAACGGTGAGGGCGCGTTCCAGGCCACGGGGCGCCTTACAGCAAGGCATGGCATTTCATGGCAGATCCCGGCAAGAGCGACCGATTTGACCGCAATTGACCACACATCAGCCGCAAACACGCTGTGGCCAATCGGTGACTCCCGGTACTGTCGGTTGCGTGCCCGGTGGTCCATCCGGCCCCACCGGGCCCACCCGAAACCCGGGCCGGGCCCACACGCACCCCAGGCCCGCCGGCGCCGCACCCCTCGGCCCGCCCACGGCCGAACACCCTGCCCCCGACCCCCCGGCATCCACAAGGCGAAATCCCCGGCCGAACCCGCCGAACCCCGCCGAACCCGCCCGGTCCCACCGCAGTCCCCAGCCGAGCCGAGTCCACCGTCCGCAGGATCGACACCCAGCACGACCACCCCAGTACGACCACGGAGCGCACCATGGCAGCCACCCCACCGGCCGAGCCGAACCGCCCGTCACCCAACACCGTGATGCGCGCGCTGCGCGGCGACCGTTCGCCGGGCGAGTTCGCCATGGCCGTGCGCCGGGCCGCCCGCGAGATCGGCGAGCACGTCTCCTGCGACGCCCGCTACGTCGGACGGGTCGAGTCCGGCGAGATCCGTTGTCCCAACTACGCGTACGAGCGGGTCTTCCGCCACATGTGGCCGGACCGCTCGCTGACCGAACTCGGGTTCTCCCCCCGCACCGCCGTCCGCCGCCGCTCAGCGGACGGCGGCGGGGAACCCGTGCCACCCCCGCTCCACCCGCAGTTCCCGCCCCTGCCCGCCCCGCGCTCGCCGCTCTCCACCCAACTCCCGTACGCTGCCTCGCCGTATGCGGAACCACCCCCACCGGACGGGCCCCTGCTGTCGAGGCCCGCAGCGCCGCCTCGGGGGCCCGCTGGACCGCACCATTTCGACGAGGAGAACGACGACGTGCGTCGCCGTACGTTCCTGGCCGGCGGCTCCGCCGCGCTGGCCACCGTGATCGGCATCGACCCGCCGGCCGAAGCCGCCACCGCCCCACCCGCCCACACGGTGTCCTTCCCGGCCGCACCCGGCGCCGGGAAGAGCCCCGCCGGCGCGTTCATCCCGGCCCAACCGCGGCCCGGGGCGGGCCGGTTCGACACCGGCCCCGCCCTGTTCGACCCCGGGTCCGCCTTCGTGCCCGGCCGGCCCGGGCCGGTCCCGCCGCCGCGCAAGGTCGGTGCGGCCGAGGTGCTCGGCGTCGAGCAGGCCGTCCGGGAGATCCGGCTGGCCGACGACGCCCACGGCGCCGACGCCCTGTACGAACGGGCCGGGCAGTCGCTGCGGACCGCGTACGTGCTGCTCAACGAGGGCGACTACAGCGCCGAGACGGAGCGAAGACTCCAGGCCGGCGCGGGCGAACTGGCCATCTCGGTCGGCTGGTTGGCGCACGACTCGAACCGGCTGGCGGACGCCCGCTCGCTCTACGCCGAGGCGCTCGCCACCGCCCGGATGGCGGGGGACGCCGCCCTGGAGGCGCACGTCTTCTGCAACAGCGCCTTCCTCGCCCGGGACGCCGGCCGTCCGCGCGAGGCGCTGCGCGCCGCCCAGGCCGGGCAGGCCGCCGCCCGGAACCTGGACTCCGACCGGCTGCTCTCCCTGCTCGCCATGCGCGAGGCCGGCGGCTGGGCGCTGCTGCAGGATCGGTCCGGCTGCGAACGGGCGCTCGCCCGGGCGTACCGGCTGTTCGACCGCGGCCCCTCGGAGGCCGACCCGGAGTGGATGTCCTTCTTCGGCGAGGCCGAGATCGCCGGGCTGCAGTCCCAGTGCTGGTCCGCCCTCGGCGACTGGGACCGCGCCAGCGAGCAGGCCGGGCTGGCCATAACGCTCCAGGAGCCGCACTTCGTACGCAACCGCGTGCTGTACACCGCCGAACTCGCCCACGACCGGCTCGGCCGGGGGGACTTGGCCGGTGCGGCCCACCACGGCACGGCCGCCGTGGCGCTGTTCGGCGAGGTCCGCTCGGCGCGGATCAGGAGCATGCTTGCGGACACCGCCGACCGGTTGCGCCCGCACCGGGGCGTCCCGGAGGTCGGCCGGTTCCTGGTCGACTACGACCTGGCGGCGGCGGCCTGAGCCCGCCCGTCCGGGCGGGACCGCCCAGCCCCAGCGCCGTCCGGACCGGGAACGCCCGGACCAGGAACGCCCTGGGCCTTCCCCGGCGAGTCGTCGGGGAAGGTCCAGGGCGTCAGTGGTGCAGCGGCCGTGGATCAGGCCGAGGCGCTCCATGCCTCGGGCCCTTCAGACCTCAGTGCTTCAGGCCCTCCAGGTGGCCGAGGTCGTTCCAGACCTCGACCGCCGGCGCACCGTACTCCCACGAGAGGACGCAGAGCGCGGCCGTGCCGAGCTTGAAGCGCTGGGCGTACTCGGGCGGCAGGCCGAGCCAGCGGGCGGTCAGGATGCGCAGCAGGTGGCCGTGGGCGAAGAGCACCACGTCGCGGTCGGCGCAGTGCATGACGGTGGTGTCCGCTTCGGGCACACCGTGCTCGTCGTTGAGGTCGGCGAGGAAGGCGTCCACGCGGGCGGCCACGTCGGTCAGCTTCTCGCCGCCGGGCACGCCGTCCCGCCAGATCAGCCAGCCGGGGTGGTCGGTGGCGCGGATGTCCTGGCCGGTCCGGCCCTCGTACTGGCCGTAGTCCCACTCCAGCAGTTCCGGCCGGTCCACGGCGCGGTCGCCGAAGCCGGCCAGGGCGCAGGTCTCCTTGGCCCGGTCGAGCGGGCTGGTGTAGACGAGGGCGTCCGGCAGGCCGTTCCAGGGCGCCTTGGCGAGGCGGGTACCGAGGGCCCGGGCCATCGCGCGGCCCTCCTCGGTCAGCGGGATGTCGGTTCGGCCGGTGTGACGGCCGGTGGCCGACCACTCGGTCTCGCCGTGGCGGACCAGCACGATTCGGGCGGGCATGGAGGCTCCTCGCAGCGGGGCGGCGGCAACGGTCGGTCTCACCATTGAGCACCGGGCTCCATGATCCCTCACCCGTGCGCCGCCCACGATCCCGGGCCGCCCACGATCCCGGGCCGCCCACGGTCCCGGGCCGTCCACGATCCCGGGCCGTCCATGATCCCGGGGTGGTGCCACTCCGGGCCGGATGCCACCCCGGACACCACCTCGCCGGCCGGCCGTCAGCGACCCGCCTGCGCTCACCAGCACCCACCAGCGTGCCGCGAGCGCACCACCGCTGCCGTCCCGATACCGCCCGGAATCGTCACGCATGGCCGCGGATGGCCCGGGCCGGACCGGATTGTCGGACCCTGATGCGACACTGGGCCGCACCATGAACGTCTCGACGAACGTCCCGCCCAGCGGGCACTCTGAGCCGCTCGCCCAGCGGCTCGCCGAGCTGCGCGGTCCGGCGCCACAGCGCAGCCTGACCGCCCGCGCCCTCGCCGCGCTCGCCGCCAATCCGGGCTGTCAGCGCCGCGCGGTGCTCGACGCCGCCGGGGTCGACAAGTCGGCCCTGGCCGCCCGGCTCGGTCGCCCCGCACCGTTCGGGCAGTCGCCGTTCGCCATCGCGCGCGGCGTGATCTTCGAGTCCCGGTTGAAGGAGGACGGCTACGCGGCCCTCCTGGAGCCGCTCCGCCGCCATCTCGGTCTCCCGGTGGAGGGCGGCGCCCCGCTCACCGTGCCCGACCTGCTGCGCCGCTCCGGCCCGGCGGTCCGGGCCGAGCGTACGGCGGCCGCGCTGGCCGAGGCGGCCGCCGCCCCGGAGGCCTGGACGCTGCTGGACCACCCGCTGCTCCGGCTCGACGTGGCGGGCAGCACCGCCTACCTGGAGCCGGACGCCGTCGTGGTGCACGGCGGGCGGTGCACCGTGGTCGAGATCAAGTCGTTCCCGGTGCTCGACGGCAGCGCGGACCCGGCCAAGGTCGGTGCCGCCGCCCGTCAGGCCGCCGTCTACGTGCTGGCGCTCCAGGAGACGGCCGCCGCGCTGGCCGGCCGCCCGGTGGACGCGGACCCGTACGCCGAGCAGCGGCTGCCCGGCAGCCCGTGGCTGAGCGTGCTGCTGGTCTGTCCGAAGGACTTCAGCAACCGGCCGACCGCCGTCCCGGTGGACATCCGCCGCGAGCTGGCCACCACCCGCCGCCAGCTGAGCCGGATGACCGGCATCGGCCGGCTGCTGGACGCGCTGCCGCCGGGCGTCGGCTTCGACCTCGCGCCCGGCGAGGACGGCGTGCCCGCCCGTTCCGGTGAGGAGCTGGCCACGTCGGTCGAGGCGGTGCCCGCCGCGTACAGCCCGGACTGCCTCTCCGCCTGCGAGCTGGGCTTCCACTGCCGCTCGGAGGCGCGCTGCGGGGACCGGGTCGAGCAGCTGGGCCGGGGGGTTCGCGGTGAACTGGGCACCATCCGGACGGTGACCGCGGCACTGGCCGCCGCCGAGGGCACGGCCGGCACCAGCCGTGGCACCGGTCACGGCAGCGACCACAGCACCGGAGCCGACGGAGCCGACGCGAACGACGCCGGAGCCGACGAGGCCGCGGCCCGGCTGGCCTACGCCGCCGCGCTCCGTGCCGAGGCCCTGGGGCGCAGCACCGCCCCGGCGACGCCGGCCGCGCCGACCGGGCCGGCAGCACCTCCCGGTGCGGCCATGGCCCTCACCCCGGCCGCACCCGGAGGTGCCGGATGAGCCTGCTCGGCACCCTCGCCCGGCTGGAGGCCGTCCGCAGCGGCCGGGCCGAGCCCCTGGCCACCGTCCGCCACCGGCACCTCTCCGAACGTCCGATGGTGCTCGTCCCGCTGACCGCCGCGGGCGAGGCGGGCGCTCCGCTGGCCGTGATGCTCGGCACCGACCGGTCCGCGCCCCGGCTGCACTTCGTCCCGCAGCCGCTCAACCGCACGCTGCGCTTCGACTACCTGGCCGAGGTGGCCGCGGACCTGCTGCCCTACCTGGAGTCCTTCGCCGCCGGGGTGGAGCAGATCGAGGGTTCCGAGAAGGACCCGGAGACCGGCGAGAAGACGCAGGTCTTCCGCGAGCTGTGCACCGACGCGCCGCAGCTGATCGTGCCGAACAGCGCGGGCGTGCACCACCTGTCCCTGATCGGCCGCTCCACCCGGTTCCGCCGCACGATCGAGGACGACGAGCCGGGCCCGTACCCGGCGCCGGCCCGGGTGCCGCTGCTCGGCCGCTGGCTGACCCACCTCACCGATCGGGCCCAGGTGCCCGGCTCCAGCCTGCTGCTGCCGATGACCGGTCTGCTCGCCCGGCACTGGGCGACCGGACAGAGCCACCTGGAGGACCAGCACCTGGCCGCCCGGCTGGCCTGGCACGCGCCACCGCCCGGCCTGTCCGGCGCCGAGGCCGCCGAGCTGGCCGAGTCCGCCCGGGACGACCACGGCCGGCTGCTCCACCCGCCGGCCGGTCCGGCCACCGACCCGCGCTTCGACGAGCTGGTGCTGGGCCCGGCGATCGCCCGCTACGACACCGCCGCCGCAACCCTGCTGCACGATGCCGAAGGGCGGAGCGCTGCGGCCGCCGAGCAGGCCAGGGCCGCCGTCCGCACGGCCGTCGAGCAGCTGCGCACGGTGCTGGAGCAGGTGCTGCTGCCCACCTGGCACGACGTCTGGACCGGCCTGGACCTGCTCCGCACGCTGCCACCCGCCGGGCACCTGGAGGAGCGGTGGACGGGCGACCGCTGGTCCTACACCGGCCACCGGGACCGGCTGGCGGCCGGCGAGCCGCCGCAGCCCCGGCAGGACGACGCCGTGACGGCGGCCCGGAAGCTGGCGCAGCGCGAGCGCGAGCAGGCCCGGCTGGACGTCCAGGAGGCACTGGACGACCCGCTGGCGATGGCCGAGCACCGGCTGGCCGGCGAGGCGTTCTCGGGCGTGGTGACGGAGGTGGTGCCGGACTACGACACGTCGGGCCGCTCGCCGAAGCCGCGCCCCCTGGTGACGGTCCGCACCACCGACCGGCCGCACGCCGACCTCGGCCGGGAGGCGCACCGCGTCCACGGGCCGAGCGCGCAGAAGGCGGTGATCGCGGCCGTCGACGAGGCCGAGGGCACCGTCACGCTGCGAGTGCTCTCCGGGATGGGCCGCAAGAAGGAGCCCGAGCCGGGGAGCCTGCCCGAGCCGGGCGAGCGGATCACCTTCACGCTCTTCGAGCTGACGGTCCGCCAGTCCGCGCCGTTGCCCGAGCCGGACGACACCCCGTGGACGCACGGCGGCCCGCCCGGCACCGCCGCGCCCGCCGTCGCGCCGCCCACCGCGCCGGCGGCCGGTCCGGCCGCGGCCACGGCGGCCGCCGGCGCGTCCGCAGTCTTCGAAGAGTGGGAGTGATCCGGCAGATGAGCAGCGAGCAGGCCCCCGGCGCGGCGGCCGACGCGGCGGTGGCCCGGATCCTGGAGGCCACCGTCCGCCCGGTCGTCGGCGCCCCGCGCGGCGTGGTGGTGGACTCCCCGCCCGGCGCCGGCAAGTCGACCCTGGTGGTGCGTGCCGCCCGGGAGCTGGTCGGGGCCGGCGAGCGGCTGATGATCGTGGCCCAGACCAACGGCCAGGTGGACGACCTGGTGGGCCGACTGGCCGAGAAGGCACCGGATCTGACGATCGGACGCCTGCACGCAGCCGACTCCCGCCCCGGGCCCGAGGTGCTGCGTCACGCCAATGTGACGCCCTCGGACAAGGTGGCCGACCTCGCCGAGCTCGACGTGGTGATCTCGACCGCGGCGAAGTGGCAGTGGGTGAGGGCCGAGGCGCCGTGGCGGCACGCGATCGTCGACGAGGCGTACCAGATGCGATCGGACGCGCTGCTCGCGGTGGCCCGGCTGTTCGAGCGGGCCCTGTTCGTCGGGGATCCGGGCCAGCTGGACCCGTTCACAGTGGTCGGCACCGAGCAGTGGTCGGGTCTGTCGTACGACCCGTCGAGCAGTGCGGTCGTGACGTTGCTGGCGCACAACCCGCAGATCGAGCCGCACCGGCTGCCGGTCTCCTGGCGGCTGCCGGCCAGTGCGGCACCGCTGATCTCCGGCGCGTTCTACCCGTACACGCCGTTCCGCTCCGGCACCGGGCCGCAGGAGCGCCGGCTCACCGCCGCGGTGCGGCCGGACGGTACGGCCCTGGACGCAGCGATCGACCGGGCGGCCGAGCACGGCTGGGCGCTGCTGGAGCTGCCCGCCCGCCACACCGTCCGGACCGATCCGCAGGCCGTGGCCGCGGTGGCCGCCACCGTGCGGCGGCTGCTGGAGCGCGGGCTGACGGCGCACTCCGAGCAGGGGTCCGCGCCCCTCACGCCGAGCCGGATCGCGGTCGGAACGGCGCACCGGGACCAGGCGGCGGCGGTCCGGGCAGCGCTGGTCAAGGCCGGGGTCCCGGTCGATCCGACCGCAGGGCAGGCCGTGACGGTGGACACCGCCAACCGGCTGCAGGGGCGCGAGTACGACGTCACGGTGGTGCTGCACCCGCTCTCCGGGCGGCCGGACGCGACCGCCTTCCACCTGGAGACCGGCCGGCTCTGCGTGCTCGCCTCCCGGCACCGGCACGCCTGCATCGTGGTGGCCCGGGCCGGGATCGCAGAGCTGCTGGACGAGCATCCGTCCACCGAGCCGGTGCAGTTGGGCGTCTCGGTCAAGTTCCCCGACGGCTGGGAGGCCAATCACCAGGTGCTGCACCACCTCGCCGGGCACCGCGTCCGGCTGTGAGGCGGCCGGCGCGGCCACGCCTGCGGTCCAGTGCCGGGACATCCGGCCCGGGCGCGCGGCCCGAAGCACAGGGTCAGAGCGCAGGGCCCAAGCAGACGGCCCAAAGCAGACGGCCCAAAGCGCAGGGCCGAAGCGCACAGCCCTGAGCACAGGGCCGAAACAGAGGCCGGTGGCCGACGGCGGGCGGTACCGGACGGCGCTGGAGTCACTCCCCCGGCGCGCGGGGAGGGAATAGCGCTCGGACTCGCACCGTTCCGTTACCCGCCATCGTCGCGAGACAATGGACGACGGCCACGACCGGGCGGCGCCGTTCCCGGAGGCCGTCGTCCGCCCCCACCGAGCACCCGGAGGTGTCCGTCCATGCCCGACTCCCACGCCCAGGCTTCCGACCCGAGCGGTTCGACCGCGCCGGCCGGTCCGGGCGCCGGCGCCGGTGAAGCGCCCGCCCCCCGGCGACGCCCCGTGCAGCTGCTGTTCGAGCCGCAGGCCGCCGAGCCGGAGTCGGAGCGCTTCTTCGACCTGGAGTCGATCGACGACCCGGCGGAGCTGCTGCGCCGCTCCACCGAGCTGGCGCTGGCGTTCCGCGCCGCCGCCGACCGGGCCACCGACTTCCAGGCGGTCGCCGCCGCACAGCTGGCGGACACCCGCCGCTTCGACAGGCTCTCGGACGCCGAGATCGCGGAGCGGGCGGACTGGACCCCGGACTACGCGGCCAAGATGATCGAGTACGGCCGCGGCCTTCTCCAGCCCCGCCGCCACGACGGCTGACGCCCCCCGGCCGCGATTCCCGGGCGGGCAACCTCGCCACCGGCCGCGATTCCCGGGCGGGCAACCTCGCCAGTGGCATATGCGCCGGGGAAGGGTACGCCGCTCCCCGCCGCGCTGTCCGGCAAACCGCCCTTTCCCTCACGATCACGCTCCGGACGCTCCACGCTGCTCTCTGTGGACATCTGGACGTATCAGTCGGTGGAGTACGTCACTGTGGCCGGGGAGACCTGGCTGGCCTCCGCCAGTGAGTACCCGCGCAGTATGCGCGCCCTCTGGGAGTCACGCCCGTGGGCGCCCTCGGTGCTGCCCTGCGGGCGCGCCTTCGACGTGATCAGCATGCCGTCGCTGTTCGGCCGCCGGGTGCTGGACGAGCTGTGGGCCTCCGGGCCGGGCTGCGGACCCGTCGCCGCCTACCGCGGGCGCACGCTGCTCTTCGTCCAGCCCGGCACGGCGCCCCGCCTGCGCCGGCTGCTGGCCTGGGAGGAGTGGGCCCGGGACGTGCCGCCGCTGCTCTGCCACGGCCGCGGCGACGCGGTGACGGTCCCGCCGGTGCAGCGGATGGTGAACAGTCCGGACTCCCCCGGGCTGGGCGCCGGGCGGTGGATCGTCGCGCCGGAGAGCCGGGAGCCGTGGCTGCCGGGCGCCTCGGTGGTGCTCTGGGCCTGCGTCCGGGCGACCCGTGAGCCGGTCGGCCGGGCCGAGCCGGTGGCCCTGCCGACGGCCTGAGCGACCGGGGGCGCCGGGCCGCCCCGGGCCGCGGATATTCGATTTTGGCCGGGCCGCGCCCCGCTGCTAAAGTCTTCTCTGTCAGCAGGCGCCGCTAGCTCAGTTGGTTAGAGCAGCTGACTCTTAATCAGCGGGTCCGGGGTTCGAGTCCCTGGCGGCGCACAGACAGCCGGAAGGCCCTTCGCGAGAGCGAGGGGCCTTCCGGCGTTTCCGCGTGCTCGGACCGGACACCGCCGGCCGGCCGGGGAAGGCCCCGGCCGGCCGCCGTCCGCCTCAGCGGCCGCGCAGCGCGCGGTAGCGGGCGACCAGCTCCGCGGTGGAGCTGTCCAGCGCGTCGGTGCCCTCGCCGGTCAGCAGCACCGGCTCGATCCGCTTGGCGAGCACCTTGCCGAGCTCGACGCCCCACTGGTCGAAGGAGTCGATGTTCCAGATGGCGCCCTGGACGAACACCTTGTGCTCGTAGAGCGCGACCAGCTGGCCGAGCACCGACGGGGTCAGCCGGCCGGCCAGGATGGTGGTGGTCGGGTGGTTGCCCTTGAAGGTCTTGTGCGGGACCAGCTCGGCCGGCACGCCCTCCGCCGCCACCTCCTCCGGGGTCTTGCCGAAGGCCAGCGCCTGGGTCTGGGCGAAGAAGTTGGCGAGCAGCAGGTCGTGCTGGGCCACCAGGCCGGGCAGCAGGTCGGCGACCGGCTCGGCGAAGCCGATGAAGTCGGCCGGGATGACCTTCGTCCCCTGGTGCAGCAGCTGGTAGTAGGCGTGCTGGCCGTTGGTGCCGGGAGTGCCCCAGACCACCGGGCCGGTCTGCCAGCCGACCGGGTTGCCGTCGCGGTCCACCGACTTGCCGTTGGACTCCATGTCCAGCTGCTGGAGGTAGGCGGTGAACTTCGACAGGTAGTGCGAGTAGGGCAGCACGGCGTGTGCCTGGGCATCGAAGAAGGCGCCGTACCAGACCCCGAGCAGGCCGAGCAGCAGCGGGACGTTCTCCTCCGGGGGCGCGGTGCGGAAGTGCTCGTCGACCAGGTGGAATCCGTCCAGCATCTCGCGGAAGGCGTCCGGGCCGATGGCGATCATCAGCGAGAGGCCGATCGCCGAGTCGTAGGAGTAGCGGCCGCCCACCCAGTCCCAGAACTCGAACATGTTGGCGGTGTCGATGCCGAAGTCGGCGACGCCCTCGGCGTTGGTGGAGAGCGCGACGAAGTGCTTGGCCACCGCCTCGCTGCCGGCGCCGAGGCCGGTCAGCAGCCAGTCGCGGGCGGAGACCGCGTTGGTGATCGTCTCGATCGTGGTGAAGGTCTTGGACGCGACGATGAACAGCGTCTCGGCCGGGTCCAGGTCGCGGACGGCCTCGTGCAGGTCGGCGCCGTCGACGTTGGAGACGAAGCGGACGTCGAGGTCGCGCTGCGTGTAGGAGCGGAGCACCTCGTAGGCCATGGCGGGGCCGAGGTCGGAGCCGCCGATGCCGATGTTGACGACCGCCCGGATCCGCTTGCCGGTGTGGCCGCGCCACTGCCCGCCGCGGACCTGCTCGGCGAAGGCCGCCATCTTGTCGAGCACGGCGTGCACGGCGGGCACCACGTTCTCGCCGTCGACCTCGATGACGGCGCCGCGCGGGGCGCGCAGCGCGGTGTGCAGGACGGCGCGGTGCTCGGTGGTGTTGATCTTCTCGCCGCGGAACATGGCGTCCCGCAGCCCGGCGACGCCGGTGGCCTCGGCGAGCTCGCGCAGCAGGGTCAGCGTCTCGTCCGTGACCAGCTGCTTGGCGTAGTCCACGTGCAGGTCGCCGACCTGGAGGGTGTAGCGGCGGCCGCGCTCCGGGTCGGCGGCGAACAGCTCGCGCAGGTGCGTCTCGCCCAGCTCCGCGCGGTGCTTGCCGAGGGCGGCCCACTGCGGGGTGCGGTCCAGCGGGGTACGGGCGTCGGCACGGGTCTCCGACATCGGTGGCTCCTCGATTCATCTGGGTGCAGATACCGGCAGGGCCAGGCGGGAGGGTTTCGCGAGGTCGTGCGGGTACTGGTGGTGCGCCGACTCCGTTGACGGCCTGCCCGGGACCAGCCTATGCAACGCCGGGACCACCCGCGCACATTCCGTTCGCCGACGCTGCACCGGCGCCCGCCGAGGTCACCGCCCGGGCCACCGGCCCGTGTCCCTGCCGAGCGCCCGGCCGACGCGGCCCGCCACCGGGGCGCCGCCGACGCGTCACCGTCCCGACGCCGCGACGGAACCTCCGGACGCCGCGTCACTTCCGTTCGGAGCGCAGGTCGAGCCCGCGCAGCACCTGGTCGACCAGCTCGGGGTCGGCGCCGAGCTCGCTGCGGGCGGCCACCATCTCGCGCCGGGAGGCGGCGATCATCTCCTGCTCGACGGCGTACGCGGCGCGCCACTGGCTGAGCCGCTGCTTCGCCTCGGCGGCGTCCTCCTCGGCGTACTTCTCCGGGCAGAGCCGGGCCAGCCGGTCGTGCTGACGGTCCCGCAGCCGGTCGGCGACCTCGGCCGGCAGCCTGTCCTGCTCCTCCAGTTCGCCGAGCCGCGTGAGCCCGGCCTTGGCGGCCCGCCACCAGAGCTGGCGCACCGCCTGTTCGTGCCGGTCCTGGTCGATGTCCAGGTGCAGCCGCTTGGCCAGCCAGGGCAGGGTGAGGCCCTGCACCAGCAGGGTGAACAGGACGACGCTGAAGGCGATGAAGACCAGCCTGCCGCGTTCGGGGAAGGCCGCGCCGGAGTCGACGGTGAGCGGGACGGCCAGGGCCAGGGCGACGGTCGCCACCCCGCGCATCCCGGACCACCAGAGCACCACGCTCTCCTGCCAGCTAATCGGGATGTCCTCCTCGGCCCCGCCGCGCAGCTTCTTGGTGAGCCAGCCGGCGGGCAGCAGCCAGAGCAGCCGGACCACCACGACGACGGCGATCACCACGGCCGCGTCGCCGAGCATGCCGGTCCACCCGTTGCCGGCCTCCTTGAGGACGGTGGCCAGCTCCAGGCCGATCAGGCCGAAGGCGACGCCGGTGATCAGGATCTCGACGATCTCCCAGAAGGCGTTGCCGACCAGCCGGTAGGAGACGGCGTCGGCGTCGGCGGCCCGCTCGGCGAGGTAGAGCCCGCAGACCACGACGGCGAGCACCCCGGAGCCGTGGATCTCCTCGGCCAGGCTGTACGCGGCGAACGGCACCAGCAGGTTGAGCGCGACCTGCTGGGTCGGGTCCTCCAGGAGGGCGGCGAGCTTGGCGTTGGCCCAGCCGAGCGCGACGCCGATGACCACGGCGAGGACCGCCGAGAGCACGAAGCGGAGCACCGCGTGGCCGGCCGAGAAGTCGCCGCCGGCGACCGCGTCGATGGCCAGCGAGTAGATGACGATCGCGGTGACGTCGTTGAACAGGCCCTCGCTCTCCAGGACCGCCACCAGCCGGCGTGGCAGGCCGACGCTGCCGGCCACCGCGACGGCGGCGACCGGGTCGGGCGGGGAGACCAGCGCGCCGACGGCGATGGCGGCCGCGACCGGGAGTGCGGGCAGCAGCCAGTGCACGGCGCCGGCCACCGCCGCCGTGGTGACCACGACGAGGGCGACGGCGAGCAGCAGGATGGAGCGGATGTTGGCCCGGAAGTAGCGGACCGAGGAGCGCCGGGCGACCGCGAAGATCAGCGGCGGCAGGACGAGCGGGAGGATCAGCTCGGGGTCGAGGGAGATGTCCGGGATCTGCGGCACGATCGCCATGACGATGCCGAGCAGGGTCATCAGCACGGGTTGGGGCACGCCGGTCCTGCGCGCGAGCGGCATGGTCACCACGGAGGCGAGCAGCACCAGGAAGAGCAGGGGCAGCTGGCCCACGGGGGTTCCTCTCGGCGACGGACGAGCGGGGCGGCCCGGACCACGCGGCGCGGGCCGCCGTTCAGGATAAATCTGACAATGCACCCAACTGCCACAACGCGCCGGACGGGCTTGACCTCAAGCGCACTTCAAGTCTGATCATCAGAGGAGCGCGCATCCGAGGACCGACCATGCGCCCGAGGACCGACTGCGCGTCCGAGGACCGACAGAGAGGCAGGCTCCGCATGAAGGCAGTCACCGTTCCCCGGTTCGGCGGCCCCGAAGTGCTGCGGGTGGCCGAGGTGCCCACCCCCAGCGCCGGGCCGGGCGAGGTACGGGTCCGGGTGTACGCGGCCGGGGTGCAGCCCGTCGACCTCGCCGTCCGGGAGGGCTGGTCGCCCCCGGGGACGCGGACCGAGCCGCCGGTGGTGCCGGGCAACGAGTTCGCCGGGGTGGTCGACCAGCTCGGTGCGGGCAGCTACGGCTGGGAGGTCGGCGACGAGGTACTGGGCTTCCGGCTGCTGCGGAGCCACGCCGAGTTCGTCACCGTGGACACCTCCCAGCTGGTCGCCAAGCCGGCCGCGATGCCCTGGGAGCAGGCGGGTTCGCTCTCCGCCTCCGGGCAGACCGCGCACGTCGGGCTCACCGAGCTGAAGGTCGGCCCGGGCGAGACGGTGCTGGTGCACGGCGCCTCCGGCGGGGTCGGGACGGTGGCCGTCCAGCTGGCCCGCGCCTGGGGCGCCACCGTGATCGGCACGGCGAGCGAGCGCAACCACGACTACCTGCGCGAGCTGGGCGCGATCCCGGTCAGCTACGGCGAGGGACTGGTCGAGCGGGTGCGGGCGGTGGCGCCGCAGGGTGTGGACGCCGCCTTCGACGCGGCCGGGCGCGGCGCGCTGGAGGCCTCCGTCGAGCTGGTCGCCGACAGGAACCGGATCGGCACCATCGTCGACCACGCCACCGCCGAGCGGCTCGGGCTCCGCTCGCTGCGGGCGCAGCGGACGGCCGCCCGGCTGGCCGAGCTGGTCGAGCTCTGGGAGGCGGGCGGGCTGCGGCTGGAGATCGCCGACGCCTTCCCCCTCGGGCGGGCCGCCGACGCGCACCGGCTGGTCGGCACCGGGCACGTCCGGGGGAAGGTCGTCCTCACCCCGTGAGGGCCCGGCGGGCGGTCGGGCGGGCCGGCCCGATTGGAAGTTTCGGCCGCTGACCAGGTAATGTTCTCCACGTCAGCAGGCGCCGCTAGCTCAGTTGGTTAGAGCAGCTGACTCTTAATCAGCGGGTCCGGGGTTCGAGTCCCTGGCGGCGCACAGACAGCCGGAAGGCCCCTTGCGAGAGCGAGGGGCCTTCCGGCGTTTCGGCGTCCACCCGCCCGGCCGACCAACCGGCCGTCCAGCCGGCCCGACGGCAGACCACCCGCCAGGCCGTCCGACCGCCTGTCCACCCGCCCGGCCCCGGCCGCCCGCTCAGTGTGGGATGGCGGCGATCAGCTCGGACGCCCCCTGCCGCTTGAGCGCCAGGGCCGTCGCTGTGCCGAGGTCCTCGGGGGTGAGCGAGCCGGCCCACTCGTGGGCGTCCAGCACCTGCTTGCCGTCCGGGGAGAAGACCCGCCCGCGCAGCGAGAGGCGGCCGTCCGACTCGGCCTTGGCGTAGCCGGCGATCGGCGAGTTGCAGTGGCCCTGGAGGACGTGCAGGAACATCCGCTCGGCGCTCGCCTCGCGCCAGGTCAGGTGGTCGCCGAGGCCGGTCACCGCCTCGATGGTCGCGGTGTCCTCCTCGCGGCACTGCAGGGCGAGGATGCCGGCGCCGATCGGCGGGCACATCGACTCCGGCGGCAGGATCTCGCTGATCCGGGCCTCCTCGCCGATCCGCTCCAGCCCGGAGACCGCGAGCAGCAGCGCGTCGGCCTCGCCGGCCGCCAGCTTGGCGAGGCGGCTGTTGGCGTTGCCGCGCATCGGCACGCAGACCAGGTGCGGGTGGGAGGCGGCGAGCTGGGCCCGGCGCCGGACCGAGGAGGTGCCGATCCGCGCCCCGGGCGGCAGCTCGTCGAGGGTGCGGCCGCCGGGGTGGACGACGGCGTCGCGGATGTCGTCGCGGCGCAGGTAGGCGGCGAAGACGGTGCCGGCCGGCAACGGACGGTCGGCCGGCACGTCCTTGAGGCAGTGCACGGCGAGGTCCGCCTCGCCGGCGAGCAGGGCCTCGTCCACCTCCTTGGTGAAGGCACCCTTGCCGCCGAGCCGCGCGAGGTCACCCATCCAGCGGTCCCCGGAGGTGGTCACCGGGACCACCTCCGTCCGCACCCGCGGGTGCAGGGCGGCGAGCTCGGCCCGGACCCGCTCGACCTGGGCGAGCGCCATCGGCGAGGAACGGGAGACGATACGGATCAACTCTGCGGTGGGCATGCGCCGATGATAGGCCGTCACTTCCGGGTCGGGCGCCGCGACTCAGGGCCGCCCGGCCGGGAAACCGTGGACGCGGGAGGCGGCCACCACGACCAGCACCGGCACGAGCAGGGCGAACGCGCTCCACGGGAGGGAGCCGGCGCCGTAGCGGTCCAGCAGGATCCCGCCGACCACGCCGCCGGCGGCCATCGCGGCGTTCCAGAGCGTGACCAGCATCGCCTGCGCCGCGTCCGCCTGCTCGCCGCCGGCGTTGCCCGCCGCGGTCTGCAGGAGGGTCGGGGCGCCGCCCCAGCCGAGGCCCCAGAGAGCCGCGGCCGCGTACACCATGGCCGGGCTGTCCGACAGGACGGCCAGCGCCGCGGCCGCCAGGGCGACCAGCAGGGCGGCGGCGATGGTCAGCGCGCGCAGCCTCAAGTGGATCTGCGCCCCGGTGATCCAGATGCTCAGCAGGGACGCGCCGCCGAAGACCAGCAGGACGAGGTCGGTCGAGCCGCCCATGCCGAGCCGGTCCAGGAACGGCGCGACGTACGCGTACAGGACGGTGTGGGCCAGCACGAAGACCAGGGTGACGAAGAGGACCGGCACCACGCCGGGGACGGCCAGCGCCCGCAGCACCGGCGCACGGCTCGCCGCCCGCTGCCCGGGGTGGTCGGCGACGGTGGCGGCGATCCAGCCGATCACGGTCACGGCGAGGGCCGTCATCAGCAGGAAGGCCACCCACCAGCCGAGCACCCGCCCCAGGAAGGTCCCGGCGGGTACGCCCAGGGAGAGGGCGACCGGGATGCCCGTCATCACGATCGCGATGGCCCGGCCCTGGAGGTGCTCGGGCGCCAGCCGCCGTGCGTACCCGGCGAGCAGCGCCCAGGCCAGGCCCGCCGCCACGCCGGCGACGAACCGGGCGGCCATGGTCAGCGGGTAGGTGCCGGAGAGGGCGGTGACGGTGTTGGCGGCGGCGAACCCGGCCATCGCGGTGAGCAGCAGCCGCCTGCGCCGCCAGCCGGCGGTGGCCGAGGTGAGCGGGATGGCGGTGAGGGCCGTCCCGATCGCGTAGATGGTGACCGACTGGCCCATGGCGGACTCGCTGACGCCCAGGTCGGCGCTCATCGCGGGCAGGACGCCGGCCGGCA
The DNA here is from genome assembly GCF_055561295.1 of Kitasatospora sp. NPDC022785. Classification (NCBI taxonomy): domain Bacteria; kingdom Bacillati; phylum Actinomycetota; class Actinomycetes; order Kitasatosporales; family Streptomycetaceae; genus Kitasatospora; species Kitasatospora sp. NPDC022785. The sequence continues at coordinate 59,533 of NZ_JBVHHB010000032.1, read as the reverse complement.
GGGTCTCGGTGAGGGCGGTGACGAAGACGGCGGTGGCCAGTGCCAGCAGGGCGGGCACGGGAAGTTTCCGCTGTTCCACGGCTGTTGGACGTTCGATGGTCGACATGACGGCTATGCTCGAACCCTCACACTGATGTGAAGGTCAAGCCCGGTCACGAGGTGGATTCGGATGCGCATCGGAGAACTGTCGGAGCGGACCAACACGTCCCGGAGGCTGCTGCGCTACTACGAGGAGCAGGGCCTCATCCTCGCCGAGCGCTGCGCCAACGGCTACCGCTCCTACGACGGTTCCTCCGTCGACCGGGTGCTGCAGATCAGGGGCCTGCTCGACGCCGGGCTGCCGACCAGGATCATCAAGCAGATCCTGCCCTGCCTGAACAAGCCCAGGGTCATCCACTTCCCGGACGCCACCCCGGAGATGATCGCCACCCTGGAGGGCGAGCTCACGGGCATGACCCGGCGGATCGAGTTCCTGACCCGCAACCGGGACGCCATCGCCGAGTACCTGGAGGTGGTCCGGGTCGGGCCGTGAGGGCCCCGGGCACCGGACGGCGGATGGCGGACACCGGCGGGTGCCGGCGGGTGCCGGCGGGTGCCGGGACGGCGGACACCGGCGGATGCCGGACGGCGGGGAGGGCCGTCCGACGTCCGCCGGAGGCCGGTCAGCGGCGGAAGTAGCCGTCGAAGTTCTTCGAGAACTCCCGCCCGCCGAACTGGTCCCAGTTGATGGACCAGGTCATCAGGCCCCGCAGGTTCGGCTGGGCGCCGGCCCTGGGGACGTAGGTGCCGCAGCCGGCGAGCCTGGTGAGGCAGTCGAGGGCCTTGTTCACCTCGGCGGGGGCGACGTAGCCGTTTCCCGCGTTGGTGGTGGCCGGCATGCCGATGGCGAGCTTGTTCGCCGGCAGCGCCGGGAACACGTTGGCGGTGTTGCCCGCCACCGGGAAGCCCTTGAGCAGCATGTCGGTCATCGCGACGTGGAAGTCGGCGCCGCCCATCGAGTGGTACTGGCCGTCCAGGCCCATGACGGAGCCCGAGTTGTAGTCCTGGACGTGCAGCAGGGTGAGGTCGTCGCGCAGGGCGTGGATCACCGGCAGGTAGGCGCCGGCGCGCGGGTCCTGGCCGCCCCAGGGGCCGGAGCCGTAGTACTGGTAGCCGAGCTGGACGAAGAAGGTCTCCGGCGCCATGGTGAGGACGAAGTTCGGGCCGTACCTGGCCTTCAGCGTCTTCAGGGCGGAGATCAGGTTGACGACGACCGGGCTGGTCGGGTTCTTGAAGTCGGTGTCGCCGGTCTGCAGGGACAGCGAGTGGCCCTCGAAGTCGATGTCGAGGCCGTCCAGGCCCCATTTGTCGATGATCGCGGAGACCGAGCTGACGAAGGTGTCGCGGGCGGCGGTGGTGGTGAGCTGGACCTGGCCGTTCTGGCCGCCGATCGAGATCAGCACCTTCTTGCCTTTGGCCCGCTTGGCGGCGATGGCGGCCTTGAAGTCGGCGTCGGACTCGACGGTCGGGCACTCGGTGGCCGGGCAGCGGTTGAACCGGATGTCGCCGGAGGTGACGGAGGTCGGCTCGCCGAAGGAGAGGTTGATGAAGTCCCAGGAGTCCGGGACGTCGGCCATCCTGGTGTAGCCGGCGCCGTTGGCGAAGCTGGCGTGCAGGTAGCCGACCAGGGAGTGGCTGCCGGTGGGCGGCGCGGTCGGCGAGGCGGTGTCGGTCGGGGTCGCGGTGGCGGTCGGCGTCGCCGTCGCGGTCGGGGAAGCCGTCGCGGTGGGCGAGGCGGTGGCCGTGGGCGAGGCGGTGGGCGAGGGCGCGCCCGGGCCGTCCAGCGAGAGGTCGTCGGCGTAGTAGGTGCCCTGCCCGTACCAGCCGTGCGTGTACACGGTGGCGCTGGTCTGGGTGGCGCCGGTGGTGAAGCTGACGCTGAGCTTCTGGTACGCGCCGCCGGTGCCGGGCGTCCAGGTGCTGGTGCCGCCGTTCACGCCGACGTAGACGTACGAGCCCTTCACCCAGGCGCTGAAGGTGTAGGTGGTGTTGGGGGCGACCGTGACCGTCTGGGTGCACTGGGCGGTGTCGCTCGCCGAGGCGACCGCGGCGAGGGCGTAACCGCCGCCGTGGGCCTGGCCGGTGACGACGCCGCCGGTGCCGCCGGTGCAGCTCCACGGGCCCAGGGCGCCGCTCTCGAAGCCGCCGTTGGCCAGGAACTCCCCGGCCGAGGCGGTGGGCGCCAGGCCCAGGGCGAGGCCGGCCACGGTGGCGGCGGCGACGGCCGAGGCGGTACCGGCGGCGAGCAGCGTGCGGGGGCGGCGGGGGGCGGGCGCGGCGGGTGCGGGTGCGGGTGCGGGTGTTCTGCGCATGCGGGGGACTCCTGCGGGGGCGCGGATCGTGGGGGACGTCCGAGGGCACGGTGAAGGTCGTGCCAGTGGGGGTTCGGCCCGACCGCGCACCCTAGTTGGACTAGACCACTGAAGTGGATCCGCCGGTGCGGTGTCAATGGTCCAGACCGGTACGGCCTTGCCCCGGGGCCGCCCCGGCGCGGTGTCCGGTTGCCGGGCGTGACACCCCGTCGAACCATGGAGAGGTGACGTCACCCAGCTATCTCCGCTACCCCCACCTGCGCGGGGGCCTGCTGGCGTTCACCGCCGAGGACGACGTCTGGGTGGCGCCGCTCGACCCGGACGGCACCGTCGGCCGCGCCTGGCGGGTCAGCTGCGACCGCACCCGGGTCAGCCACCCCCGCCTCTCCCCCGACGGCCGCACCCTCGGCTGGACCGGCTGGCAGGCCCTGACCCCCGAGGTCTGGACCGCCCCCGTGGCCGGCGGCGAGGCCGTCCGGATCAGCCACTGGGGCAGCCAGGACACCCGGCTGCGCGGCTGGCTGCCCGACGGCGAACTGCTCGCCGTCACCTCCTACCACGAGCCGTTCGGCCACTACACCTGGGCACACGCCCTGCCGCCGGACGGCTCGCCCGGGCGCCGGATGCCCTGGGGGCCGGTCGGCGACGCCCAGATGAGCCGGGCGCACACCGTCCTGCTCACCGGCACCGCTCCGCACGAACCCGCCGCCTGGAAGCGCTACCGGGGAGGCGCCGTCGGGCGGCTCTGGGTGGACGGCACACAGGTCCTGGAGGGCCACCGGGGGCACCTCGCCTCCCCGATGCCGGTCACCGCCGCCGAGGGCGACCGGGTCGCCTTCCTCTCCGACCACGAGGGCATCGGCAACGTCTACTCCTGCCGCCCCGACGGCACCGACCTGCGCCGGCACACCGACCACGCCTCCTACTACGCCCGCGAGGCCGCCACCGACGGGACCCGGATCGTCTACCAGCACGCCGGCGACCTCTGGCTGTTGGAGAGCCTGGACGCCCCCGCCCCGCACCGGCTGCGTGTCCCGCTCGGCGGCGCCCGGGCCGGCCGGCGGCCGTACCAGGTGAACGCCGCCTCGCACGTCAAGGACCTCGCCTGCGACCAAACCGGCCGCGCCGGGGTGATCACCGTGCGCGGCAGCCAGTACTGGCTCACCCACCGCGACGGCCCGGCCCGGGCCCTCGCCGACACCCCGGGCGTGCGCACCCGGCTGCCAGTGGTGCTCGGGCAGACCGGCGAGGCCGGCTGGATCACCGACGCCGAGGGCGAGGACGCGGTCGAGATCGTTCCGCTGCCCGGGCACGAGCACGCCCCCGGCCACCACGGACACCGGCTGCTCGCCGCCGCCCGGCTCGGCCGCGTCCTGGAGCTGACCGCCGCCCCCGACGGCGCCCACCTGGCCGCCGCCGCCTCCGACGGACGGCTGCTGCTGGTCGCCACCGCCGACGGGGCCGTCCGCGAACTGGCCTCCTCCGACCACGGCCCGGTCTCCGGTGCCCGCTTCTCCCCCGACTCCCGCTGGATCGCCTGGTCCCAGCCGGTGGCCGGCCGCTCACTGCGCCGGATCCGGCTCACCCGCACCGACGCGCCCTCGGCGATCACCGAGGTCACCGACGGCCGGTTCGAGGACGAGCAGCCCGTCTTCACCCGGGACGGCCGCTACCTGGCCTTCCTCTCCTGGCGCGGCTTCGACCCCGTCCACGACGTGCACACCGGCGACCTCTCCTTCCCGCTCGGCTGCCGCCCCTACCTCGTCCCGCTCTCCGCCGACACCCCGTCCCCGTTCGCCGCACCCGCCGAGGACGGCGCCCCGCGCGGCGACGGCGGCGGCGACGGCACCGTCCACGTCGACCCGGAGGGCATCGGCGAGCGGCTGCTCCCGTTCCCCGTGATCGCCTCCAAGTACTCGGCCACCGACGCCGCCCGCGGCGGGCTGCTCTGGCTGCGCTGGCCGATCTCCGGCACCCTCGGGCAGACCTTCACCAACCCGGACGACACCTCCGGCCGCCCCTCCCTGGAGTACTTCGACCTGGCCCGGGGCACCCGCTCCACGCTGGCCGACAAGCTGGACGGCTACGCCGTCTCCGGCGACGGCGGCTCGGTCGCGGTCTACTCGGCCGGCACCCTGCGGATCGTCCCGGTCACCGCCCCCTCCGCCGGCACCACCGTGGACCTGCGCCGGATCACCCACACCGTGCACCCGGCCGCCGAGTGGCGCCAGGCGTACGGCGAGGCGGCCCGGATCGTCCGGGACCAGTTCTGGGACGCCGGGATGTGCGGGCTGGACTGGCCCGCGCTGGTCGCCCAGTACCGGCCCCTGCTGGACCGGGTGGCCGGCCCGGACGACTTCGCCGACCTGCTGCGCGAGCTCCTCGGCGAGCTCGGCACCTCGCACGCGTACGTCACCCCCTCCCGGCGCGGCGAGGGGCCCTCGCTCGCGCAGCAGCCGCTCGGGCTGCTCGGCGCCAACGCCCACCGCGCGGCCGACGGGCGCTGGCTGGTCGACCGCGTCCTGCCCGGCGAGTCCTCCGACCCGCGGGCCCGCGCCCCGCTCGCCGTCCACGGCGTCCGCGACGGCGACGAGCTGCTCGCGGTGGCCGGGCGCCCGCTGGACCCGGTCCGCGGCCCGGGCCCGCTGCTGGCCGGCACCGGCGGCACCACGGTCGAGCTCACCCTGCGCAGCGGGCCCGACGGCCCGGTCCGCCGGATCACCGTCTCCCCGCTGACCGACGAGCGGCCGATCCGCTACCAGGACTGGGTGGCCAAACGCCGCAGCCTGGTCCGGGAGTTCAGCGACGGCCGGTGCGGCTACCTGCACATCCCGGACCTCGGCGGCTCCGGCTGGGCGCAGTTCAACCGGGACCTCCGCCGGGAGCTGGACAAACCCGCGCTGGTGCTCGACGTCCGCGGCAACGCCGGCGGCAACGTCTCCGAACTGGTGCTGGAGAAGCTCACCCGGCGGGTGCTGGCCTGGGACTTCAGCCGCGGACGGCAGCCGGTGCGCTGGCCCCGGGACGCACCTCGCGGGCCGGTGGTCGCCCTCGCCGACGAGGCGACCAGCTCGGACGGGGACGTCATCATCACCGCGATCAAGCTGCTCGGGCTGGGGCCGGTGGTGGGCAACCGGACCTGGGGCGGGGTGGTCGGCATGACCGGGCGGCACACGCTCGGCGACGGGACGCAGATCTCGGTGCCGAAGAACGCCTCCTGGTTCACCGGCGGGCTCGGCTGGTCGGTGGAGAACCACGGGGCGGAGCCGGACGTGCACGTGCTGCGCACCCCGCAGGACTGGGCCCGGGGGCGGCACGTCGAGCTGGTCACGGCGGTGCGGCTGGCGCTGGACCTGCTGGAGGACGCGCCGGCCGCCGCCCCGCCACCGGGCGACACCCCGCGCCCGGACCTGCGGCGGCCGCCGCTGCCACCGCGGACGTGACGAGGGGCGCGCCCTCGGTGGGCGCGCCCCTCGTGCGTCAGCACGCGGCCGGTTCAGGGTCCGGGCGTTCGGGGGCCGGCCTTCAGTCCCAGGGGTCGCCCTCGGCCGTCATGTCCTCCCGGGCCCGTTCCTCGGCCTCCCGGTCGCTGAGGCCGGCGGCCTCCTGCGCCTCGCGGGCCTTCTCGATCTCGGGCCCGAACGCGTCGGCGGCCTCGTCGTGGGCGAGGGCGGCCCGCTGGGCGGCGTCCGTCATCGCGGTGGTGTCCTGTTCGTGGCTCCCGCCGAGGGAGGACCTGGCCTCCCCGGCGTCGTCGTGCGCCCTGTGGCGGAACCTGTCGAAGATGCCCATGACTCCTCCTCCGGACGGATACCGGGCTGTCCCCACTCTCACACCGGGACGGGAGGAACGCATCCCCAGGCCACGGGCCCCGGGGTGGCGCCCCGGAGCCCGTGGCGGAGGGCTCAGCCGCTGATGCTGGCCGCGCCGGTCTCCAGGTGACCGGTGAACCGCTGGGACCAGGTGGTGTCGGCGTCCACCGTGACGGTGAAGTCGTACCAGCCGTTGTTGTACGCGACCGCGTTGAAGTAGTCGCTGACGCTGCCGCCGGCCGGCACCTGGTACGTCCAGGGGCCGTCGGTGCGGTAGTTGTTCGAGGCGATGGTGAAGGTCAGCGCGGTGGTGCCGGAGTTGGCGAGCCTGAACCAGACCGCCGGCTTGCCGGTGCCCGGCTCGACCGCGTACGAGGCGGTGACGGCCGCGTTCTTGCCCGCCTTGGTGGCGTCGCCCTTGAAACGGCGCAGGAAGCGGTTGGGGCCGACCACGGAGAGGTCGTACGGGCCGTTGCCGAAGTTGGTGCCGCAGTTGAAGAAGTCGCTCTGGTTGCCGCCCGGGTCGACGGTGTACTGCCAGGGGCCGCCGCTGCGGTAGGCGTTGGCGTAGGCCGCGAAGTGGACCGCCTTCTGCGCGGCCGTGCCCTCGTTGGCCATCGTCAGCCAGACCTTCATCACCCCGCCGGAGCCGAACTCCAGGTGGTCGAGGTTGGCGTTCGGCTGGTACGGCAGCGCGCGGGCCCGGCGGGTGCCGGACTCCTGGACGGGCAGCTTGTTGTCGACCGGGGCCGGGTTGGGCAGCGGGCCGCAGGCCGACATGCCGATCACCGCGTCGGTGTTGGGCAGCGCCGGCAGGCCGTAGACCGGGTTGGCGAAGTCGAAGAGGCCGGTGAGGTCACCGCAGACCTTCCGGCGCCAGTCGCTGATGTTCGGGCAGGTGGCCGGCTTGCCGATGGCGGCCGTCCACTTCTCCAGGAAGCGCAGCACCGAGGTGTGGTCGAAGACCTCGGAGTTGACCCAGCCGCCGCGGGTCCACGGCGAGATGGCGATCATCGGGACGCGGAAGCCGAGGCCGAGGTTGGTGCCGCTGTAGAACTCGCCCGGGGTGCCGGCCGGGGCGGCGGGCGGCGGGACGTGGTCGAAGAAGCCGTCGTTCTCGTCGTAGTTGAGGAAGAGGACGGCGGAGTTGAACACGTCCGGGTCGGCGGCGAGCGCGTCGATCACGTTGTGGACGAAGTGGGCGCCGTCGGCCGGGGTAGAGTACGGGTGCTCGGAGGAGCCCTGGTCGGGGACGATCCAGGAGACCTGCGGGAGGGTGCCGTTCAGCACGTCGGCCCTGATCGCGGCGACGATGTCGTCCGGCGTCTTCCCGGTCTTCTTGGGGACGGAGCCCATGCCCTTGACGGCGAGCGGGCTGCCGGCCGGGGCGGAGCTGAACTGGGTGAAGTAGGCGAGCGCGTTGTCGCCGTAGTTGTCGGCCGCGTTCTGGTAGACCCTCCAGCTCACGCCGGCGTTCTCCAGCGCCTCGGCGTAGGTCTGCCAGCGCAGGCCCTTCTCGTCGCCGCCGTCGTACGCCGGTCCGCCCGCGGCGCCGGCCGGGTCTATCTGGCCGGACCAGTGGTAGGTGCGGTTGGGGCCGGTGGCGCTGAGGATCGAACAGAAGTAGGCGTCGCAGATGGTCCAGTTCTCGGCGAGCGCGTAGTGGAACGGGATGTCCTGGCGGGTGAGGTAGCCGAGGGTGCGGACGTTGCCCTTGGCGGCGACCCAGGAGTCCATCTTGCCGCCGTTCCACGCCCGGTGCTGGTCGGACCAGCCGTGCGCGAGGTCGCCGTTGCACTGCGCCAGGCGCTCGGGGTCGGCGCCGCCGGCCGGCTTGGTGGCGCTGAACTGCCACGGGTACTGGCGGGAGAGCAGGCCGTTGGGCTGGTTGAAGACGCTGTAGCCGCCCGCGATCTGGATCGCGCTGCGGTCGGCGAAGCCGCGTACGCCGCGCAGCATCCCGAAGTAGTGGTCGAAGCTGCGGTTCTCCTGCATCAGGATGACGATGTGCTGCGCGTCCGCGATGGTGCCGGTCTGCGACAGCGCCGCCGACGGCGCGGCGGCGGGAGCACCCGGCGCCGCGCCCGCACCGGTGGTCCCGGCCACGGCCAGACCGGCCGCGGCCGCCCCGGACAGTGCGACGAACTTCCTACGACTCAGCTCGGCCATCAGCCCAGCCCGTCCCTTCACTGGCGATGTTGTGCAGACAAGTCGGGACCCCCGATCGCGCAGCATCCTCCACCCCGGCCGAACCTCCCCACCAGAGGGCCTCGTCAGGGTTGGCGGACTGTTCGCCCCGCCGTCACCGAGCGACGTACGGCTGAACGCCCGGGCTCAGTCCTTCACGGCGATACCCAGAGCATGGGCGAACTGCGGTGCCAGTTCGAGGAGTTGGGTGGAGCTGATGACGGCCCCCTTCAGCCCCTGGTGGCCGTCGGGCAGGCCGAGGCGGACGGCGCCCCGCAGGTCGACCCTGCTGAGCCCGGCGCCGCGCAGGCGGACCTCCTCCAGGGTGCAGCCGGGGAAGGAGACGTCGGTAAGCTTGGCCTCGCCGAAGTCCACGTCGCGCAGCAGGCAGTCCTCGAAGACGACGTCGCGCAGCACGGCGGCCCGCAGGTTGACCGCCTCCAGCTTGCAGCCGCGGAAGACCGTGCGGCGCAGCGCCGAGCCGTGCAAGGCGACACCGGCCAGCACACCGCCGGTGATCGCGCTGTCCTGCCACTCGGACTCGCTGAGATCACAGCCCACCCAGCGGCCGGCCTGCGCCCAGACCTCGTTGAAGCGGGCCTGGCGGAGCCTGACCCCGCTCAGCGTGACGCCGGTGAACGCGCACTCCAGGAAGGTCGCGCCGCCGGCCGACTGGTCCGTGTACTCGCCGCCGTCGAAGTGCACGGTGTCGTAGCGCTCGTCGCTGCGCAGCACCCCGGTGTGCGGGGTCAGCAGGTGGGCGTAGGGCAGGTCGGCCAGGCGGTCGGGGACGGAGAGCGGCATGGCGGGTGGCACCTCGCGATCGGTGGACGGGTCTCGCCCGCATGCTCGCACGCGCCACCGACAGGGCCCGGCCGCCCGGGCGGGCGGCCGGGCCGTTCCGGCTCCGGAGCGGTCGGTCAGCCGCGGGCCCAGAGGGAGTTGACCCGGCTGCGCTCGGCCGAGTTCGGGTACGGGTTGGTGCAGGAGGTGCCCGGGCCGCCACCGGACATCAGCTCGCTGCACGGGCCCGAGTAGTGGTCCGGCAGGCCGAGCACGTGCCCGGTCTCGTGGGCGGTGACCCGGGTGGAGTTGTACTGCCGGTTCTGCTGGTAGTCCAGGAAGATGTAGCCGCGGCCGTGCCCGTCGGTGCTGGCGTAGGAGCCGCGCGAGTCGTTGCCCTCGTAGTAGCGGAAGTCGGCGTTGGTGCCGGCCTGCAGCCGGACGTTGCTGACCGAGCCGTTCCAGATCTGGGCGCTCTGGGCTATCTGGTTGCGGAAGGTCGGCGCGCTTCCGGCGTCGTAGGTGACCACGACGGCCTTGAGGTACGGCGTGGCCGCCTGCTTGGCGAGCGCCGACTTCATCACGGCCTCGTAGAACGCCTGGTTGTCCGCGTCCTCGGCGGCCGAACCCGCGTAGCCGGCGGCGGCGGTGTAGCCCTGGACGGACGCGGCGGCCGGCGCGGGCGCGGCAACGGCCGTGGTGGGCAGGGCGGCCAGACCGGCCGCGAGCACCAGGCCGACGGCGGCGGAGAGCGTGCGGGACATGCGGTTCACGTGGGGGCTCCTGTTCGCGGGTACCGCGGCCGCTCTGGGGGTGGGCCGCGGTGAACGGGTGAACGGGTGAACGGTGGAACGGTGGAACGGTGGAACGGTGGTGGGACAGGCCCGGACGGTCCTCGGGTGTGCCGGAGGACCCGGCCTCGGGTGTTCCGGACGGTCCTCAGGGCGTTCCGGACGGTCGGGGCGGCCGGGAACTGTCCCGAACGGGGCGGTGGTCAGCGCGCGGTGGCGGCCAGCCCGTTCTGCCAGAGGGAGTTGACCCGGCGCCGCTCGGCCGAGTTCGGGTACGGGTTGGTGCAGGAGGGGCCGGGGCCACCGCCGGACATCAGCTCGCTGCACGGGCCGGAGTAGTGGTCCGGCAGGCCGAGCACGTGCCCGGTCTCGTGGGCGGTGACCCGGGTGGAGTCGTACTCCCGGTTCTGGGTGTAGTCGAGGAAGATGTAGCCGGAGCCGTGGCCGTCGGTGCTGGCGTACGAGCCGTTGCTCGGGTCGTCGCCCTCGTAGTAGGAGAAGTCGGCGTTGGAACCGGCCTGCAGCCGGACGTTGCTGACCGAGCCGTTCCAGATCTGGGCGGACCGGGCTATCTCGGACGCGAAGGACGGCGCGCTGCTGGGGTCGTAGGTGACCACGACGGCCTTGAGGAACGGCGTGGCGGCCTGCTTGGCGCGTGCCGACTTCATCACGGCCTCGAAGAAGGCCTGGTTGTCGGCCTTTCCGGCGCTCTTCTGCCCCGACGCGGGGGCCGTGTAGTGCTGCGCGGCGGCGGTGCCGGTGACCGGTGCGGCCGTCGCGGCGGTGGGCAGGGCGGCGAGGCCGGCGGCCAGGGCGAGGCCGAGGGCAGCGGAAAGGGTCCGCGGGATGCGGTTCATGTGGGGGGCTCCGATTATGCGAATGCCGCGGCCGGTGGGGGCCTGCCGCGGGGCACCGGATGATTTCCTGCCCCAGAGCTTCGGTCAGGGCGGCGGCCCGGCGGATGATGTCAACCGGCGATAGCGCGGGCCAATCTCCCCCGGGAGGCGGGGGTCGAGGCGGTCCGGGGCACGGGGCAGCTTCCTGTCATGTCCCTGGCGTCACACCCATTCGCCCGTTATGCTCCCGATGTGGAGCTCGACGTGAGACACCTCCGGGTGCTGTGCGCGATCGCCGACACCGGCAGCCTCCGCAAGGCTGCGCTGCACCTCGGCATGACCCAGCCCTCCCTCACCACCCAGCTGCACCGCATCGAACGGACCGTCGGCGGTGCGCTGTTCACCCGCGAGCAGACCGGCAGCCGGCCCACCGCGCTCGGCCACTCGGTACTGTCCCGGGCCCGGCCGGTGATCGCCGAGATGGCCGCCCTGGTCGCCGCCGCCCGGCAGGAGGCCCGGGAGGCCGCCGGCAGCGAACGCACCCGACGGCTGCGGATCGGCAGCGTCGGCAGCCGGGCGGTGGCGGCCTGGCTGCGCCGGGTGCACGAGCGGCTGCCGGAGACGGACACCACCATCCACATCGACATCTCGGCCAACGCCCTGCTGCGGATGGTCGCCGCCGACCAGCTGGACGTCGCCTTCGTGCACGAGAGCGAGGGCTTCCCGCTGCGGGTGCCGCCGGACGCCGAGCACCGCGTCCTGATGGCCCGGGAGCCGCAGTTCGTCGCACTCGCCGCGGGCCACCCCGCCGCCGCCCGTCCGGTGGTGCACCTGGCCGACCTCGCCGAGGACACCTGGATGGTCGACCCGACCGCCGACCACGAGTACGCGGCGATGCGCCGGGTGTTCAGCGAGGCCGGGCTCAACCCCCGGGTGGTGCAGGTGCGCGACAACACGACCGCCGCCGAGCTGGTCGCCTCCGGCGAGGCCGTCCGCCCCTGCCAGCCGACCTCCGCGGCCGGACCGGGCACGGTCGTCCGGCCGGTGCACGGCGACCCGCTGGCCGTCCGGTTACTGCTCGCCTGGCGGCCGCGCGCGCTCAGCCCGCCCGCACTGGACGCGCTGTACGGGGAGCTGCGCGCGGCCTACCTGGACCTCGCACAGGTCAACCCGGCCTACCGGGCCTGGCTCTCCCGGCAGGACCAGGCGCTGCACCACCTGCTCGGCCACTCCCCCGAGGGGGACCCTCGCGACGGGCAGCCGCCGGGGTCCCGCCCCTCGCTCGGCCGGGACGGTCGCGCGGGCACCCCGGCCCGGGACGGTCAGGGCGGCCGGGAGGGTCACGTGGGCACCCCGGCCCGGGAGGGTCACGCGGCCCGGTCCGGTGAGGCCGCGCGGGCGTGCAGCGTCACGCCCAGCGCCACCACGGCCGCGCTCACCAGACCCGCCGCCAGGACACCGGAGTCGCCGGCCGCCGTGCACGCCAGCACCGCCACCGAGGCGGCCGGCAGCAGCGCCTGCTCCGCCCCGGTCTTGACGTGCCGGGCGTGCAGCAGCCAGACGGTGAACAGGTAGAGCGCGGTCGGCACGGTCACCGTCGCGGTGGCCGCCGCCTGGGAGATGTGGGCCTTGTGCACGGCCGACTCCACCGCCACCTCCAGCCCGGCGCCGATCGCCGCCGCCGAGCCGAACACCAGGTAGTGGCCGTACCCCCAGAGGAACGCCTGCCGGTTGGAGCGCAGGTGGTCGTGGACCGGCCGGGCGAAGTAGATCCACCAGGCCGAGAAACAGATCAGCAGGCCGCCGGCGGCGACCGGAAGCAGCCGGCCCAGCCCCTCGTGCTCGTCCACGGCCGACTGCACGGCGACGGTCGCCGCCGCCACCGTCTCGCCGAGCACGATCAGCGTGAACAGGCCGTACCGCTCGGCGATGTGGTGCGGGTGCCAGGGGGTCTGGGTGCGCAGCTCGGCGATCACCGGCACGGACAGCTCGGCCAGGATGCCCAGCGGGATGACGTACGACCGGACGCTGTGCGGCAACAGCAGCACCACCACCCAGGCGATCTGGCAGGCCGTGATCCCGGCCGCGTACCGCAACGCGACCGTGCGCGCCTGCCCCTCCTCGCTGGCGGCGGCGCGCAGCCACTGGGTGACCATGGCGAGGCGCATCACCACGTAGCCGACCACCGAGAGCACCAGGTCCTGGTCGGCGAACATCCTCGGCACACCGGCCGCCAGGATCAGGACGCCGGCGATCTGCACCAGCGTGGTGATCCGGTACAGGACGTCGTCGCAGTCGTACGCGGAGGCGAACCAGGTGAAGTTCATCCAGGCCCACCAGATCGCGAAGAACGCGAAGACGTAGCCGGTCAGGCCGTCACCGTAGTGGCCGTCGGCCAGGTCGTGGGCGAGCTCCCGGCCCGCCTGGCCGACCGCGACCACGAAGCAGAGGTCGAAGAAGAGCTCCAGCGGGGTGGCGACCCGGTGCGGCTCGTCCCGGCTGCGCGGGACCATCCGGCGCAGCGGGTGCCGGTCGACGGGGTGCGGGCGGTGGGCTGCGGCGGATTCGCTGGTCATGGGCGGGGTCTCCGGGCTCCGGGACGGGCGGGCTGCGCCGTCCCGCCGCATCCTGGCAGCGGCCCCGGCCGGGCGCACGCACCGGCGCGGCCACCGTACGGCGGGGCCCGCGCCGGTAGCACGCGCCGGTGGCCTGCGGGGCCGCACCGGTAGCCCGCGGGGCCCGCGCCGGAGGCCTGCGGGGCCGCCGCCGGCGTGCCGCCCGGGCTGTGGCGGAGCCCCGCCCGGGAGCCGCCCGCATGCCCGGTTTCATCCGATTTGCCGTGCCGTCAGCGAGAGTTGACGCCCGGGTGCGCGAACCGGGTGACAGCTCGACGGGTTTCCGGCGCGCCCGCCGTGTACGGCACGGCGGCCCGGATCACCCCGCTAGATTCTTCCCCGGTTGGAAGCGGGCGGGTCCGGAGGGGACCCCACGACACGGGTGGCCTGCGGGCATCGCGGAAGGTCAAGGCCGGTGGCAGGAGAGCGGGGGCGGCAGAGCCGTCCTCCCCGTGTCCGCACCACCGGCCTCGTGATCACCGCGCTGCTCGCCAGCGCCTGCCGTGCCGCCCCCGCCACCCCGGGGCCCGCCGAAGCGGACGCGGTGGCTACTTCTCCCAGCCCACCTTGGCGTAGTCGGCGCCGGCCAGGCCGAACGCACCGTAGTTGGCCAGCCCCTTGCGGACCGCCACCACGGTCGGCCGCTGGTACAGCTCGACGGTGTGGCCGAGCTCCCAGATCCTGGCGTCCGCCTGGTTGTAGAGCTTGGCGGCCTCCACCGGGTCGACCGTGCCGGCCGCCTTCTTGAGCAGTTCGTCGATCTCGGGCGTACCGAGCTTGGAGTAGTTGCCGAAGACGTTGTCGCCCTGCGGCAGCCGGAAGTTGAGCAGGCTGCTGGAGAGCGGGAACGAGTCGGTGTTGCGCCAGCTCGCGATGTCGAACTTGCCCGTGTTCACGTACTTGGTGAAGAAGTCGTTGGACGGGACCTTGTCGAGTTCGACCTTCACGCCCGCCGCCAGCCACATCGCCTGGGCGGCGGTGGCGAGGTCGAGCTGGGCCTGCGGGGTCGCGTCGTTGATGACGAAGTGCAGGGTCAGCGGCTGGCCGTCCTTGGTGCGCGGCTGGCCGCTGCCGGCCTCCTTCCAACCCGCCTCGTCCAGCGCCTTCTTGGCGGCGGCCAGGTCGAACTTGGCCCACTCGCCGGAGTTGTCCTGGTAGCCGGCCTGGTTGGGCATGAGGATGTGGTTGCCGAGCGGCTTGAACTCCACCGGCACGCCGTTGTTGGCGATCTTGATCAGCGCGGAGCGGTCCAGCGCCTTGCCGAGCGCCTGGCGCACCTTCTGGTCCGCCAGCGCACCACCGCCGCCGAACGAGAGGTGCACCTCGTCCCACGGGCTGGCGGACCGGATCACGGTGTCCTTGGCGTCCTTGAGCTGCCCGTACGCCGTCGCGGTGCCCGCCGTGGCGAGGTCGATCTCGTTGTTGAGGAACGCCTGCGTGGTCGCCGACTGCGACATCACCCGGAAGGTGATCTTGTCGGTCTTGGCCTTCGCCCCCCACCAGGCCTGGTCCGGGACGAGCGTGATGGTCTGCGCCGTCTTGTCCATCGTGCCGATCTTCAGCGCCCCGGCCGTGATCGGGATCTTGTCGATCCAGCCCTTGTTGAAGTCGTCCGCGGTGCCGATCCCGGCCGCCGGGACCAGCGGGCGGAACAGGTTCTGCCAGTCCGCGTACGGCTCCGAGAAGGTCACCTTGACCTCGCTCGCGTCGGCGCCCTGCTCGACGCCGGAGATCAGCTCGTAGCCGGCGGAGTCGGCGATGTTGTAGCCGTCCTTCTTGCCGTTGCTGGCCTCCCAGTCCGCCTTGAAGTCCAGGTAGCCGAGCGGCTTGCCGTCCGACCACTTGGCCTTCGGGTTGAGCTTGTAGGTGATCACCTGCGGGGAGGTCGAGGTGACCTTGGCCTCCAGCAGGTAGTCGGTGACCGGCTTGAACGTGCCGGACTCGTCGGTGGTGAAGAGGTTCGGCTCCAGCACTCTCATGATCTCGACGCCGTCGCCGTAGCGGCCGTCCACCTGGAACGGGTTCCACTGCGTGATCCACTGGTACAGCGGGAGCCGGACCTCGCCGCCGTCCCGCAGCTGGTCCGGCGACTTGGCGTTGATGTCGATCGAACCCTGCTTGGGGGGCTCGCTCTTGGCCACGCCGTCGGCCGACCCTCCGCCGCCCGAGGTGCACGCGGTGGCCGCGAGCGCCACGGCGAGAGCGAGCGCGGCGGCCCGGCCGAAGCCGCGGGCGGATGTGCTGGAAGCGTCCATGAGGGGTCCCCCCGTGAAATGACTGGTTGTGAGAGTCGGGCGTCGCAAGGTGTGGCGAGGCTTGAGCGTGGGCAGCCAAGTCGGTGCCGGCGGACCGAACGTAACAGCGGATCAGGACGAGTACCAGGGGGAGGAGTTCACCTCTGATCCAAACGAAACAGGCCGCAACACTGCCGCAATACCGCGGCCGTGCACCGGTGCCACACTCGTGACCTGCACCTTTCCCTCACGGCTCGAACAGGGCCACCGACCGAAGGCCACCCACCGATGCCCACCAGACGCGTCGGCCCCGCCCCCACCCCGGGCGGCCGCTGATGCTCCGCTACCTGGCGAAGCGGCTCAGCTACTACGCGGTACTGCTGATCGCCGCCGTGTTCCTGGCGTACGCGCTCTCCGCCGCCGCCCTCCAGCCGCGCACCTACTTCGAGGCCAAGGTGCCGCGGCCGTCCACCGCCTCGGTCGAGCGGCAGCTCACCGACCTCAACCTGAACGACCACACGCCGGTCGTCGAACGGTTCGGCCACTGGGCGGGCGGCCTGCTGCTCCACGGCGACCTCGGCCGCACCATCCACGACACCCCCGTGATGGACGACTTCCGCCGCCGGATCTGGGTCTCCCTGCGACTGCTGCTGATCGGCAGCCTGCTCGGCATGGCCCTGGGCGTCGCCGCCGGAGCCTGGAGCGCGGTGCGCCAGTACCGGATATCGGACCGGCTGCTCACCGCCTTCTCCTTCCTCCTGCTCTCCACCCCGGTCTTCCTGGTGGCGCTCTTCCTCAAGAACGGCGCCATCGCCGCCAAGGACGTCGCGGGCCACGAGGTCGTCCCGTTCACCGGCTACGAGACCCCCGGCCTGACCGGCGGCCTCGGCACCCACCTCGGCGACTGGGCGCTGCACCTGCTGCTGCCCACCCTCTCGCTGGCGCTCGGCGGCCTCGCCACCTACAGCCGCTACCAGCGCGGCACCATGCTCGACGTGCTCGGCTCCGACTACCTGCGCACCGCCGAGGCCAAGGGCCTCACCCGCAACCGCGCCCTGCTCAAACACGGGCTGCGGACGGCGGTGATCCCCATGTCGACGATGTTCGCCTACAGCTTCCTCGGCATCTTCACCGGCGCCGCCTTCACCGAGACCATCTTCGGCTGGCACGGCATGGGCGAGTGGTTCATCCAGTCCATCAACGAACAGGACGTCAACGCGGTCGTCGCCGTCAACCTGTTCGCCGCCGTCGTGGTGCTCGCCTCCGGCTTCCTCGCCGACACCCTGCACGCCGCCCTCGACCCGCGTGTGCGGTCATGACCGGAGGAGACCTGCTGTGACCGCCGTCGTCGCGGAGTCCTCCGCGCCCACCCCCGACCCCGCCGCCGCTCCCGGGCCCGCCCCCGCCGTGGCCGGCCGGGGCCGGATCGTCCTCGCCCGGCTGCTCGCCGCCCGCTGGGCGGTGGCCGGCACCGTCATCGTCCTGCTGCTGTTCGCCCTCGCCTTCGGCGGCCAGTACCTCACGCCCTGGGACTACGCCACCCCGGACTACAACGCGCTGCGCCAACCCCCCTCCGGCACCCACTGGTTCGGCACCAACGGGGTCGGCCAGGACGTCTT
The DNA here is from genome assembly GCF_055561295.1 of Kitasatospora sp. NPDC022785. Lineage (NCBI taxonomy): Bacteria > Bacillati > Actinomycetota > Actinomycetes > Kitasatosporales > Streptomycetaceae > Kitasatospora > Kitasatospora sp. NPDC022785. The sequence goes on along the minus strand of NZ_JBVHHB010000032.1, from coordinate 42,305 downwards.
CGCGCAAACCGTCCGCGGCCTGCAGAAGTCGCTGGTCATCGGCCTGCTGGTGGCGCTCTTCTCGACCGTGCTGGCGTCCCTGTTCGGCGCCTGCGCCGGCTACTTCGGCGGCTGGACCGACCGGGTGCTGATGTTCGTGGTGGACCTCATGCTGGTCTTCCCCAGCTTCCTGATCATCACCATCATCTCGCCCCGGCTCAAAGGCGCCGGCTGGCTCGCCTTCGTGCTGCTGCTCGCCCTCTTCAACTGGATGATCACCGCCCGGGTGGTCCGCTCGATGACCATCTCCCTGCGGGAGCGCGAGTTCGTCCGGGCCGCGCAGTTCATGGGCGTGCGACCGCTGCGGATCATCACCCGGCACATCCTGCCGAACGTCGCCTCCTTCCTCATCATCGACGCCACCATCGCCGTCGGCGGCGCCGTGATGAGCGAGACCGCGCTCTCCTACTTCGGCTTCGGTGTGAAGGCCCCCGACGTCTCGCTCGGCACCCTGCTCGCCGCCGGCACCTTCGACGCCCCGACGTTCCCCTGGCTGTTCTACTTCGCCGCCGGGCTGCTGGTGCTCTTCGTGCTGGCCGTCAACCTGATCGGTGACGGGCTGCGCGACGCCCTCGACCCCACCGCCGAGGCGGCCCGGGCCCCTCGCCGCCGCCCCCGTTTCCGGAAAGAGCGGAACCGCACGTGACCACCACCGTCGAAACCCCGCTGCCCGCAGCCCCGCTGCTGCACGTCCGCGACCTGCGGGTCGACTTCGCCGGGCCGCGCGGCACCGCCGTCCCCGCCGTCCGCGGCGTCGAGCTCACCCTGCGGCGCGGCGAGACCCTGGGCATCGTCGGCGAGTCGGGCTCCGGCAAGTCCGTCACCGCGCTGGCCGTCCTCGGCCTGCTGCCCGGCACGGCGACCGTCCACGGCTCCGTCCGGCTGGACGGAAAGGAGCTGATCGGCCTGCCCGGCCGCGAACTCGCCGCCCTCCGCGGCCGCCGGGTCGCCATGGTCTTCCAGGACCCGCTCTCCGCCTTCACCCCCGTCTACCGGATCGGCGACCAGATCGTCGAGGCCCTGCGGATCCACCAGCGCCTCGACAAGCCGGCCGCGCGCAGGCGGGCCGCCGAACTCCTCGACCTCGTCGGCATCCCGGCGCCCGACCGCGCGCTGGACAGCTTTCCGCACGAGTTCTCCGGCGGCATGCGCCAGCGCGCGATGATCGCCATGGCCATCGCCAACGACCCCGACATCCTGCTCGCCGACGAGCCCACCACCGCGCTGGACGTCACCATCCAGGCCCAGGTGCTCGACGTGCTGCGCACCGCCCAGCGGGAGACCGGCGCCGCGCTCGTCCTAGTCAGCCACGACCTCGGCGTCATCGCCGGAATGGCCGACCGGGTAGCGGTGATGTACGCGGGCCGGGTGGTGGAGACGGCCGGTGTGGACGAGCTGTTCGCCGCGCCCCGCCACCCGTACACGCTCGGGCTGATCGGCGCGGTGCCACGACTGGACGCCCGCGGCGGACCGCTCGTGCCGATCCCCGGCACGCCCGCGCCGATGGCCGAGCTGCCGGCCGGCTGCCCGTTCGCCGCCCGCTGCCCGCTGGTCGAGGACCGGTGCCGGACGGCGGAGCCCGGGCTCGGGGGCGCGGACGGGGGCCGGGGCGGGGGCCGACTCGACGGGGGCTCCGGCGTTGCGGGCCCCGGGGTCGAGGGCTCCGGCGTTGCGGGCCCCGGCGATCATCTGGCGGCGTGCGTCCGGGCCGGGGAGCTGGCCGAGCGGCGGCCGGCGCCGGCCGAGGTGTACCCCGTGCCGGTGGTGCCGCCGGCTTCGGCCGGGGGCACTGCCGGGGTGGGTGCCGCCCGGGAGGAGCGCCCGCCGGTGCTCTCCGTCACCGGCCTCACCAAGACGTTCCCGCTGCTCAAGGGCACTGTCTTCAAGCGCCGGATCGGCGAGGTCTACGCCGTGGACGGCGTCGAGCTGGACATCCGGCAGGGCGAGACCCTCGGCCTGGTCGGCGAGTCCGGCTCCGGCAAGTCCACGACGCTGTTCGAGCTGCTGCGGCTCGCCGCCCCCGAGTCCGGCCGTATCGAACTGCTCGGGCAGGACACCGCCGCACTCTCCCGGGCCGACGCCCACCGGCTCCGGGCCGAGCTGCAGATCGTCTTCCAGGACCCGATGGCCAGCCTCGACCCGCGGATGCCCGTCGGCGACATCGTCGCCGAACCGCTGCGCGCCCAGCGCGCCGCCCGCGAGGAGATCGCCCGCCGGGTACCCGAACTGCTGCGGCAGGTCGGCCTCGACCCGGCGCACGCCGTCCGCTACCCGCACCAGTTCTCCGGCGGGCAGCGGCAGCGGATATCGATCGCCCGCGCGCTCGCCGTCCGGCCCAAACTGCTGGTCCTCGACGAACCGGTCTCCGCGCTGGACGTCTCCATCCAGGCCGGCGTGCTCAACCTGCTCCAGTCCCTCAAGGCGGAGCTGGGCCTCTCCTACCTCTTCGTCTCGCACGACCTCTCGGTGATCCGGCACCTCGCGGACCGGGTCAGCGTGATGTACCTCGGGCGGACCGTCGAACAGGGCGAGGTCTCCGCCGTCTTCGACCACCCCCGCCACCCCTACACCCGCGCGCTGCTCTCCGCCGTCCCCCTCCCGGACCCGGCCGCCGAACGGGCCCGCACCCGCATCCTGCTGCCCGGCGACCCGCCCTCGCCAACCGCGCGCCGCACCGGCTGCCCGTTCCGCACCCGCTGCCCCGTCTACGCCGGGCTCGACGCCGGGGCACGCACCCGCTGTGAGACCGAGGCCCCGCCGCTGACCGGCCCGGCGCCGGACGTGGACCACCGGGCGGCCTGCCACTTCCCGGAGTAGCGGCCCGCCGGCACGGTCCTCCGGGAGCAGCAGGAGCAGGCACCGCCGGGAGCGGGAAGTCGGACCGGCCGACTTCCCGCTCCGGGGGCGGCGGTCGCGGCTGCAGTTGTGGCTGCGGCTGCGGCTGCGGCTGCGGCTGCGGCTGCGGCTGCGGCTGCGGCTGCGGCTGCGGACTGTATGCCGGCGGCTCGGGGCCTGGTGTGCCAACGCCCGCCGACTTGGTCACGGAGCGTGTCCGACTGGTGGCGATTCGGCGGATCGGGCCGACCCCGTGTAATGTTCTCCAGGTCAGCAGGCGCCGCTAGCTCAGTTGGTTAGAGCAGCTGACTCTTAATCAGCGGGTCCGGGGTTCGAGTCCCTGGCGGCGCACATGGCAAGGTCTCAGGCCGTCCACTCCGGTGGGCGGCCTGAGGCGTTTCCGGGCGGGTAGGTACCAGGGGTACGCGGTGTCGCTCGCCGCCCGACCGTTGGAGGTACCCGTCCGTGACTCCGCCGAACACGCGCTCGATCCCCGAGGAGCTGTTGCTGCTCTGCGCCGATCCGGTGCGCGGCCGACTGCGCACCCCGTACTCCACCCTGCACCGGGTGATCGCGGGCGGCGTCGTCGCAGAGCTGCTGATGAGCGGCGCGATCACCGTCGAGGGGCGGCGGATCACCGGGTTCCAGCCGCTGGGCGCGCACGACGAGGTCGGGGCCGGCGTGCTCGCGCGGCTGGAGAAGGCGGGCAAGCGCGATCAGCGGCTCGGCCTGGACCTCGTGATCCGCCGGGTCCCGCGCAAGCCCGGGCCGGCCCCCTTCCTCGACCGGCTGACCTCCGACGGCCTGCTCGTGGTGGAGACACGCCGCTTCCTCGGCCTGCCCTACCGGCGCCATGCGGCAACGCGGCCGGCCATGGGACAGGAGATCGCCGCGCGGGTGGCCGCCACGCTCGCGCACGAGGGCGATGAGTCACCGGCGGCCGAGCGGGACCGGCAGCTGGCCGGGCTGATCGGCGCGGCGCGGCTGGAGCGCCGGCTCTACCCGGGGTCGGCGGGCGCCCCGACCCGGCGGGCCGTGCGGCGGCTCACCAAGGAACTGCCGATCGCCGGGGCGGTCCGGCGGGTCATCACCTCGGACTCCGCGGCGGGCAGCACGAGCTGAGCCGGGCTGCCCCGGCTGTCGGGCTGCCCCGGCTGCCCCGGGGAGGGACGCGGGCGGGCGGTCGTGCCCCGGTGCGCGGGAAGGCCGGCGCGTCACCGGCGGGCAGCCGGGCGCCTCGTCGGGCAGCCCGGCTCAGCACGTGTCGAGGATCGCCGAGGCCACCGCGTCCGGGCGGTCGAACATCATCAGGTGGCCGGCCGGCGCGGTGGTGCGGAAGTCGGCCCCGAGCAGCGCGGCGAGGTCCCGCTGGCTGCCCAGCCACTCCTGGGTGCGGCGGATCCGGCACCCGTCGTCGGCGGCGAGCACGGTGACCGGCAGTTCGTCCGGCAGTGGCGCGGCGACGCGCAGTTCGGCCAGCGCGGCGGCCAGATCCAGGTAGGCCGCGTTCTCCCGGAGCAGGGCGCGCAGGGCCCGCCCGGTCCGGTAGCAGTGCCGGACCAGCGGTGCCGGCGCGAGGTCCTCGCGGCGGACGGTGGACGCCCGGGCGACCAGACGCCGCACGGTGGGCCCGATCAGGTAAGGCACCGCGACGGCCGTGGCCGCGCCCGCGACCGTGCGGGCCGCCAGGTCACGCAGCCCCGGCGCCGGAAGCGGCCGCGGATCCGGTTCGACGCTGCCGTCCAGCAGGACCAGCCCGGCCGTCCGCTCGGGGTGGAGCCGGGCGAAGGCCTCCACGTGGAACCCCGCCAGTGAATGGCCCGCCACCGTGCACGGCTCGCGCAGCCCGAGCGCGTCCAGCACGCCCCGGATGCGCTCCGCCTCACCCGCCAGCGTCGGGCCGGACCGGCCGGCGGCCTCCGGCGCGCTCAGCCCGTAGCCGGGACGGTCGAAGCGGACCACGGTGCGGAAGGGAGTGAGGAAGGGGACGACCAGATCCCAGTCGAACCAGCTGCTGCCGAGCCCGCCGGTGAGCAGGCAGACCGGGCCGCTGCCCTCGGTCCGGACGTGCAGGGGCGTGCCGTCGATACGCAGGAACATCGCCGCCGAGGCCGCTCCGGCCGCCGCCCCCATGCCCGCTCGCGGCCCTGCTCCTGCCCCCGAGCCTGCCCCCGGCCCGGTCATCGCGGCTCCACCTCTTCGCTGCGGGCTTCTCGTTCGCTGCGGGCTTCTCGCCCGGTCCCCCGCTCTTCCCCAGCCGGTTCCTCGCCGGCCCGCTCCTGGCCGGCCCGGACCAGGCGCGCGGCCGGCACGGCCGACCAGAGCGCGACCAGAACCACCTCCAGCGCCCAGGCCGTGTACGCCACCGCGCTGAGCAGCAGAAGAGCGGTGACGACGATGAGCCGAGCGTTCCGGCGACCGGGGCGGGGGCTGGACACGTTTCCACCCTAACCGGGCAGAAAAGTCCACCCCAACCGGGCGGAAACGGGCATCCTGGCTCGGCAATGAACACTCGACCGCCCCCGGCGGTGCGAGGCACCCCTGCGGACCGTGTATTGTTCTCCGAGTCAGCAGGCGCCGCTAGCTCAGTTGGTTAGAGCAGCTGACTCTTAATCAGCGGGTCCGGGGTTCGAGTCCCTGGCGGCGCACAGACATTGGGGAGCCTCTCGCAGCAGCGAGAGGCTCTCCGATTTTTTTGCCCATCGACGTCCGTTTTGTGTGTGATGTCGGTCTCGCTTGCCGCTCCGGTGGAGCCAACCGACCCGTTCGACGCGTTTTGGGCTGTAAACCGGAAATGGGACAAAGGTTCCCGACCCCCGATGTCCCACGCCGTGCAGGCCGGCACGGTCCGATCGCAGGAAAGGCCGCCGCTTTGTCCAGAAACGCCCGGAGCGGCCGCCGCGTGCCGACCGTCCGTCTCCGCCCGGTGAAGAGCCTGAAGCGTTCGTCGGAGCGCCCCGTCGGCGGCGCCGGAGGCACGAACGGTGGCGGGACCGGCGGCAGGAAGGCCCGCCGCCCGAAGCGCACCGGCTGGCGCCGGCTGATCCCGACCTGGCGGCTCACCCTGCTCGGCTTCACCGCCGCCCTGCTCCTCGGCGTCGGCTTCTTCGCCCTGGGCATCACCCTGGTGAAGGTGCCGGACGCGCACGCCGCCGCGACCGCCCAGAGCAACACCTGGCTCTACCAGGACGGCTCGGTGATCGCCCGGACCGGCCAGACCAACCGGCAGAACGTCCCCCTCGACAAGGTCTCCCCCGCCGCCCAGCACGCCGCGCTCGCCGCCGAGGACCGCAACTTCTACCACGAGGGCGCCGTCAACGTGCCCGGCCTGGTCCGCGCCGCCGTCAAGACCGCCAAGGGCGAGGGCACCCAGGGCGGCTCCACGATCACCCAGCAGTACGTGAAAAACACCTACCTGAGCCAGAAGCAGTCCATCACCCGCAAGGTGAAGGAACTCTTCATAGCGATCAAGGTGGATGCCACCCAGTCCAAGGACGACGTCCTCTCCGGCTACCTCAACACCTCCTACTACGGGCGCGGCGCGTACGGCATCCAGGCCGCCGCCCAGCAGTACTTCGGCGTCGACGCGTCCGCGCTCGACCCTGCCCAGGGCGCCTACCTGGCCGCCCTGCTGAACGCACCGAGCGCGTACGACGTCGCCACCGCCACCCCGGCGGGCAAGCAGAACGCGGTGAACCGCTGGAACTACGTCCTGGACGGCATGGTGAAGGAGGGCTGGCTCTCCGCCGAGGAGCGGACCGCCACCGCCTTCCCCGAGGTCAGGGACCCGCAGGCCCAGCTCGGCCTCTCCGGCCAGGCCGGCTACCTGGTCAACGCCGCGACCGAGTACCTCACCAGCAACCAGATCATCGGCGAGTCCGAGCTGGCCAAGGGCGGCTACACCATCAAGCTGAGCATCGACCCGGCGCGCCAGCAGGCCCTCCAGGACTCCGTCCAGGTGCAGTTGCACGACACCCTCAACCCGGACAAGCGGAAGAAGGACGCGGCCGCCCAGGCCGGCGCCGTCTCCGTCGACCCGAAGACCGGCGCCGTGGTCGCCCTCTACGGCGGGGCCGACTACACCAAGCACTACATCGACAACGCGACTCGGCGGGACTACCAGGCCGGCTCCACCTTCAAGGCGATCGCCCTGGCGGCGGCCCTGGAGAACGACGCCAAGACCCAGTCCGGCCAGACCGTCACCCCGCGAACCGTCTACGACGGCACCAGCGGCCGCAAGGTCCGCGGCGGGAAGGGCACCCCCTACGCACCGCCGAACGAGGGCGACAAGAGCTACGGCCAGATCACCCTCCAGCAGGCCACCGACTGGTCGGTGAACTCGGCGTTCGCCCAGCTCGCCCAGGACACCGGACTGCAGAAGGTGCGGGACACCGGCATCGCGCTCGGACTGCCCAGCAGCACCCCTGGCCTCGAGCCGGTACCGTCCATCCCGCTCGGCGCCGCCACCCCGAGCGTGCTCGACATGGCCGGCGTGTACGCCACGCTGGACAACGGCGGCAAGCAGATCACCCCGTGGCTGGTGCAGTCGGTGGACCGCGAGGGCGAGGCGCTCCAGCTGCCGGCCCACAAGACCACCCAGGCGATCGGCGAGGAGACCGCGCGCGAGGTGACGGCCATGCTCCAGGGCGTAGTGAGCGACCCGGGCGGCACCGGCTGGCGCGCCAAGTCCCTCGGCCGCCCGGTGGCCGGCAAGACCGGCACGACCGACGACCAGAAGTCGGTCTGGTTCGTCGGGTACACCCCCGAGCTGGTGACCTCGGTCGCCCTGTTCGGCCAGGACCCCGCCAGCGGCGCCCAGGTCAGCCTCAGCGGTACCGGCGGGATCGACGGTGCGGCGGGCGGCCAGTACCCCGCACAGATCTGGACCAGCTACATGAAGGCCGCGCTGAAGGGCCAGCCGGTCACGGACTTCCCCTCGCCCTCGGACAAGGGCGACTCCTGGTCGGGCGGCAGCGACACGCCGTCGGGCGGTTCGGACAGCTCCTCCACCCCGTCCGGGGCTCCGTCCACCCCGGCCTCGCCCGACGGCGGCGCGGGCTCCGGCGCCTCGCCGAGCGGCTCGGGGACGTCCGGCTCCTCGGGGACGTCCGGTGGGCAGGGCGGCTCGCGCCCCGGCGGCGGGGCGACCACCGCGCCCACCCAGCCGACCGCCCCGCCCACGTCCCAGCCGACCACTCAGCCGACCGGCAGGCCCACCCGGACGCCGACGCCGACGACCGGCCCGACCACCGCGCCGACCACCGGCCCGACCACCGCGCCCCAGCCGACGGGCGGCACGGGCGCCGCGGGCGGGTCGAGCGGGTCGGGTTCGGGCACCGGGGCGAACGTGCTGGCGGGGACCGGGCAGTAGCGGGGCGGCCGGTCGGTCGGTCAGTCAGTCGGCTGGCCGGTCGGCTGGCTGTTGGCTGGTCGGTCGGCCGGTCGGGCCACCGGACGGCTGCTGGTCGGGGTGCCGAGCGGCCATTGCGCGGCGGTGGGCAGTTGTCCGTAAATCTGCCGTTGCGCACAGTTGGGGGCAGGACCAAATGCCGGAATGGCGCCTTACCGAACCGATGGCATGACTGTCACAATGCGTCGGTGTACAGCTCAAAGCCCCTGCTCGGCCGATCCTCGGGCAGAACCCTCGGTCTCACCCTCGCACTGGTCTCCGCCGTCTCCTTCGGAGGCTCCGGCACAGCCGCCAAACCGCTGATCGAGGCCGGCCTCTCGCCGCTGCACGTGGTCTGGCTCCGGGTGACCGGCGCCGCCGTGGTCCTGCTCCCGCTCGCCTACCGCCACCGCGACGCGGTGCTCCGGCGGCCCGGCGTGCTGCTCGGCTTCGGCCTGCTCGCCGTGGCCGGTGTCCAGGCCTGCTACTTCGCGGCCATCTCCCGGATCCCGGTCGGCGTCGCACTGCTCATCGAATACCTCGGGCCGCCGCTGCTCATCGGCTATGTGAAGTTCGTCCAGCGCAAGCCGATCAGCCGGGGCTCGGCCATCGGCGCCGGCGTCGCCGTGGCCGGACTCGCCTGCGTGGTGGAAGTCTGGAACGGCCTGAGCTTCGACGCCCTGGCCGTCCTGTTCGCCCTCGGGGCGGCATGCTGCCAGGTCGGCTACTTCGTCCTGGCCGACGCCGGAAGCCGGGGCGACCGCCCCGTCGACCCGCTCGCCCTCAGCGCGTTCGGCCTGCTGATCGGCGCCGTCGTGCTCACCGCGTTCACCAGCCCGTGGAACGCCGACTGGGGCCTGCTCGGCGGGAACGTCGTCATGAACGGGCACTCGCTGCCCGCACTGATCCCGGCCGCCTGGATGATCCTCATCGCGACCGTGCTCGCCTATCTGACCGGTGTGATCGCCGTCCAGCACCTGTCGCCCCCGGTCGCCGGGGTAGTGGCCAACCTGGAGGCGGTCGTCGCCACCGTCCTGGCCTGGATCCTGCTCGGCGAGCACCTGGGCGTGCCGCAGACGGCCGGCGGCCTGCTCGTCCTGGCCGGCGCCTTCGCGGCCCAGGCGAGCAAGCCCGCCACGGCATCCGCGGAGGTGGACGCGGAGGAGGACGCGGCGATGGGCGCGGAGATGCCTGACGCGGGCGCGGCGGCGGGAGAGGCGGAAGCGGCGGCGGGCACAACCGCGCTGGGCGAGCGGCTCGCACGTGCTGCCGCGGAGCGGGGCGTCGGAGGGCAGGACATCGCAGGGCAGAGCATCGGAGAGCACGGCGTCGGAGGGCAGTGTGTCGAGGACCGGCCCGTTGCCGAGCCCGGGGTCAGTGGCCGACCCAGCCGAACCAGTCGAGGTGATTGAGCGGCCACACCACGGCCGAGACCGGCCCGACCACGTTGTCCACCGGCACGGCGCCGCCACCCGGGCCGCGCTGGTGGTAACGCGAGTCGGCGGAGTCGCTCCGGTGGTCGCCCTCCACCCAGACGTAGCCCTGGGGCACCGTCACCGGGCCGAAGTCCAGCCCCGCGCAGGAGTCGTCCCCGGGGTGGAGGTACGGCTCGTCCACCTTGGTTCCGTTGACGGTCAGCGTGGTGCCCGAACACTGCACGGTCTGGCCGCCCGTCGCGATGACCCGCTTGACCAGGTAGTTGTCGTCCTTCGGCGGCACCAGGCCGACGAAGCTGAGCGCCGAGCCCACTGCCCGCGAGATCGGGTTGCCGTCGGTCGGCTGCGGCGGCAGCCAGTCCCCCGGGTCCTTGAACACGACCGGTTCGCCCTGCTTCGGCTCCCAGCCGGTGAGCGGGGCGAGCTTGTTCACGCCGACCCGGTCGCCGATCCGCAGCGTGTTCTCCATCGACCCGGAGGGGATGGTGAACACCTGGAACAGGCAGGTCTTGATCAGCAGCGCGACCACCAGCCCGACCGCCGCCATCGCGGGGATCTCTATCCACCACGGCCGCTGACGACGCCCCGACCGCCGGTCCTTCGATCCCCTCGGCGGCTTCGGGCCGCTCGATGACCTCCCGCCCTTGCGCGTCTTCCGGCTGCGCGCCCGCCGCGCCGCAGCACGGCCGCCGACGGGCGCATCGGAATCGCCGGGATCACCGTGGCCGGCGCCGGCGGCCCAGGCCTGGCCGGTCCCGGCATCGCCGTGCGTATCGGGCAGGTTCACCGCCATCGTCGCTGCTCCACCTCTCCGGCTGGGGGAACCTGCACGCTACGCCAACCGCGAAGCCTCGCGAAATCGGGCATTTACCCGCGCCAGACATCACGCCCCGGGTACGGGCCTCCGCCGCGCCCTCTGCGGTCGGCGAGTCCGGAGACGATCTCGAGGGTAGTCCGCCGATGCCCGGGAAGGCCCGGAATCCCCCTGAAGGCAGGGGAACCCTCTGTAAGGCCGGGAAGGCCTGGGAACGACCGGAAGGCCCGAGAATGGCCCTGAATGGCCCTGAATGCCTCTGAATGACCCTGAAGGCCCTGAGGGCTCTGAGGGCCCGGGCGGCCTGGAGGCGCCCCGGGGGCGCCGGGGCGGGTTCGTCAGCCGGCGACGTTCTGGCCGGTCACCGCATCGCTGGCGATCTTCTCGTGGTGCCGGATGACCTCGGCGATGATGAAGTTGAGGAACTTCTCCGCGAACACCGGGTCCAGGTGCGCCCCGGCAGCAAGCTCCCGCAGGCGCTTGATCTGGTCCCGTTCCCGGGCCGGGTCGGCCGGGGGCAGCTTGTGCTCGGCCTTGAGCCGACCGACCCGCTGGGTCGCCTTGAACCGCTCGGCCAGCATGTGGACCACCGCGGCGTCGATGTTGTCGATGCTCTCGCGCAGGCTGGTCAGCTCGGCCCGTACGGCATCGTCGATCCCCTTGGGCAGTCCGGCATCGGGGGTCGTGGGGTGATCCGTCATCGGGGCGGCTCCGCGGCTCTCTGGTTGGTGGGCACCCGGCCGTCCGAGGCCGGGGATCAGGCCCGGGCAAATCTAACAGGGCACCCGGTCCGGATCCGCACCATTTGGCGTATCCGTCCACGATCCGGACAGCGCCTGGACCAGCGGTCGCCTCCGGCCCCGAGCCTGCCGGTTTCCCGCCACGGCACCTCCGGGCGCTTCCTGTGATCCGCCCCCGGCCTGCCCGTAGTCTGGTGCCCGGCATGACCGGAAGTGACGACTCAGCAGTTCCTCAGTGATGGAGGTACCGATCGTGGCAACCACTCGCACCGCACGCACCGCTTGGGAAGGCAACCTGCTCGACGGCAAGGGCCAGGTGACCTTCGCCTCGTCCGGCATCGGCGAGTACCCGGTCTCCTGGCCGGCCCGGGCCGAGGCGCCGAACGGCAAGACCAGCCCGGAGGAGCTCATCGCGGCCGCTCACTCCGCGTGCTTCTCGATGGCCCTCTCGCACGGCCTGGCCGGCGCGGGCAACCCGCCCACCAAGCTCGACACCCAGGCCGATGTCACCTTCCAGCCGGGCACCGGCATCACCGGCATCCACCTGACCGTCATCGGCGAGGTGCCCGGCCTGGACGAGGCCGGCTTCGTGAAGGCCGCCGAGGACGCCAAGGCGAACTGCCCGGTCAGCCAGGCCCTCACCGGAACGACCATCACCCTCACGGCCAAGCTGGCCTGACCCTCCGACGATTTCGGCGGGACCGCGACCACGGAGCGTTGCGGCCCGGCCGGACGGCGCGTTCCGGCGCTCGACAAGCGCCCTGGGGCGCACTGTGGAGCACACGCCCCTGGTGCACATCATGTGATGTGCACCAGGGGCGTCCGCATGTACCGCCACACATAATCGGAAAGCGGGCGAATCACCCTGGCGGCGGTTACCGCGCGTTGCCGCCGCGTCCTATGATCGGCCGCAACGCCCTGTTCTTCACGCGGATCCCCGCCCGAGCGCTCCTCCGCGAGCGCTCCGCACCGGACTGCGAGGACCTCGACAGAGTGCGGGAGCCGGCCGCCGCAGTTCCGGGTGACCGGCCGGACCAGCGTCAAGCGTCAGCAGCGGACGGGAGCATGCCGTGCCGGGCCAGAACGAGGGGGCCGACGCACACCACCCAGGCGTGCGGCACGAGGAACCGCAACACCACCGCCGCCTCCGGTCTCCGATCCTCCGGCCCGCCGACGACAGCGCCGCCGGCAACGCGACCAGTGGCGGGCCCACCGACTTCGGCCCCGTCAACGGCGGTTCCGGCAAGGGCGGCTCCGTCAACGGCGGCTCCGTCAACGGCGGTGCCGGCAAGGACGGCTCCGTCAACGGCAATCCGACCAACGGTGCCTCCGGCAACAGCAGTCCGACCACCGGCGCGGCCGTCGGCACCGCTCTGGACGACACCCGCCGAAGGGCCGTCGACACCACGAACGGCGTCGACACCGCGAACGGCGGCTCTTCCCCGGGACTGCCGAAGGCTCCGCCCGGCGCCGACGCCGGCCCCCGGGACACGGAGCGTGCGGGTGGCGCGGGCGGCGCCGACATCGTCCTCTGCCCGACCTGCTCGGCCCCGCTCGCCAGTGGCACGCACCGGCCCGCCGACGTGGTGGGCCTGCCACCCGGAGGGCCCGACCGGCTGCTGGCCGCACTGAGCGCGAGCGAGTCCCGGTTCCGCGCCGCCTTCTGCGACGCCGGCATCGGCATGGCCCTGATCGACCCCGAGGACCGGATCATCGAGGTCAACCCCGCCTTCGCCGCCCTGATCGGCTGCGGGGTCGGCGAACTGGTCCGCACCCCCATCCGTGAGGTCATCGACCCGGAGGGCATGCCGGACCGGCTCTTCCCCGCGCTGGTCCGCGGCGAACGCGAACGGCTCCGTGTCGAGAAGCAGCTCAGGCACCGCGAGGGCCGCACGGTCTGGAGCAAGGTGACCATCTCCCTGATCCGGGACGGCTCGGGCACTCCGCTCTACACCCTCGCGATGGTCGAGGACATCACCGAGCAGCGCCGGCTCGGCGACCGCCTGGAGTACCAGGCCCTGCACGACCCGCTGACCAGGCTTCCCAACCGGACGTTCTTCTTCGAACGGCTCGACGCCGCCTGCCTCTCGGTGACGGCCGGCCCGGTGGCCAGGAGCGGGGGCACGGTGGGCGGCCCGGGTGCGATTGGCGGCCCGGGCGCGGGAGCGGACCCTCGCGGGGACTCCGGGGCGGCGGACGCGGAGGCAGGTACTCCGGCGGCGGGTGCAGTCGGAGCGGGTGCAGCCGGAGCGGGTACTACCGCGGCGGACGGCCGCCGGGTGGGCGTCTGCTATCTGGACCTCGACGGCTTCGCCGCGATCAACGAGACCCTCGGACACCACATCGGCGACCAGTTGCTGATCGCCGTCGCCACCCGGCTGCGCCGCGGGTTCTCCGAACGCGGCGCCCACCTGGTGGCGCGGATGGGCGGCGACGAGTTCGCCGTCCTGGTGACCGACAGCCGGGGCAGCGACCAGCTGACCGAGCTGGCCGCCCGGATCCTCGAAGCGCTGGAGCGCCCCTTCGACGTGGCCGGGCACCGGCTGGTGGTGACCGCCAGCGTCGGCGTCGTCGAACGCTCCGTGCACGAGACCACACCGACCGACCTGGTCAAGGACGCCGACGCCACCCTCTACTGGTCCAAGGCGGACGGCCGGGCCCGCTGGACCCTCTACGACCCGGACCGAGGCGCCCACCAGCTGACCCGCCAGCTGCTCACGACCGCACTCCGCCCGGCTCTGGAACGCGGCGAGTTCACCATCGAGTACCAGCCCCTCGTCGGCCTCGCCGACGGGGCTGTGCACGGCGCGGAGGCCCTGGTCCGCTGGCGTCACCCGCGCTACGGGACGCTCTCCCCGGACCGCTTCATCCCGCTCGCCGAGGAGTCCGGCGCGATCGTGCCGCTCGGCAAGTGGGTCCTGGAGGAGTCCTGCCGTCAGGCGCACCGCTGGCTCACGGAGTTCCCTGACACCGAGACCTTCGTGAGCGTCAACCTGGCCGCCCGCCAGATCTGGGACTCTGACGTGGTCGCCGACGTGGCCCAGGCGCTCGACAGCACCGGCCTGCCGGCCCGGCTGCTGCAGCTGGAGATCACCGAGAGCGCGTTGCTGGGCCCCGGAGGGCGACCGTTGCAGGCTCTGCAGGCCCTCGCCGACATGGGCGTCCGGATCGCGATCGACGACTTCGGCACCGGCTACTCCAACCTGGCGTACCTCTCCCGGCTGCCGGTGCACGTCCTGAAGCTGGACGGCACCTTCATCGAGGGATTCCGTGACCCGGCCCCCGCCGGCCGGCCGGAACTCCCCGCGTTCAGCTCCCGCCGGAGCGACGCCGACGAGCAGATCGTCGGCGCGATGGTGCAGCTGGCGCACACGCTCGGCCTGACCGTCACCGCCGAGGGGATCGAGAGCGCGGCCCAGGCCGAACGGCTGCGGCTGACCGGCTGCGACACCGCCCAGGGCTGGTACTTCGCCAGGCCAGGCGAGGCCGAACTCGTCGCGGCCATACTCCGGGAGAGCCGCCCAGGGGTGGACGGAGCGCCCGGCGGCGCCCTGAGCGGTAGGGCGCCTGAGCGGTAGGGCGCCCGAGAGGAGCGACCGCCCGCCGGGCTCCGCCGACTGTGCCGCCGGTCCGGGCGTAGGGGCGGAGCGGGGCCAGGGAGGACCGGGCGTAGGGCGGACCGAACTGCCTGGCCCGCTACGCCCAGGCCGCCCCTACTCCCCGCTCAGCCCGTAGGCCTGGGCGATCAGCCCGTACGAGCGGTAGCGGGCCTCATGGCCGTGGATGTGCGAGGTGACCATCAGCTCGTCCACCCCGGTCCGCTTGCGCAGCGCCTCCAGGCCGTCGGCCACCTCTCCGGGCGCCCCCAGGACGACATTGCCCAGCCAGTCGTCGACGAAGTCCGCCTCCACCGGGCTGTACGGGTAGGCCTCGGCCTCCTCCGGTGTGGGGATCGGCCCCGGATTTCCGCGCCGCAGCCGGAGCATCCCGAGCGCCGCCGAGCGGGCCAGCCTGCGGGCGGAGGCCTGGTCGTCGGCCGCCACGGCGCTCACCCCGATCAGGGCGTACGGCTCGTCGAGCACGGCCGAGGCACGGAACGACGAGCGGTAGAGGTCGAGGGCCGGGATGGTGTTGGTGCTGCTGAAGTGGTGCGCGAAGGCGAACGGAAGGCCGAGCCGCCCGGCCAGCTGGGCACTGAAGCCGGACGAACCGAGCAGCCAGACGGGCGGGCGCCCGTCTCCCTTCGGAACGGCCGTGAGCCGTGCATAGGGGTGGCCGGCCGGGAAGTCACCGTCCAGGAAGTGGGTCAGCTCGGCCAGCTGCTGGGGGAAGTCGTCGGCCCCCTCGGCCAGGCCTCGGCGCAGGGCCCGGGCGGTGGCCGGGTCGGTGCCGGGCGCGCGCCCGAGCCCGAGGTCGATACGGCCGGGGTGCAGCGCCTCCAGCAGGCCGAACTGCTCGGCGATCGCCAGTGGGGCGTGGTTGGGCAGCATCACCCCGCCCGAGCCGAGCCGGAGCGACGTGGTGTGGGCCCCGAGGTGGGCCAGCAGGACCGCCGGGGTGGAGCTGGCGACGCCGGGCATGCCGTGGTGCTCGGCGACCCAGAAGCGGTGGTAGCCCCATTCCTCCGCGCTGCGGGCCAGTGTCGTCGTCGCGGCCAGTGCCTCGGACGGGGTGTAGCCGACGCCGACGGTGGCCAGGTCCAGGATGGAGAGCGGCGCGGGGGCCGTGCCGCGGACGGTGCCACGGATCGCCGCACCGGTCTGCGGCTCGGGCCCGCGCTCCTGCTGGTCGTCGGTGGTCATGCCGTCCGCCCTTCTGGCCGCCCTGGCGGCCGCTCCTGTGGCCGTCGTGACGGCCACCCTCGAGGCCATCTCTCGGGCCGTCTTCATCGCCGTCTTGATGACCGTCTTCATGGCCGTCTTGATCGCCGTCTTGATGACCGTCTTGATGGCCGTCTTCATGGCCGTCTTGATCGCCGTCTTGATCGCCGTCTTTTCGGCTGCGACGACCGCGCGCTTGGCCGACGGTCGCTGCTGCCTGCCGACGGACGTCAACCACGCCACGGGTCCGGGTGTTCCCGGCTCCCGGAGCCCGGTCTCCGTCGCCGCGGCCCGGCGCGGGCCATGTCGCCACGCGACGGACCGGCGCGAGCCGTGCCGCTGCACGACCGGCGAGCGACCGCCTGCCTACCGACCGTTCGGCTGACTCACAGCCAGCGGACGGACACGGCTGGCGACTTCACGCCACCGCGGGAAGTCGCCAGCCGCAGGGCTCGCGATCGGCGCCCGGCGTCCGGCAGGCTAGGGAGCAGAGCGGATCACCCAACCGGATCCGTCCTCAACAGCAAGGTCATCGGGCTGGACCAGCGCCGATCGATCCCCACGAGCCCCCGGAGCGGCACCCCGCCCCGGGGGTTCGCGCCTTTGTGAGGTCCGGCACAGCCGGGGTGCTTCATGGCATGAAAAGTCGAGGCGCTAGCGTTGTCCCCTGCAGCCATCTGCTCCCCCTGGGCAGCCTGGAGGGAGTCGGACCTTGGACATCTCAGCGGTGATCGGATCCTCATGGATCTGCGCCCTGGCGCTCTTCGCCGTACTCGGCGACGCCTTCCTCCCCTTCATCCCCAGCGGGACGCTGGTCATCCTGGCCGTGCTCAAGACGGCGCAGATAGACGGCGCGCCACTGCTGCTGGGGCTCGGCGTGGCGGTGGCCTCGTTCCTCGGGGACCTGCTTCTCCTCCAGCTCGCCCGCCGTGGCGCCCCTTCGGTGCAGCGACGACTCGAACACCGCCCCAAGCTGGCCGCCAGCGTGGCCCGGGTCCAGCAGGCGTTGGACGGGCGGACCACCGGGGCGGCCGCCGCGATGGTGGTCGTCGCACGCTTCGTGCCGGCCGGGCGCACCGTCCTCGACCTGGCCATCGGCCACTCCCCGGGCCAGCCGCACCGGTTCCTCCGCTGGTCCGCCCTGGCCGCGCTGATCTGGGCCGCCTACATCGTCACGCTGGGCTGGCTCAACAGCCACTGGTTCGACACCGCCTGGCTGAGCCTCGCGGTCTCCTGCACTGCCGCCACCGCGGTCAGCACGACGATCGCCCGGATCGTTCGCCGCCACCGCCGGCTCGCCACCGTCTGACGCCCCGCCGGCTCATCCCCCTGCGGTTCATCCCCAACAGACCGTCGACTCACCCTGCGACACACCCGAGCAATACCAGGGTGGGTGGAGCCAAGCGTCACAGGACGGCAACAGAAGGACTGTCTCCGCAGCCCCTGCGCACGCATTCTGCGTATTGACTGTCAATGGACCTCGGCACCTTGGTGCCCCCTGCGTCCACATGGCATGCTAAAAGCGGAATAATCATCAATTGACCGATTTGACCGGTACGGCCCACGGACGCCATCACCACCCGGCCAGCGGCACCCAGGGGAGACCATGACCAACATCTCGCGCAGGACCGTGCTCAGTGCCACCGCCGCGACCGTGGCCCTCGGCGCCGTGACGGCGTGCTCCAGCGGCGGATCGGGTTCGGGGTCGGGTTCAGGGTCGAGTACCGCCCCCACCCCGGGCAGCAGCAGTGCAGACAACGGACCGACGGGCAGCGGCTCTCCGAGCAAGGGTGCACCCAAGGGGACTCCGATCGGCGACGGTTCCACGTCCGACACCGGCCCCCAGCCGAACCAGCCCAAGCCGGAGAAGCTCAAGCCCGGTGAGCGCCCGCCGCAGTTCGTAGTGTTCTCCTGGGACGGCGCCGGCGCCACCGACGACGGCCAGTTCCCCCGCTTCCTCAAGCTGGCCGAGGAGCACAAGGCGTCGATGACCTTCTTCCTCTCCGGGATCTACACCCTCCCGAAGGGCAAGTCCGACCTGTACCACCCGCCGAAGCACTCGGTCGGCGCGTCCGACATCCCGTACCTGTCGGACGGCGCGGTCAAGAACACGATCAAGCTGATCAGCCAGGCCTGGCTGGCCGGCCACGAGATCGGCACCCACTTCAACGGGCACTTCTGCTCGACCCGCTCGGACGGCAACGGCGTCAACAAGTGGGCGCCGGAGGACTGGCAGAGCGAGATCGACCAGGCGATCGGGTTCGTCACCCAGTGGCGGACCAACACCGGCTTCACCGACGTCGACCCGCTCCCCTTCGACTACAAGAAGGAGCTCATAGGCGGCCGCACCCCGTGCCTCGAGGGGCAGAAGGCCCTGCTTCCGACCGCGGCCAAGATGGGCTGGAAGTACGACGCCAGCTCCTCCGGCGGCCAGCAGATATGGCCGCAGAAGGTGCAGGACGGCAAGGTCTGGGACTTCCCGCTGCAGAGCATCCCGTTCCCGGGGCACGCCTTCCAGGTCCTGTCGATGGACTACAACATCCTGGCCAACCAGTCGGCCGGCAGTACCAAGGGCGACCCGGCCAAGTACAACGACTGGCGCACCCAGGCCCGGGACGCCTACCTCGCCGGGTTCGACCGGGCCTACAACAGCAACCGCGCGCCGTTCTTCATCGGCAACCACTTCGAGCAGTGGAACGGCGGCATCTACATGGACGCCGTCGAGGAGACCCTGAAGACCATCGCGGGCAAGCCGGACGTCCGGCTGGTGTCCTTCCGGCAGTTGGTCGACTGGCTGGAGGTGCAGGACCAGTCCACGATCCGCAAGCTTCGCTCGCTGAACGTGGGGCAGGCGCCGGCCGGCGGGTGGGAGTCCTTCCTCGGCACCGCCGGCTGAGCAGCGCGCACCGCCCCCACAGTCAGGCACGACCGCGACGCACCGGCCGGTACAGCCGTGACACACCGACCGACACCGCCGCGACGGACCGGCCGACGAGTCCGGAACAATCAGCCCTGCCTGCCGGTTCCCCGACTGCTACCCGGCCGCCGGCCCGGTGCCGAGGAGGCACTGAACCACGGCCTCGCTGCCGGCCCGCCCCCAGAGGATCGAGTAGTGGTTGGTGTCGGGCACCAGCGACGACGCCACCACCCGGGCCTTGTCCAGGCCTGCCATCGCGATCCGCTTGTCGTCGTAGAGGCCCTGCGGCTCGTCGAGCAGGCCGCGTTCCGCCCACAGCAGTTCACCGGGGCAGGGCAGCCGGTGCACCGCGGCGGCCGCGTCCTGGTCCAGCAGGACCTGCGCGCCGTCGGTCTGAACCGCCTCCAGGACGCAGGCGGAACGCAGTTCGGGCTCGGTGCCGATCAGATCGCGCTGGGTGTAAGCATCGATCTCCTCCGACCAGTCGGCGTCGAAGGCGGGGTGCTGCTGCCAGAACGCGCGGTAGGCGGCGCGGTCCGGGAAGGTCATCGACAACCGGGCCAGGGCCGGGCCGAGCACCGCGGCCAGCGCCTCCTCCTCCGGGACGCCCTCCGGAAGCGGGAAGCTGACCGCCCCGTCGACCAGCACCACGCGGCTGACCAGCTCGGGGTGGCGCACCGCCGTCAGCGCCGTGATCCAGGCGCCCATGGAGTGCCCGACGACCGGCGTCGGCCCCAGGTCGAGCGCGGTGATCAGCGCGGCCATGTCGTCCGCGTGCCGGGCCAGGCCGTACGGCCCGCCCACGGTCCGGCTGGCCCCGCGTCCACGCAGGTCGGGTGCGAGCAGTGTGGCCCGGCCGGCGAGCCTGCGGGCGACCTCGAACCAGGCGAGGCCGTTGGCGGTGATGCCGTGCACCGCCACGACGGTCGGCGCCTCCGGCACGGCGGCGGGCCAGCGGAGCACCGCCAAGTCGCCGCCGGGAACGGGGACCGCCAGCTGCTCGGGCTGCGGGAATGACCGGCTCACGCGGGGTTACCTCCTGTGGGGCGGGCACCGGGGGCACCGGCGTGGCCGGTGGCCCGGGCCGATCGGCCGGAGCGGGCGACACGGATGCGGGCAGGCAGTCTGGCCAGGCCGCCGGGCAGCAGGTAGACCACGGCGACGAAGAGGCCGCCCAGCAGGAAGAGCGGCTGAGAGAGCGGGACGCGCAGGACGGCGGGAAGGCCGGCGATGGTCTCGGAGTTGGCGAGGTCGCCGAGCCGGTGACCGGCCCAGGTGTAGATGACGCCGCCGAGCAGCGGCCCCCAGCGGGTACCGGATCCACCGAGGACGACCATGACCAGCAGTGAGAGCGTGGCGTCGGAGGTGGCGGCCTGCGGAGTGGCCCCACCGGTCAGCAGGAGGTAGACGACCCCACCCACCGCGGCGAGGGCTCCGGCGAGGACGAAGGCCATCAACTTGTAGCCGTATGGGCGGAGTCCGAGCACCTCGACCCGGCGCTCGTTCTCCTTGATGCCCTCCCAGACCCGCCCGGCCGGGGAGCCGACGGCCCAGTGGACCGCAGCCAGGGTGAGCACCAGGTAGGCGACGGCGATCCAGTAGAGGTTGGCGGTGTTCTCGATGCCCAGGAAGGCGGAGGGCAGTTGGTCGGCCGGTGCCGACCGGCCCTCCTCGCCACCGGTGACGCCGCCGGGGTTGCGCTGGACGAGGATCGAACCGGCCTGCGCGAAGGCCAGGGTGACCATGGAGAACCCGATGCCGGTGACGCGGAGGCTGACCGAGCCGAGCAGCAGGGCCAGCGCGACGGCACAGGCGACGCCGAAGGGTGCCGCCGCGGCGAACGGCAGTCGGAGCTCCAGCATGCCGAGGTTGGTGGCGTAGAGGCCGGTCGCGAAGTAGAGCGCGTGGCCGAAGGAGAGCAGTCCGGTACGGCCGAGCAGGAGGTCGTAGCCGGTGGCGAGGGCCCCGTAGAGCAGGCACAGGGCGATGAGTTGGAGGCTTCCGGGGCTGCCGAGCGGGCCGTCGAGCAGTCCCGGGACGGGAAGCGCACTGTATGGGGCGACAAGGAGCAGGATCAGCGGAGCGATCGGCCACCAGCGTAGCGCTCGGTGCACCGCTGTCGAGCGCTCAGTGATTGATTCACCTGTTCGAGGGATGGCGCCGGCCTCGCCCGTCCGTCCAGAATGTCTCTCGGCAGGGCTGGTGTCAGTCCCCCCTGCTGAAGTGGCGGCAGTGCGGTCGGCCGCGGTGCCACCGGTGCTCGTGGTGGAGGTGTTGGTGCTCACGCGAGCCTCCCGGTGAGTCCGCGGGGTCGTACGAGGAGCAGTACGGCCAGCAGGACGACGACCGACAGGTCGCCGAGCCCTGCAGCGGTGTAGTAGTTGGCGAACTGCTGGACGAGGCCGACGCAGACCGAGGCCATGGCGGCCCCGGTGACGGAACCCATACCGCCCATCACGACAACGACGAAGGCGAAGATGAGCAGGCTGGTCCCCTGGCCGGGGTTGACCGAGCCGAAGTAGAGGCCGCCGAGGGCACCGCCGAGAGCGGCGGCGGCGCCACCGAGGGCGAAGACGAGGGTGAACGCCTTGCGGACGTCGATGCCGAGCGCCGTGACCATCGCCCGGTCCTCGACGCCGGCGCGGACGATCAGCCCGTAGCGGGTACGGGCGAGGAACAACCGAAGAGCGAGCAGCAGCAGGGCCGCCGCGGCCACCAGCACGAAGCGGTTGACCGGGACGGTCGCACCGAACAGGCGCCAGGTGCCGGAGAGCAGCTCCGGCTGCGGGAAGGGCCGGGCGTCCGCGCCCCAGATGCCCATGAGGAGAGCGGGCACGGCCAGCCCGACGCCGACGGTGGCGAGGATCTGGTCGCGCGGTCGGCTGTAGAGCGGCCGGATCAGGAAGAGCTCCAGCAGGACGGCGGCGGCCGTCCCGACCAGCGTGCCGAACGGCACGGCGAGCCAGAAGGAGAAGCCGGCCTCCGTGCCGGCCCACCAGGTGGCATAGGCGCCGATGGAGAGCAGGGCGCCGTGCGCGAAGTTGAGCACGTCCATCAGACCGAAGATCAGCGAGAGACCGGAGGCCACCAGGAAGTACAGCGCACCCAGACCGAGTCCGGTACAGGTGAGGAGGACGATCGTGTCCATCAGGGGTTCACCTCCGTGGTGACAGCAGGGCCGGGTGGAGCCTGGCCGGCCGCCGGGGAGCCGGTCACCTGATGGCCGGCGACCGCGGCGCCGGCCGGCAGAGGGGCGGTCACCACGGGGCCGGCTCCGGGTCGGCGGCTGCCGACGCCCAGCAGGCGGCGGGCCGCCGCCTCGTCGGCCAACAGCTCGGCGGTGCCGCCCCGGTGGGCGGTGCGGCCGTCGGCCAGCACGGCGCAGGTACCGGCGAGCCGGCGAACGAGGGCGAGGTTCTGCTCGACCAGGAGAACGGGCACGGCCTCGGCCGCGCGTGCCAGCACGTCGGCCACCTCCGCCACGATCTTCGGCGCCAGGCCCTTGGTGGGCTCGTCGGCGATGATCAGCCGGTTGCGGTTGAGCAGGGTCCGGCCGATCGCCACCATCTGCTGCTGGCCGCCCGAGAGGGTTCCGGCCAGCTGGTGGGCCCGCTGCTTGAGTTCGGGAAACAGTTCATGGACGAGGTGGTAGGCCGGCTCGGCGTCGTGGTCCCGCTCGGCCAGACGCAGGTTCTCGGCGACTGTGAGACCCGCGAAGATACCGCGGTCCTCGGGGGCGTACCCGATGCCCTGGCGGACCACGAGGTGTGTGGGCAGAGAGGAGAGTTCGGCACCCGCGAACAGCACGCCGCCGGTGCGCGGTACCAGGCCCATCACGGCCTTGACCGTGGTGGTCTTGCCCGCGCCGTTGCGTCCGAGCAGCGCGGTGACGCCGGTCGGCGCCACGTCGAAGTCGACCCCGTGGAGTATGTGCAGTCCGTTGATGACCACCCGCAGATCGCGAACGGAGAGGAGGGCCCCGTCGACAGCCGGTGCTCCGGATGGGGCACCGGGCCCGGCGGTGTGGGCGACGCCCGCCGGCCCGCCGGTAACAGCACCGGAGGAGGCAGTGGGGAAGGCAGAGTCGGTCACAGCGCCTCGCCCAGGTAGGCCTGTTGCACCGTGGCGTCCGCCATCACTGCCTCAGGGGTGTCCAGTGCGAGCAGGGTTCCGTGGTGCATCACGGCCAGGCGGTCGGCCAGGCCGAGCAGGACATCCATGTGGTGCTCCACCATCAGTACGGTGCGGCCGAGGTCGCGGTGCACCGAGCGGATCAGCTCGGTGAGGGCCGGCACCTCCTCCGCGCTGACCCCGGCCATCGGCTCGTCCAGCAGGATCAGCCGCGGGTCGGACACGAGCAGGACGGCGAGTTCGAGCTTGCGCTTCTCGCCGTGGGAGAGCGAACTCGCCAAGGCGCCTGCCCGGTGCCGGAGTTCGGTGCGCTCCAGGGTCTCGGACACCTGCTCCGCGTAGCGGTCGGCGCGGCGCCAGATCCGGTACGAGGCCCGCGGCCCGGCCGCGGCCTGGGCGGCCAGCCGGACGTGGTCGGCCACCGTCATGCCCGGCCAGAGAGAGGAGGTCTGGAACGTACGACCGAGCCCGCGGCGCGCCCTGGCGTGAACGGCCTCGGAGGTGATGTCGGTGCCGTCGAGTTCGAGGGTGCCGTGGCTCGCCGGGTAGATACCGGAGATCAGGTTGAAGAGGGAGGTCTTGCCGGCACCGTTGGGCCCGATGAAGGCGATGAACTCGCCTTCCCCGACCGAGAAGGAGACGTCTTCGACGATCGGCACACCGCGGACGGACCAGCCGAGGCCGGTGAGCCGCAGCACCGGCGTGCTCACGGCGGACGAGGATGCGGCCTTGGTGAATGACGCCGTAGCCGCGGCGGGCGGGGCCATGACCCCGGTGGGCGAGGGCGTGGCCCCGGCCGACGCGGGCGTGGGCCCAGCGGGCGAGGGCGTGCCCATGGCGGACGAAGCAGGACCGGGCATCGGGATCAGCCCGCCATCGGGGTGACCGGGGGCGCCGCCTCGTCCGCGGTCAGCGTCTTCTCCACGGCCGGCTTGGCGGCAGCGCCGGTACCGGTCAACCGGACCTGGAACATCGGCTGGAGCAGGGCGTGGTCCTCGGCACGCACCGTGGCCCGCCCCTTCACCCCGTCGAAGCTCCAGCCCTCCAGCGACTTGACCAGTGCCGAAGTGTCATCGGTCGAGCCGTGGTTGGCCTCGATCGCGTGCACGATCATCTGGGCGGCGGTGAAGCCGTCCGGGGTGAAGATGTCGGACTTGCCGCCCCCGGCGGTGACGGCCTCGTCCATGGCCTTCTCCACCGGGGTGCCGGCGGCACCCCCGAAGTAGTGGTCCAGGAAGGAGATCTTCTCGCCCGCCGGGCCGAAGAGCGGGTAGGAGGCGGCGAGATCCAGGCCGGTGACGACCTTGGTCTCGGCGAAGACGTCCTGCTGGTTCAGCGCCGTCCACAGGGCCGACGAGGTGTCGCCGGCCCAGGCGACGAACAGCAGGTCGGGCTTGGCGGTCTTGGCCTGGGTGGCGAAGGGGGTCAGGTCGGTCGCGCTCGGCGGGGCGAGCACCGCGTCGACCGTGGCGCCCTGGGCGCCGAGCACGGCCTTGACGGCGGCCACGTTGGCCTGTCCGAAGGCGTTGTCCTGAGCGAGCACGGTGACCTTCCTGCCCTTGGCATCACCGATGAACGAGGCCGCGGTCCTGATGTCCTGGTAGGACTGGCGGCCGGAACGGAAGGTGTACTTGTTCAACCCGGTGACCTTGTCGGCGGCGGCCGGGCCGCTGATGAAGAGCACCTTGTTCTGGGCGGCGATCGGGCCGACCTGGAGGGCGACACCCGAAGCGGTGGAGCCGGCCAGGATCTTGTGCCCTTTGCCGATCAGGTCCTTGGCGGCCGACACCGCCTTGGCCGGGTCACCCGCGTCGTCCTGCTCCTCGAACTCGATCTTGTGCCCGTCGACCGCGCCGGTGCCCTTGGTCGCGTAGTTCAGACCCGCAATGAAGCCCTCCAGGTACTGCTTGCCGTACGCGGCCAGCGGCCCGGTCCTGGAGTACACCAGCCCGACCTTGACCGGGCCCTTGGAACCGCCGCCGTCCGCCGCGGTGGTGCCCGCCGTACCGGCCTTGGCGCAGCCGGCCGCGAGGAGGGCGCAGGCCGCGATCGCGGCAAGTCTGCGGCCGGGGCCGGCAGCCGCCTTGCGGGCCGTGCCGGCAGCTCCGGCTGCGCCTGCGGAGGCACCGGAGGCGGTCCTGGTGAGGGCTGTCGAGCTGCGCATGATGACCGACTCCTGGGGGTGCTGCGGGGGTGGATGCCGGAACCGTAGGTGCGGCGCGAAAGCTGCAACATGTGCCCGGTCGACGTATCAGCCCGCCCGGATATGGCTGAGACCGCCATACCACCGCACCTGCGGCCCACCGGCGATCACCCGGTGTGGGCGGCCGCCACGGGTCGGCGTACTCGCGTGGCGTCGCCCGCCATGGCACGGGCAGGGTGCGCACGGTGACGGTGGTGGCGGGCGAGGGCACTCCCCTCGCTCCACCCACCCCCGTTCACCCACTCCCCCCTCACGAGGTGACCCTTTGGACAAGGTCCTGGACTCCGCCGCCGCAGCGGTCGGGGACATTCCCGACGGAGCGGTGCTGGCCGTCGGCGGCTTCGGCCTCTGCGGCATCCCCAGCACCCTGATCGGCGCCCTGGCCGCCACGGACGCCACCGGCCTGCGGGTGGTGTCCAACAACTGCGGGGTGGACGACTGGGGGCTCGGACTGCTGCTGCTGGCCGGGCGGATCGCCCGGATGACCTCCTCCTACGTCGGCGAGAACAAGGAGTTCGCCCGGCAGTACCTCTCCGGCGAGCTGGAGGTGGAGCTGACGCCGCAGGGCACCCTCGCCGAGCGGCTGCGGGCCGGGGGCGCCGGCATCCCGGCGTTCTTCACCCCCGCCGGGGTCGGCACCCAGGTCGAGGAAGGCGGGCTGCCCTGGCGGTACGGGGCGGACGGCTCGGTGGCACTGGCCTCACCGCCGAAGGAGGTCCGGGAGTTCGGAGGCCGCCGCTACCTGCTGGAGGAGGCCATCACGGCCGACTTCGCCCTCGTCCGCGCCGAGGTGGCGGACCGGCACGGCAACTGCGTCTTCCACGCGGCCGCCCGGAACTTCAACCCGCTCTGCGCGGCGGCCGGCCGGATCACCCTGGTCGAGGCGGACCGGATCGTCGAGCCGGGCGAGCTGGGGCCCGACGCCGTCCACCTCCCCGGCGTGTACGTCGACCGGGTGGTCGCCGCCGATCCCGCGGACCGCCGCATAGAGCGTCGGACCGTTCGCACCGCACCTCAGGAGGCCTGACCGCGATGACCACCAGGACGACCACCGAGACCACCGAGCCGACCTCCGCCATGTCCACCGAGCCGACCTCCGCCACGTCCGCCGAGCCGACCTCCGCCGTGTCCGCCCTGGCGCCCACCCACCCCGCAGAGGCGCCCACCCCGCTCGCCCCCGGAAGCCCACCAGCCCCCCGCGACCCGCTCGACCCGCGCGGCCCACTCGACCCCCGGAACGCGCTCGCCGCACGGGCCGCCCGCGAGCTGAGGGACGGCCAGTACGTCAACCTGGGCATCGGCCTACCGACCCTGATCCCCAATCACCTTCCGTCCGGCGTCCACGTGGTGCTGCACTCGGAGAACGGCATCCTGGGCGTCGGCCCGTACCCGGAGGACGGGGCCGAGCAACCCGATCTGATCAACGCGGGCAAGGAAACCGTGACGGTCGCCACCGGGGCCTCGTACTTCGACTCGGCGTTCTCCTTCGGCATGATCCGGGCGGGCCGGATCGACGTCTCCATCCTGGGGGCGATGCAGGTCTCGGCCGCCGGAGATCTCGCCAACTGGATGATCCCGGGCAAGATGGTCAAGGGCATGGGCGGCGCCATGGATCTGGTGCACGGCGCCCGCCGGCTGATCGTCGTCATGGAGCACACGGCGAAGGACGGCTCGCCGAAGATCGTCGGCGAGCTCTCGCTCCCGGCGACCGGCCGACGGGTTGTCGACCGGATCGTCACCGATCTGGCGGTCATCGACGTCACACCGGCCGGGCTGCGCCTGGTGGAGACGGCCCCGGGGGTGGGATTCGAGGAAGTCCGGGCGGCGACCGGGCCACACCTTCTGCCGATCGGCTGAGAACGACCGCCCCAGCAGCACGCACGCAAAGACGAGAAGGACGGACACGCGTGCAGGGACACGCCACGTACGGACACGCGACGTACGGACACGCCGACTACGTAGACGCGAGCACGGACGCGCGGGAGAGGCACGCGACGGCGACCCCGGCGGCGACATGCGGAGACACGAAGGCCGGACTGCCCGCCCGCGCGGCGGTCCGGCCTTCGCGCATTTATTCGACCGACCCCGAATGCCCGAATGTGAATCCATCCCCATAGCACCGTCGGCGACCCGAATGGCCGGGAACCGTCATATCTTCATGCTTGCGCAATGATCATTTCTCAGATCGGTTGCGATCACGCCTGCGCTCCGGGAGAGTTGGGGAAGCCAAGGGTCCCGCACCCCCGGAGGGGAGTCCGGAGAACGAGCGGGGATCCCGCATTCGAGGTAGCCACGCAGATACACGACAAAATCGATCGTATACGTTTTAATGATTGATGGCCCGGAAACTGCCTGGAAACGGCGCAGTTCACCGGGCGGTGTTCTGCTTCGAAAGCAAGGCTCTGGGGGGAGCGCTCGATCCCGGCGCGCGCAGTTCGCAGCGCGGGACTCCAGGTCGCACACCCCCGGTCGGAGCACGCACGAACGGCCGGCGCAAGCGGCCGGCCACGGGGGGAGCCACACATGATCAAGCTGTTCTCGCGACAGACGGACGCCGAAGCCGGAACCGCCCCGGAAGCACCCACCCCGAAGACACCCACCTCGCAGACACCCACCCCGGCAATACACGCTCCGGAGGCCGCCGCTCCGGAAGCCACGGTCGAGGACGACCTTCGCTCCATACCGGTCCCCGAAGCCCCTTACGACTACGTCCACTTCAGTCGCCTGGCCGGCCCGGCCACCACCCCCGAAGTCACCGATTCCGCCAAGACCACCGATCGCGCGAAGGCCACCGCTCGCGCGAAGGCCACCGATCCCGCCAAGGCCACTGATCCCACCACCGACCCCGAGCCCACCGAAGCGTTCGAGCCCGCCGAGGCGTCCGCCCCTCCCTACCGCGTCCAGTACCGCAGCCTGCTGCGCCGCGAGCCGCACCGGATCCGGGCGGCGCTGCTCCTGCTGGCCGCGCCGCTGGTCGAGGCGGTGCTGCTCGTCTGGCTGCTGCTCCCCGGCCACTGGCCGGTCCGGCCGGGCGAGACGCACGCCTGGCTGCTGCTCGGCGACAAGGTGATGATCGGGATCATCGCGGTGGTCGAGGTGTTCCGGCTGGTCAACGTGGTCTCCAACACCCACGCCACCCTGGTCGCCCGCGACCCCGTCCCGGTCACACCCGAGGCGGGCACCCGGGTCGCATTCATCACCACCTGCGTGCCGGGCAAGGAGCCGCCGGAGATGGTGCGCACCACGCTCACCGCCGCATTGGCCGTCCGGCACGACGGTCCGTACGACGTGTGGCTGCTCGACGAGGGAAACGATCCTGCTATGCGCGCGCTCTGTGCCGAGCTCGGTGCACGGCACTTCAGCCGGCGCGGGGTCGAACAGTGGAACCAGTCCAAGGGCCGGTTTCGCGCCAAGACCAAACACGGCAACTACAACAGCTGGCTCCAGGCCCACGGCGGCGCCTACGACTTCTGGGTCTCGGTGGACACCGACCACGTCCCGCTACCGGAGTTCTGCGAGCGGATGCTCGGCTACTTCCGCGACCCGGACGTCGCGTTCGTGGTCGGGCCGCAGGTCTACGGGAACTACCGCAGCTCGGGGTCGGCGGTCACCAAGTTCTCGGAAAGCCAGCAGTTCCTGTTCCACGCGCTGATCCAACGGGCCGGGAACCGTTACGGCGCACCGATGTTCGTCGGCACCAACAACGCCGTTCGGATCAGCGCGCTGCAGTCGATCGGCGGCCTGTACGACTCGATCACCGAGGACATGGCGACCGGACTGGAGTTCCACCGCCGCCGGAACCCGGCCACCGGCGCGCGCTGGACGTCGGTTTACACGCCTGACGTGCTGGCGGTCGGCGAGGGGCCGTCGTCCTGGACCGACTTCTTCTCCCAGCAACTGCGCTGGAGCCGGGGCACCTACGAGACCCTGCTCACCCAGTACTGGCGGGCGGCCTGGCGGCTGTCGCCCGGCCGGCTGCTCAACTACACGCTGATGGTCTGCTTCTACCCGATGGCGGCCTTGACCTGGCTGCTCGGCGGCGTGTCGAGCGTGCTCTACCTGGGGTTCGGGGCATCGGGCGTCCATGTGTCGTCCGAGATCTGGATGATGCTGTACAGCGACGCGGCCGCCCTCCAGGTGCTGCTCTACACCTGGAACCGGAAGCACAACGTGAGCCCGCACGAGCCGGCCGGGTCGTCCGGAGTCGCGGGGATGGTGATGTCGGCGCTCTGCGGGCCGATCTACGCAGCATCGTTTCTGCAGGCGGCACTTCGCCTCCGCAGTCGATTCGTGGTGACACCGAAGGGCGACTCGGCCAGCCCGGACCGGGTGGCGACGTTCCGGATCCACCTGTTCTGGGCGCTGGTGTTCGGCGGCGCGGTCACCGCGTCCTTCTTCACCGGACACGATCACGTCGCCATGCGCACCTGGGCCTGCCTGGCGTTCTTCCTCAGCGTGCTGCCGATGCTCGTACTGGCCGCCGACGCCGTCCGGCGCCGCCGGGCCCGGCCGACGTCCACCCTCTCGGTCACCGGCGCCGCGACGACCTCAGCAGCAACGGCCCCGGCAAAGCCCGCCGCCACCGCCCCGGTCGTCCCCGCGCAGAGCCGTACCGAACCCGCCCCGGCGCCCACCACCACACGCTGAACCGCACCCGCAGCACGAGGGGACCAACCACCGTGAAGATCCGCAACGCCGGCCGCACCAGGCGCTTCGCCCTCGGCAGCACGGTCGCGCTGACCGTCGCCGGGATGAACGCTCCGGCCGTGCTCGGCTTCGCCGACGCGCAGTACCACGACTACGTGATCAACCGCCCCGAGTACAAGGCCGAGTACGGCCACTGGCAGACCGTCGTCCTCCCCGCCGCGTTCCGGATCAACGCCATCCACGCCAGCCTGCTGCGCACCGGCAAGGTCCTGATCATCGCCGGTTCCGGCAATGACCAGCGCAGCTTCGACGCGGGCAGCTTCAAGAGCGTGCTCTGGGATCCGGCCAGGAACACGTACAAGGTGGTCCCGACCCCGGCCGACATGTTCTGCGGCGGCCACACCGCCCTGCCCGACGGACGGTTGCTGGTGGCCGGCGGCACCCAGCGGTACGAGGCGCTGGACGGCGCGGTGAAGAAGGCGGCGGGCACCATGCGGGTGCGCAACGAGAACCCGGACGCGGCCCGGACGTTCCCCAAGGGCACCGTGTTCACGGCCCCGAACGGCCGCGCGTACGTGTCGACCGCCGAGGTGACCGTCCCGGCCGCGGTCAAGACCGGCGCCGGCGACCGCACCGTCGTCAAGGCCAGCGAGCAGCACGTCTTCGTGGAGGCGGTCGCGCAGGGCGCCGACTACGTCAACAACTCCCCCGCCCAGTACGCGATCAAGGGCCTGAGCGGCGCCGAGGCCCGGAACCTCTACGGCATGGCCGACCGCATGACGCTGGAGAAGCAGGACTTCCAGGGCATCCGCTCCGCCTTCGAGTTCAACCCGGACACCGAGATGTACGAGCAGGTCACCGACATGGCGTACGCCCGTTGGTACCCGACGCTCACCGGGCTGGGCGACGGGCGGGTGGTCACCGTCTCCGGGCTGGACGACACCGGACAGATCCTCAGCGGCAACGACAACGAGATCTACGACCCGGCGAACAAGACCTGGTCCAAGGCACCCGACCACTACTTCCCCACCTACCCGTCGATCTTCCTGACCGCCTCCGGCAAGCTCTTCTACTCCGGTTCCAACGCCGGCTACGGCCCGGCGGACAAGGGCCGCGAGCCGGGGCTCTGGGACCTCGGGGACAACAGCTTCCAGCCGGTGCCGGGGCTGCGCGACCCCGCTCTCACCGAAACCTCGTCCTCCGTACTGCTGCCGCCCGCCCAGACGCAGAAGGTGATGGTGCTCGGCGGCGGAGGCGTCGGCGAGTCCCCGCTCTCCACCGCCCGCACCGACATCGCCGACCTCTCCGCCGCCAAGCCCGTCTTCACCCCCGGCCCGGACCTGCCGGCCGGCGGCACCCGCTACCTCAACAGCGTGATCCTGCCGGACGACACCGTGTTCACCACCGGCGGCTCCAGCGACTACCGGGGCAAGCACAAGAGCGACCTGCT
Organism: Kitasatospora sp. NPDC022785; assembly: GCF_055561295.1. Taxonomy (NCBI): domain Bacteria; kingdom Bacillati; phylum Actinomycetota; class Actinomycetes; order Kitasatosporales; family Streptomycetaceae; genus Kitasatospora; species Kitasatospora sp. NPDC022785. The sequence goes on along the minus strand of NZ_JBVHHB010000032.1, from coordinate 10,884 downwards.
CAAGGCGCAGATGTACCACCCGGACACCAACACCTTCACCACCGCGGCCGAGCCGACCGTCGGGCGGAACTACCACTCCGAGGCGCTGCTGCTCCCCGACGGCCGGGTGGTGGTCCTCGGCTCCAACCCGCTCTTCGCCGACAAGGCCGACACCGAGCCGGGCACCTTCGAGCAGCGGATCGAGATCTACACACCGCCGTACCTGTTCCACGGCGAGCGCCCGCAGTTGACCGACGCGCCGGCCACCGCGCGGCTCGGCACCGGCATCACGGTCAAGTCCCCCAAGCCGGACGGCGTGGTGACCGCCAAGCTGGTCCGGCCGAGTTCGGTCACCCACGCGACCGACGTCGAACAGCGGTCGGTGGCCCTGGACGTCGGCGCGCGCTCGGACGGCGGCGTCGCGCTCACCCTTCCCGCCAACCCGGACCTTCTCCCGCCGGGCTGGTACATGCTGTTCGTGACGGACGGCTCCGGCACCCCCTCGGTGGCCCGGTGGATCAAGGTGACGGCCTGACCGATCAGGGTGACCGCACAGCCGGCCTCCGCAGGGCGGCTATGCGCCCCCGCGCGCCAGCCCCAGGGCGTACGGCAGCCAGAACTCGCCCGCCCGGGGCTCGCCGCGGCCGCACTCGCCGTCGGACTCGCCGGGGTTCTTGATCCAGAGGTAGGCGTCGACGCCGGAGCGGCCGGTCTCGGTGGTGGGCGGTTCGCCCAGCGCACGGCCGGGCGGGTTGCACCAGGCGTCGCCGCTCAGCGGGCCGTTGCCGTTGCGGCTGGTGTCGATGACGAAGTGTTTCCCGCCCAACGCGGCGGAGAGCTCGGCGCCGTACGCCGCGTTCCGGTCGGTGCCGTAGAAGTTGGAGACGTTGACCGCGAAGCCGTCCGCCATCGCGACACCGGACTTGCGCAGGGCGTCGGACATCGCCGACGGGTCCTGTGCCCAGCCCGGGTTGCCCGCGTCCAGGTAGACGCGCACCTGCGGACGCTTCTTCAACTCCTGTACGGCGAAGGCCAGCAGGCCGTACCTCTCGGCGGCGGCCACCCCCTTCACCCCGCAGGCGTCCAGGGTGTGCGCGACGGCGTCCGGCTCCAGGACCACCCACGCCTTGCGATCGCCCAACGCCTCCGCCAGGCCGGTGATCCAGGAGCGGTAGGCCGCGGCGTCCGACGCACCGCCGGCCGAGTACTGGCCACAGTCGCGGTGCGGAATGTTGTACGCGACGAAGACCGGTGTACGGTCCACGGCGGCGGCCCGGCGGCTCACCTGCTCGACGATGCCCTTGGCCGCCTGGTCGCCGAGCCACTGCGAGGAGGGCTGGGCGGCGATCTTCAGCAGGGTGTCGGCCTCGGCCGCCCGGCCCTGGCCGCGCAGGGTGACGAGCTGCTGGGCGGCCGAGGTCTGGTCGGAGACGTAGAAGGTCTGGCCCGGCAGCTGGGCGAGCCCGGCGGCGGACGCCCCTCCGGCGGCACCGCCGGCCGAACCGGTCGTCTCCCCCGAACCGGCCGAACCCGCCGTACCCCCCGCCGCACCGGCCCCGGTCGGCGCAGGCGCCGCCCCCGTACCCGAACCGCCGCCCGAACCCCCGGACGCGCCACCGCCGTTGCACCCCGCAACGCCTGCCACCAGCCCCAGCAGAGCCGCCCCCGCAGCCAGCCGGAACCCCGCTCCTCGCCCTACCCGGCGCACGTACCGCCCCTCCCAAGACCCGGTCCGGCGACCCGGTCGGCACCCAGCTTCGCACACCGGGTACCGACCGGCGGCCGAGGCCGGTGAACAGCGGGCATCGGCGCCGAGTAGACGAGGCATCAGGTCATCGCGAGGCCGTCAGCCCTGCTTGAGGTTCGGCACCTGCCAGTCGATCGGGTCGACGCCGAAACCGTCCAGCGCCTCGTTGATCTGCGAGAACGGCCGGCTGCCGAAGAACAGCTTGGCCGAGAGCGGCGACGGGTGGGCGCCCTGGACCACGACGTGCTTGGTGGTGTCGATCAGCGGCAGCTTCTTCTTCGCGTAGTTGCCCCAGAGCACGAAGACCACCGGCTCCTCGCGCGCGCTCACCGCCTTGATCACCGCGTCGGTGAACTTCTCCCAGCCCTTGGCCTTGTGCGAGTTGGCCTCGTGCGCGCGCACGGTGAGCACCGCGTTGAGCAGCAGCACACCCTGCTCGGCCCAGTGCTTCAGGTAGCCGTTGTCCGGCGCCGGAATGCCGAGGTCGGCATCCAGCTCCTTGAAGATGTTGCGCAGCGACGGCGGCGTCTTGGTGCCCGGCAGCACGGAGAAGCTCATGCCGTGGGCCTGGCCGTCGTCGTGGTACGGGTCCTGGCCGAGGACGAGCACGCGGACCTTCTCGTACGGGGTGGCCTCCAGCGCGGAGAACTCCTGCCCGCTCGGCGGGAAGACCTGGTGCTCCGCGCGCTCGGCCGCCACGAAGGCCGCCAGCTCGGCGAAGTACGGCTTCTCCGTCTCGGCGCCCAGCACCTCTCGCCAGGCCTCGGGCAGCTCCAGCCCGGCACCCGCTCCAGCCTCGCCCACGCCCGTCTCGACCGCTTCCGCCTCGACCGTGTCCGTCACGACATCAACCTCCCACCGGACGGCCGCTCACCGCCGCACCGCCCCGTCCCTCGGACGCACCGCGGTCTCGCGCCGCACGCCCACTTTCCACCCCGAACGCTACACAGCCCGACTGACACTTCACTCCGCCGGAGCCGCCCGCCCCACCCGTAGGTGCTCGACCACGTTCAGCGCCACCAGCAGCACCGCGAGCGTCACCAGCACCACGAGCGCCGGCAGCCGCACCATCACCGGGACCAGCCCCAGCACCACCGCCGCCGCCACGATCCGCGTCGTCGACACCGCGCGGAACATCATCCACCGGGTGTACCCGAAGGTCAGCAGGTACAGCCCGCAGCCCCCGTACAGCAGCGCCACCGAGCCCGCGCCGAGCACCTGTCGCGGGTCGGCCACCGTCTCGCCGAAGCCGACCGCCACCGCGATCACCCCGGCCACCAGCGCCAGGTGCCCGTACTGGAACACCCGGCGGATCACGTCCCGGCGCGAGTCCGCCACGGTGACGGCATGCCGCATGGCGTCCGCCGCATAGACGAAGTACTGCCACCAGAGCCCGCAGGAGATGGTGAACGCCGCCGCCACCGCGCCCAGTTCGGCCGCGTCGAGCCGGGCGCCGGCGGCCGTGGCGCCGATTCCGACGATCGACTCGCCGAGAGCGACCAGCAGGAACAGCGCGAACCGCTCCGGCATGTGCGACGGGTGGTAGGCCACCTTGGCGAGGCGGTTGCGGAACAGCACCGGCCCCGACAGGTCGCAGAGCGCCGCCAGCGACCAGAGCACCATCCGCGGCCCCTCCGGCAGCACCCCGCCCACCACCAGCAGCGGTCCGCTGACCAGCACGCCCACTCCGTACGGCCCGCGCCAGACGCCCGGGACGCGGATCAGCATCACCAACAGCACCACCCGGGCCGCCCAGTACCCGGCGCCCAACAGCACACCCCGGCCCTCGTACGCGCCGGGCACGGCCAGCGCCATGAAGAGGCCGGCCAGCCCGACGCCGAGGATGCCGATCCGGTCCCGCGGGGTGTCGACGTCCCGGATGTTGGCCTGCACCGTGGTGCCGACCCAGCACCAGTAGACCGGCACGAACACCACCAGGGCCTGCGCGACGCCCGCCCAGTCGTGGTGGTGGTGCAGCAGGCCGGACACCTGGGTGATCGCGAAGACGAAGACCAGGTCGAAGTAGAGCTCCGCCCAGGTCACCCGCTTCTCATCGGTGAACGGCTCGGCCCTCGCTTCGGCCCTCGCTTCGGCCCTCGGCTCGGTCACCGGCTCCGTTAACGGCTCGGTCACCGGTCCGGTCACCGGCTCCGTGCGCTGCCCGGCGAAGTCATCGCCGGACTCCCCCGTGGACCGCCTGCCGAACTCCCCCGTAGAGCCCCCGCCGGACTCCGTCGTCGTGCTCATCCGCCCCCTCCTCCGCACACGCAACAGCTAGGCACAACACGCGGGCCCCACCCCGGCCGGACGGCCAGGGCAGGGCCCGGAAACGAACAGTGGTGAGGCTAGACCAGGTCGACCAGGTCCGCGATCGAGTTGACCACCCGGGTCGGCCGGTACGGGAAGCGCTCCACGTCGGCGGCGGCGGTCAGGCCGGTGAGCACCAGGATGGTCTCCATGCCGGCCTCCATGCCCGCCACGATGTCGGTGTCCATCCGGTCGCCGATCATGACGGCGGTCTCCGAGTGGGCGCCCGCCGTGTTCAGCGCCTCGCGCATCATCAGCGGGTTGGGCTTGCCGACGAAGTACGGCTCCACGCCGGTCGCCTTGGTGATCAGCGCCGCGACCGAACCGGTGGCCGGCAGCACGCCCTCGGTCGACGGGCCGGTCTCGTCCGGGTTGGTGCAGATGAAGCGGGCACCCTGGTTGATCAGGCGGATCGCCTTGGTGAGCGCCTCGAAGCTGTAGGTGCGGGTCTCACCGAGGACGACGTAGTCCGGGTTGTTGTCGGTCAGCACGTAGCCGGCCTGGTAGAGCGCGGTGGTGAGGCCCGCCTCGCCGATCACGTAAGCGGTGCCGCCCGGGCGCTGGCCCTCGAGGAACTTGGCGGTGGCCAGGGCCGAGGTCCAGATGCACTCCTCGGGCACCTCCAGGCCCATGCCGGCCAGACGGGCGCTGAGGTCGCGCGGGGTGTAGATGGAGTTGTTGGTCAGCACCAGGAACGGCTTGCCGGACTCCCGCAGCCGGCGCAGGAACTCCTCCGCGCCGGGGATCGGCGTGCCCTCGTGGATGAGGACCCCGTCCATGTCGGTCAGCCAGGACTCGATGGGCTTGCGGTCTGCCACGTGCGTGTCTCCCGAAGTCTTGCAAGGGTCGTGCTCTTGCAACGTCTAGCGATGGTCGTACGAATCCGCGGCGCACCGCCGTCACCGTTGCGCCTCCCACCGGCCGGGCCCTCCTCGGGACACCGGACCGCCGGGGGTCCTGCTGGCTGCCCCAACGGGCCACAGCCTAATCCGCACACCAGGTCGACGGCATCATGTCCCGCCCACCGAAACGGCTCCCTTCGAAACGGCCGCCCACCGAGACGGCGGCCCTTCGCACCCGACCGGCCCGCGCCCGTCTCGACGGCTCCTTGAGCCGCCCCCAACCGCACTGATCGCCCCTCAGCACGCCCGCACCCCCGGCCGGCGTGAACGACACCACCCTCATCGCGCTCCCTTGCAGGAGTCCCCCCGCCCTGCCCGTGCGCCGACGCCTCCCCGCCGCCGCCTCCGCACCCCCGGCAATGCGCGCATGCTGAGACCGCGCCCTCGGGCCCTCCCGGCGAGCGCGGGGCGCAACGCACCGAAACCAGGGCTAACCGGGCGCACCGTGATTGAGTAAGCCGCATGAGCCCCTCCTCGCGCCCCATCCCTCACCACGACGGCCCCTTCCGCGTCGGCCTGATCGGCTACGGCCTGGCCGGCTCCGCCTTCCACGCCCCACTGATCGCCACCACCCCCGGGCTCCGGCTGGACGCGGTGGTCACCGCCAACCCCGACCGCCGAGACCAGCTGCACCGGGAACACCCCGGCGCCCGTGCCGTCGACACCCCCGAGCAGCTGCTCGCCGACCCGGACGCGCTCGACCTGGTCGTCATCGCCTCTCCCAACCGCACCCACGTCCCGCTCGCCCGGGCCGCGCTGAACGCCGGGCTGGCCACCGTCGTCGACAAGCCGCTGGCCGCCACGGCCGCCGACGCGCTGGCGCTCTGCGAACTGGCGGAATCCCAGGGCGTCCTGCTCTCCGTCTTCCAGAACCGCCGGTGGGACGGCGACTTCCTCACCGCCGCCCGGCTGGTCCGCGAGGGCGCGCTGGGCCGGGTGCACCGCTTCGAGTCCCGGTTCGAGCGGTTCCGGCCCAAGCCCAAGGCGGGCTGGCGCGAGCTGGCCGACCCGGCCGAGGTCGGCGGCACCCTGTACGACCTGGGCAGCCACCTGGTCGACCAGGCGCTCACCCTGTTCGGGCCGGTCGAGACGGTGTACGCGGAGGTCGACGTCCGCCGGGACGGCGCGGTCGTGGACGACGACTCCTTCCTCGCCCTCACCCACGTCTCCGGCACCCGCTCCCACCTGTGGACCAGTGCCATCACCCCGCTGGCCGGCCCGCGGCTGCGGGTGCTCGGCGACACCGCCGGCTACATGAAGTCCGGCATGGACCCGCAGGAGGCCGACCTGCGCGCCGGCCACCGCCCGGACGGCACCGGCCGCGCCGGGGTCCCCTGGGGAGCCGACCAGCCCTCCCACTACGGCACCCTGGGCACCGACGAGGCCGCCGCCCCCGTCCGCACCGACCCGGGCGACTACCCCGCCTACTACGCGGGAATCGCCGCCGCCCTGGCCGCCCCCGGCACCCCGCCCCCGGTCGACCCGCGCGACGCCGCCGCCACCCTCACCGTCCTGGAGGCCGCCCGCACCTCGGCCGCCACGGGTACGACCGTCCGGCTCGACTGACCCGTCCCTTCGCGGCGGCCGCACCCCGGCCCGGCCGTCAGATCCCGATGATCTCCACCGCCGAGCCCAGGCCCCGGAAGTCCGCGACGTTGCGCGTGTACAGCGGGAGCCCGTGCGCGGAGGCGACCGCGGCGATCATCAGATCGATCCGGCGCGGACGCGGCTGGCGGCCGGCGGCGATGGTGAGGGTGACCAGCGTCCCGTACCGGGCGGCGGCCGCCGCGTCGAACGGGAGCGGGTCGAAGTCCGCCATCGCCGCCCCCAGCACCTCCAGCCGCGCCGCCCGGCTGGCCGGGTCGCGCGCCATCGAGACGCCCTGCTGCAACTCGGCGAAGGTGATCGCGGTCAGCTCTGGCACGGCCGGCAGCTCGGCCGGGTTGAGCAGTGCCAGGTCGATGTAGACGCAGGTGTCCAGCACCCCGGCCGGCCGCCGCCGGGACGCCCTGCGCCGCTCAGCCACGCCGCCGCTCGAACGGGTCGTCGCCCTCGTCCCCCACCAGCTCCTCGGGGCCGAAGTACTCCTCGGCCTCCTTGCGCATCTGCTGGTAGTCGACCCGCGGCAGTTTCACGTGGCGGGCCACCAGCTCCTCCGCCGTGAGCCGCCGCCGCCCCGCCACCGGCCGCAGCTCCGCCACCTCGACCCCGTTCCTGGTGATGTGGAAGGTCTCCCCCGCCTCCACGGCATCCATCACCGCGGCGGAGTTGTTCCGGAACTCCCGCTGGGAAATCGTCTTCATCCCTCCAAGGTAGCCCCGCGTAGCCCCTCTGGCTACGGCGCACGGACCCGCGAAAGCGCCCCTCCTGCACGGGTGGTACGAGTGCGGACGATGATCGTTCCTGACGATCCCGACGCACGGGAACTCCGCAGGCCGTACGATCGTCGTCAACGTCCGAAGCCGGTGACCGGAGCGCGAGAGAGGAGCACGCCGTGGGATTCGTCGCGATGCTGCTCGGGATGCTCCGGGTGCTGACCGGGGAGGTGCTCACCGAGGGTGGGACGCTCACCTCGGTGGCGGCCGCCGCAGCCGTGGTCCTGGTGGCCGGTGCGGTGGCGGGAACGCTGGCCGCCGCGCGGCTGCTCGGCGCGCGGGCGCCGGCCACCGTACTGGACGGGACACTGCGCAGGCGTGCGTTCCGGACCGCCTTCCTTCCGCAGCGCGATCCGGACGCCCGGGGCAGGCGACGCCCCAGGGCGCCGGGTGCGGCCCCGGCGGCCGCGTAACCCTCCCTCATGACGAGAGCTCCTTCCGAGAGCTCTTTCCGAGAGCCGTCGAACGCGGCCGTCCTCCGTAGATCACTCATGTCCTGAGACGTTGAGACCCCGGAGGGCTCGCATCACCATGTCCGTCTTCGCACTCCTCGACCCGGCCGTCGGCCTGGCTCACGATGTCGTCGCCGCCCTGGCCCAGGTCCTGCCGACCGCGCTGGCGATCGTCCTGTTCACCGTCTGCGTCCGGCTCGCCCTGCACCCGCTGGCGCGGGCCGCGGCGCGCGGGGAGAAGGCGCGGGCGCGGCTCGCGCCGAGGGTCGCCGAGCTGAACCGCAAGCACAAGGGCAAGCCGGAGAAGCTCCAGGCCGCGCTGGCCGAGCTGTACAAGGAGGAGAAGGCCTCGCCGTTCGCGGGGTGCCTGCCGATGCTGGTGCAGATCCCGTTCTTCTCGGTGATGTACCGGCTCTTCACCACCCCGAACGACCTGCTCGGCCACACCCTGTTCGGCGTCCCGCTCGGCCTGCACGTGGGCAGTGTGCAGGGCCCGGCCCAGTGGGCGGTGTTCGGGATGCTGTACGCCGCGCTGGCGGCGGTCGCGTACGTCGGCTTCCGGCGGGCCCGCCGGGCGCAGGCGCTCCAGGCGACCCCGCAGCCGGGGACGGCGTTCCTGCCGTACCTGTCGTTCGGCACGGTGCTGTTCGCCGCGCTGGTGCCGTTGGCCGCCGGGATCTACCTGGTGACGACGACCGCCTGGTCCGCCGCCGAACGCGCCTGGCTGCACCGGGGCGCGCCGGTGCCGGAGGCGGTTCCGGCCCTGGTCTGAGCCGCCGGGGTCCGAGGCACGGGTCCGAGCCATGGGTTCCGAGCCCGGCGTCCGAGCCCAGCCGCGCTCGCGGGCCCGTTCCGCGAGCGCGGCCGTCAGGGCCCGGAGAGGTGCCCGGCGGCCATGACCACGGCGGCCCGCGTGATGCGGCGGATCTCCGTCCCCGCGTCCGAGACCCGGCCGGGGCCCCGGTCAAGGCAGGTCGTAGCCTGTGCTGATCGTTGCGAAGTCCGGCGGGACAGGTGGAGGAAGTCATGGTGGTCGCGGCCCCGTCGTTGGCCGAGTTGCGGGAGGTCTGCCAGCCGCAGGCCAAGCTGCAGAGCCGCAATGGCGAGCACTGGGCGGGCCGCCTGTACATGCGGGCGATCTCGCTGCGGACGACGCGGCAGCTGGTGCGCACGTCCGTCTCGCCGAACACCCTGACCTGGGTGATGGTGGTCTGCGGCGTCGGCGCCGGGGCGGCCCTGCTGATTCCGGGGCTGACGGGCGCGGTGCTGGCGGCGGTGCTGTTCCAGGGCTTCCTGCTCTTCGACTGCGTCGACGGCGAGGTGGCCCGCTGGAAGCGCCAGTTCAGCACGGCGGGCGTCTACGTTGACCGGCTCGGCGCGTACCTGGCCGACGCGGCGCTGATGGTCGGCGCCGGCGTGCGGGCCGCGCGGGGTGGGTCGGAGCTGTGGGTGTCGGTCGGGCTGGCGACGGCGCTGGGCGTCGTCCTGCTGAAGGCCTCGACCGACCTGGTGGACGTGGCGCGGGCCCGGAGCGGGCTGGCGCCGGCCGACGAGGAGTCGACCCAGCCGCGCTCCCAGGGCATCGCCACCGCGCGCCGGCTGGCGTCCGTATTCAAGATCCACCGGGTGACCAACGGCATCGAGGCCTCGCTGGTGCTGCTGGCGACGGCGGTGGCCGACGCGGCGGTCGGCGACATCGGCCCGACCCGGGTGGCACTCGCCGCGATCGCGGTGATCACCTGGGGCATGGTGGTCGCGCACCTCGCGTCGATCCTGTCCTCGTCCCGGCTGCGCTGAGCACCGGTTCCGGCCGAGGCCCGCACCCACGGACCACCGCCGGAGCACGGCCGGACCACGGCCAGACCACGGCCAGACCACGGCCGGACCACGGCCGGAACCCAGCCGGAACCCAGCCGGAGCGCGAGGCGATGATCAGACCTTCTTGAAGCACAAGGTGTAGTCGGCGGCTCGCCTGCTGGAGTACTTGATCCCGTAGTCGTACGCCGACCCGCAACTCCGGTCGGGGCCGTAGAGGGTGTCGGCCATCTTGTACTGGGCCTCGGCGGACTTGCAGTCGACGATCACCGGCAGCGGCGAGCCCTGGGGGTCCTGGATCCTGACGCAGTCACCGACCTTCGGCTCGTACTTCTTGTTCTCCTCCGCCTGCGCGGAGCGCGTGGCCTCCGCCTTGGCCTTGCCGCCATTGGGATCCGTGTTGTACTTCCACACGTACCAGGCGCCGCCGCCGAAGACCGCCAGGACGATCGCGATCGAGAGCAGTGAATGCAACGGACTCCTGCGCCGCGGCCCCTGGGGAGGCCGGGGCGCCGGCGGCTGTTGGCCGGCATACGGCTGCTGAGCGACGTACGGCTGCTGACCGTACTGGGACGGCTGGCCGTACTGCGGCTGCTGTCCGTACGGAGGCTGCTGCCCGTACGGCATCTGCGGCGGCGGTGCGTAACCGTAGCCCTGCTGAGGCGGCTGGTTCTGGTAGGGCGGCGGTGCGGACATGACTGATATCCCCGTGACGACTGCATGATGGGCGGTCAACACACTGTTGACCGATGCAGGCTACCGTCCGGCCGGAGCCCGACGATCATCAGCCCGGCCGCGGTGGCGTCACACCGGCCGACGGCAACATCTGCGTCATATCGCCTGCGAAGCAAGGGCATTGGGAGAGACACGGCTCTCTCACTCCGCACCCACGGGATCTCCCTGACACCCGCACCGACACAGGAACAGCGCCCGCGGTGGCGTTCAGCGCGACCTCGGCGGCCATGACCCCGGCCCGCGAGGACGGGGCGGCCGAGGCGTCGGGCGATCTCCGTACGGGCGAGGCCACCGGTCGGCCCGAGTGCAATCCGCCGAAGGGCCGGACCCGCCGCCCGGCGCCGCATAGCGTTCACTTCCAGTCCAATGCAACGCGATCGGTATCTGTCATTGCGTTAGATTCAGGACGGCTGCAACGATATTATGCCTCTCACCTGCAGTGATGATGTTTGCGTGCAACGAATCTGTTGCGGACTTCGCGAACGCAACGTAGCTTTTCCCTCGTTAGAAACAACGAGCGCAGGAGAGCACACCATGCAGAAGTTCGCCACCACCGCCCCGATCGCCGCCGT